>DASTGH010000726.1:0-4998 GCA_035719345.1 Anaeromyxobacteraceae bacterium
GGTCATCCGACTTGCAGGAGGTGAAAGCAAATGCTCGACGTCGGACTCTGCATCGTTGCCGTCCTCTTCGCTTTCGGTTTCGGTCTGTACTGCGCCTGGTACGTCGTAGTCGGCGTGTGCCTCGGTCTCGGCGATGCTGCCCGCGGGCGGGCCCTGGTCCCCGTGGACGTACCCGTGAAGTCCGCCGCTGACGCGGCGACGTGGGCCGGTCGAGGGGCGCCGCCCCTCGGGCGGGGGTGAGGTGCGGTCATTGTGGACATCTATATCCACAATGACCTAGCATCCGGTCGGCATGGTCCTGTCGTCCAGCGCCACGCACGCGTTGCGGATCGTCGCGTTCCTCGCGGCGCACGAGCGGGACGAGGCGATGCAGGGGCGCCACATCGCCCGGCGCGTCCGGGTGCCGGCCGACTACCTGGCCAAGGTGATGCGGCGGCTGGCGCGCGCCGGCGTCGTCACCGCGACCCGCGGCGTGAGCGGCGGCTACCGCCTCTCCCGCGCGCCGCGCGAGATCAGGCTCATCGAGGTGGTCCTGCCCTTCGAGGGCGAGCGGGCCCGGCCCGGTTGCCTCCTGCGCCCGGACCGCCCCTGCCGCGACTCGGGCGCGTGCTCGGCGCACGACGCGTGGCGCGGCGTGAAGACGACCTATTCCCGGTTCCTCGAGACGACGACGGTGGCGGACATCCAGGGCAGCGCATAGCGGCGAGCGACAGCGGCGCCTCGGGCGCCGCCGGGCGAGGTGGCCATGCAGGGCGTGGCGGCTCCCCTTCGTGTGGAGGTCCCCGGTGAGCACCATCACCGCGGGCTCATCTCCTGCCAGGCGGCCTGCCCGGTGCACACCGACGCGCGCGGTTACGTGCGCGCCATCGCCGCCGGGGATCCGGAGCGGGCCTACCTCATCGCCCGCGGCCCGAACCCCTTCGCCTCGATCTGCGGGCGCATCTGCGCCGCCCCCTGCGAGGCCGCCTGCCGGCGCGGCAAGATCCCGCGCACCGACGCCGACGGATTCCTCGTGGGCCCCGATCGCCCCGTCGCCATCCGTGCGCTGAAGCGGTTCGCCTGCGAGCGCCACGGCGTCGAGGCGCGGCCGCCGGAGGAGGCGTTCGCCGCGGTGCGCGCCCACGTCCCCGAGGTCGCCGCCGACGCCGAGGAGCTCGCCGCGCTGCTCCGCGCCGCCACCTCCCCCGCCTTCGAGCCGGTCCGCGGAGAGCGCGTGGCCGTCGTCGGCGCAGGCTGCGCCGGCCTGGCGGCGGCGCACGATCTCGCGCTGCTCGGCTTCCGCCCGGTGGTGTTCGAGAGTGAGCCGGTGCCCGCCGGGATGCTCGCGCTCGGCATCCCCGAGTACCGGCTGCCGCGCGAGCTCATCCGGCGCGAGGTCGCGGTCATCGAGGCGCTCGGGGTCGAGATCCGCTGCGGCACGGCGGTGGGGCGCGACGTCGCCTTCGGCGAGCTCCGCCGCGAGTTCCGGGCGGTGATCGTGGCGGTCGGCGCGAAGCGGCCGCGCGCGCTCGGCCTGCCCGGGGAGCGGGGCCCGGGGGTGTACGGCGGCGTCGACTTCCTCCGGGCGGTGGCGCTGGGAGAGCCCCTGCCGCTCGGCGGCGACGTGGTCGTCGTCGGCGGCGGCAACGTCGCCTACGACGTCGCGCGCACCGTCGTGCGGCAGATGGCCTACGACACCGCCCGCACCGCGGCGCGCCTCCCGGGCGCGCGGCGGGTCCGGCTCGTCTCGCTCGAGACGCTGGCCGAGATGCCGGCCGACACGGTCGAGATCCGGGAGGGCGACGAGGAGGGCGTCGAGCGGCTCGGCGGCTTCGGCCCTCTCGAGATCGTGCGCGACGGCGGCGGCGCCGTCTCCGGCCTGCGCGTGAAGCGTTGCCTGAAGGTCTACGACGGGGCGCGGCGCTTCGCCCCGGTGTTCGACGACGGCGACGTCCGCACGCTCGACTGCGACACCGTCCTCATCGCCGCGGGTCAGACCACCGATCTCTCGTTCCTCGACCAGGGAGGCGCCGACGTGGCGCAGTTCCGGCCGGGCTGGCCGAAGGTCGACCCGGAGACCCTGGCCTCCACCGCGCCGGGCGTCTTCGTCGCCGGCGACCTCGCCCACGGGACGCGCCTCGTCATCGACGCGGTGGCCTCCGGCAAGAAGGCGGCCCGCTCCGTCTACGCCCACGTGACCGGCAGGCGCCTCGCGAGCGAGGTCCTGACCTCGCACCTGACCCTCGACCGCTACCGGCGGGAGCCCGGGTACGAGAAGCTGCGGCGGATCGAGATCCCGGTCCTCCCGCCCGAGCAGCGGCTCGACGATCCGAGGCGGCTCGTCGAGCGCGGCTACTCCGAGGCCGAGGCGCGCCGGGAGGCCTCGCGCTGCCTCGACTGCGGCGTGACCCCGGTCTTCGACGGGTCGCGCTGCGTGCTGTGCGGCGGGTGCGCCGACGTCTGCCCGACGCAGTGCCTGAAGCTCGTCGCCCTCGCCGACCTCGCGCCCTCGCCCGACCTCGACGCTGCCCTGGCCGCGGGCGGGCTCGATCGCGAGGCGCACTCCGCCATCTTGAAGGACGAGGAGCGCTGCATCCGCTGCGCGCTGTGCGTGATGCGCTGCCCGGTCGACGCCATCGCCATGGAGCGCGTGCAGTTCACCGCCAGCTGGAGTCCGGCATGATCCCGACAGCCGCTGTCGAAGGGACGGAGCGCTCGCGCCTCGAGCCCGAGCCGATGCCGCGGCGCGACTTCCTCGGCCTCGCCGCCGCCTGGTCCGCCCTGGTCACGCTCGCGTTCGCGACGCTCGGGCTCGCCAGGCTTCCCAAGCCGGGCGTCCTCCCCACGCCCTCGCGCAAGTTCCGCGTGACGCTGCCGGACTCGCTCGCGCCGGGCGTTCCCTGGATCGCCGCCGGCCGGCCCGTGGTGCTGGTGCGCGACGCCGAGGGCGTCTACGCCGTGTCCCGAGTCTGCACGCACCTCGGCTGCATCGTGCAACCGAGCGCCACCGGCTTCGACTGCCCGTGCCACGGCTCGCGCTTCTCCGCCGACGGCTCGGTGGTCCAGGGCCCCGCCCCGAAGCCCCTCCGCTGGCTCGCGGTCGCGTCGCTCGGCGGCGGGAGCTACGTCGTGGACGAAGGGGCAGCCGTGCCCCCGGGGACGAGGGTGAAGGCATGAGCGCGCCGTCTGCCCTGCGCGCTCCCCCGCCCGGCCCCGGTGCGGCCCCGGGGCCGGAGCTTCCGGCACTGCGCCGGTTCGCCGGGAACCTGCGCGCCGCCCCGCGCCGCCTGCGCGAGACGATGTTCCGCACCGGCCGCCCCGACAGCGACCGGAGCCGCGCCAGCTTCGTCTTCGGGAACGTGTTCCTGCACCTTCACCCGGCGCGCGTGCACCGCTGGTCCCTGCGGCCGGCCTTCACGTTTGGCCTCGGCATCCTCACGCTCGCGGCGTTCCTGATCGCGACCGCCACCGGGCTTTTGCTGATGGTGTACTACTCCCCGAGCACGGCGCTGGCGTACGACTCGATCAAGGACATCCACTTCGTCGTCCCCACCGGCCGCTTCATCCGGAACATCCACCGCTGGTCCGCCAACCTCATGGTGGTCGGCGTGCTGCTCCACATGGCGCGCGCCTTCTACACCGGCGCCTACCGCGCGCCGCGCGAGCTCAACTGGGTGGTGGGGATGGTCCTCCTCGCCATCACCCTGGGCCTCTCCTTCACCGGATACCTGCTCCCCTGGGACCAGCTCGCCTACTGGGCCGTCACCATCGGCGCCAACATCGCGCAGTCGCCGCGCGAGGTGACCGACGCCCTCGGCATCACCGGCTGGCTGGACGCGGGCGGGCTGCAGAAGGAGCTGCTCCTCGGATCCGACCAGGTGGGTCAGGCGGCGCTCATCCGCTTCTACCTCCTGCACGTGATGGTGCTGCCGCTCGCGCTGGTGACGCTCCTCGCCGTGCACTTCTGGCGCGCGCGCAAGGACGGCGGCCTCGTCCGGCCTCCCGACGCCGAGGCGCGGATGGGCCCGCCGCCGCGCGACACCTATCCGGTGTTCACCGAGGCGCCGCAGAAGACCTGGTCGCTCGCCGCGCTGGTGAAGGGGAAGTCGCCGGCGGTCGGGCGCGGGCCGGAGGGGACGCTCCCCTCGATGCCGCACCTCATGTACGCCGAGGCGGCGGTGCTCATGCTGGCGTGCTTCGCCTGCGTGGTCCTCTCGCTCGTCTCCGACGCGCCCCTGAAGGAGCTCGCCAACCCTGCCGTCCCGGAGAACCCGGCCAAGGCGCCCTGGTACTTCCTCGGGCTCCAGGAGCTGGTCTCGTTCTCCGCGTTCATGGGCGGGATCGGCATCCCCACCATCGTCCTGGTGGGCCTCGGGCTCATCCCCTTCCTCGACCGGGAGCAGGAGGGGACGGGCCTCTGGTTCGGCGGCCCCGGCGGCGTGCGCCTGGTGGTCTTCTCGGCCTGCTTCGCCTTTGCCGCCGTCGTCGGCATCGAGGCCTTCGCCATCCACCTCGGCTGGATCCGGGAGTGGTGGCCCGGTGCGCCGCAGCTCCTCATCACCGCGGTGAACCCCGGGACCGTCCTCACCGCCGCCTACGGCGCCTGGTCGGTGTGGCTCGTCCGGCGCTACGACTCGACGCGGGCCGGCGCTCTCGGGCTCTTCACCTGTTTCGTGGTCGGCTTCCTCGTCCTCACGATCGTGGGCGTCCACTTCCGCGGCCCGAACTGGCGCTTCTACTGGTCCCCGAGCGACTGGCCGGGCCACTAGCCATGCGCTTCCACAAGCACCTCCTCCTCTGGTCGAGCCTCGGCACGCTCGCGGTGCTGGCCTGGGCCGCTTACTCCGAGAACGTGCGGGCGGAGTGGCGGCGCGCGCAGCTCTCGGCGCGGTCGCGGCTCCCGGCGGAGGAAGCGGGCGCCTTCTCCGTGGAGCTCCGCCAGATCGTGATCCCGCAGCTCGGGCTCGCCGATCGCTGCGTGACGTGCCACCTCGGCATGGCCCCCGGGGAGAAGGGCGT
>DASTGH010000727.1:0-18332 GCA_035719345.1 Anaeromyxobacteraceae bacterium
GGCGGCGCGCCGGGCGCGGGGACGGGGGTGGGGGCGGGGACGACCGCCGGCGCCTGGGCGCGCGCGCTCCCGGAGGGCGCGACGGCGGCGAGGGCGAGGGCGGCGGTGGCGAGCATCGTGGCGCGGGGCATGCGGTCCTCCGGCGAGCAGGTTCCCACGTAACGCACGGGCGGGGGCAGGGATCTCCGTGGCCCCGGCGAGGCCGTCGCGGGGCGGAGGCGTCGGGTCTTCCCGCTTGACGGAGGGCGGTCCGCGCGGCATACCGAGACCCCTTCGAGCGCGATTAGCTCAGCTGGATAGAGCGTCGGCCTCCGGAGCCGAAGGCCACAGGTTCGAATCCTGTATCGCGCGCCAGTAGAGATGCCGGGATTTCCAAGGCGTTGGCCGAGGGGGTCCCGGCATCCTTTTTTGGTGCTCGGGCTCGTCCGTACCACCGGCGTACCAAGGACGTCGCCAGCCGCGGAGAATTCCTGCGAATCGCAGCGAGGCGCCTCGGGCGCTGGGCCGCGGCCGGGGAGCGCGGGCGCGAGGCGGTCGAGCCCGAAGCGGAGCCGGTGGAAAGGTCGCGCGTAGGAGTGGCGCGCTGCGAGGTGGCGCCGCGGCAGGTCCAGGTCCTTCTTGAGGAGGCCGCACAGCTCTCCCTTCCGCAGTCCGGAGGAGATCGCGGCCGCGAAGACGACGCGCTGGTCGAGGTCGAGCTGCAGGAAGAACGGCAGCACCTCCTCCGGCCTCAGGATCTCGATCACCGGCTCCGGGACCTTCCGCGCCTCGACCTCGTGCGCGGGGTTGCCGCCGAGCCACTCTCCCGCGCGCCTCGCCTTGTTGAAGGCGCGGACGAGGTACTGGCGGATGTGGTTGATCGTCTGCGGCGCGAGGTGGCCGTGCTTCGCCTGGAGCAGCCGCTCGATGTCGCCCGGCCTGACGTGCTCGAGGCGCTTCGCCGCGAGCGGCGACGCGAGGAGCGTGTGGTCTGTGGCCGTTAAGGACCCACGGGGGTTCCCATCCCAGCGGCAAGTCGCAGCGATCCAATGCCGCCGAAAGGGCGTCCCGCAAGCAAACGGGCGCAGCCCGTTTGCAGGTTCAGCCGAACCGAGCATCCGGGGGTCTTCACTCGAGCAGGCGCTTGATCTCGTCCGGGTCGCAGGGCTTCGCGACGTGCCTTTCGAACCCCGCCTCGGCGGCGCGCTCCACGTCCTCGACCTGCGCGTAGCCGCTCACCGCGACGAGCTGCATGCCGTTCGAGCCCATCGCGCGGAGCGCCTTCGCAACCTCGTAGCCGCTCATCCCCGGCAAGCCGATGTCGCACAGCACGATGTCCGGGCGGTTCGCACGCGTCATCCGGACCGCCGTCGGGCCATCGTGCGCGACCTCCACCGCATGCCCGAACATCGTCAACAGGTCGACCAGGGACGTCGCGGCGTCGACGTTGTCCTCCACCACGAGGACGCGCCGACCCCGGCTCGCACGTGCGGGCGCCGGTGGCTCGTGGGCCGCGCTGACCGTCGCAGCTCCGAGAGGCACGCGGATCACGAACTCGGAGCCGCAGCCTTCGCCTCCGCTGCTGGCGTGCACGGTCCCTCCGTGAAGCTCGACGACCGCCTTGACCAGCGCCAGGCCGAGGCCGAGGCCACCCGCCGTCCTGGCGAGCGTCTGGTGACCTTGCGTGTAGGGCTCGAACACGTGCCGCACCAGGTCGGCCTGCATCTCGGCTCCCGTGTCGCGAACGCGGATCTCGGCGTCGTTCCCGACCGCCGACAGCGACAACGTGACGCGGCCACTCTCGCCCGTGAACCTTGCGGAGTTGTGAAGCAGGTTCCCGACGGCCTGCGCGAGGCGCGCGTCGTCGCCGACCACGCGGACCGAATGGGCGGGCGCCTCGAGATGCAGCGCGATTCCGCGCTGCTCGAAGACGCCCCGGTAGTCCTCGGCTGTCCGTCGGACGAGGCCGACGAGGTCGACGTCGCAATGCCGGATCTCGAACTTGCCGCGCTCGATCCTCGTCACGTCCAGCAGGTCGTCGACGATGCGCGACAGATGGGCGACCTGGCGACGAAGAACCTCGCGCGCGCGGCGGGCATGTTCGCCTGCCTGGTCGACGCGCTCGAGGATGTACACGCTGTTCTGGATGGGCGCGAGGGGGTTCCTCAGCTCGTGAGAGAGCATTCCGAGGAACTCGTCCTTCTTCCGATGCGCCTCCTGGAGCGCCTCCAGCTTGGCGGCGCTGCGGGCCGTCTCGGCCGTGCGGGCTGCGTTCGCGACGGCGGAGACGTCGAAGACGGTCGCGGCGACCAACGGGAGGGGGTCGCGTCCGATCTGCTCCGTTCGGATCTCGAACACACGCTCGCCGTCCGAACGTGTGTAGCGTACGACCTGGGCAGGGCTGCGGAGGTCCCTGCTCTGCGCCCGCACGGCGTCCGTCAGCGTGAGCAGCTCCGGACCGCCTGCCGACCGCCACGGTCCGCGTTCGGAACGTGCCATCTCCCTGAACCGCTGTTCTGGGCGAGGACAGTGTCGCCGCGCAGGAAGACGTGCCCGGTGATAGGCGAGCGCATCGCCGCGATACCGAACGCTGCGAATGCGTTGCGCTCATCGCGGCGCGCGTCGCGTCCGCGTCCCACCTCCGCGTCCGACCCTTCATCTCGTCGTGCTTGCGTCTGCGCGGCGAGCGAGGAACGCCGGCGGGCTCCAGCTGGGCGGGTCTTCCGTTCGCGCCTCGATGCCACGGGGCCCCCCGGGCAGGCTGATGCATTGTAAGTCGCTCACGGAGGCGGTCGCAGGACGACGGGTCAGCCATCCCGGATGGAGGGACGCGACCGCGATCGCGGCCGATGCCCCGGCGGGGGCCCAGCGAGCGGCTGCTGCCAGGCGCGTCGCCGGGAGCACCTCCTGATACTGGGGTTTGCGGCCAGCTTGGACTCGATCGACGCGTTGCGCGCCTGTACCTCGGGCCGTGCGGGGGCGGTACAATTCTCTGCATGGCCCGATCCACACCCTTCCGTCCTGGAATGAGCGGCGCAGAGCGCGGGCGGCGCACCTCCGAGACTCGGCGCGAAGACGCAGAGAAGGGGCGAGTGAAGGCGGAGCTGAAGAGGATCACAGCCGAGGAAACGCGCAAGAGCGCGGAGGGGGCGCGCGCGAGCGCGGAGGGGGCGCGCGCGGCCGCGGAGGAGGCGCGCCGCATCAAAGACGAGGTGCGTCGCATGGCAGATGACGTACGCCGGCAGGTCGAGGTTGCTCGTACCGTCGCGGAAGGACTGCGGCACCGAGCCGAGGAGGGGCGAAAGCTTGCCGAGGGCGCGCGCCGCAAAGCGGGGGATCAGTTCGCAGATGACGCCCGCCGCACGATCCGCGAAGAACTGGAGGTCGCCCGTGAGGTCCGGGAGACGACGGACGCGGAGCGGGACAAGGAAGACGCCGGGGGGCGGAGCGGCGATGGGCCGCCTGATGGCGCTACGGGTCGTTCTCGTGAGAGTCCACCTCGACGGCGATGACACCGGACGCCTTCCCCGTCGGATTCGAATCCCTGGCGGTCGGTGCTCGGAGCGTGGATGGTCGCGCGGTGCACATGAGCGCGGCGGCGGCCTGTCCCACGCCACGTGCATCAACCTCGCTTCGACTTCCGCGGGTACTGGTAGTGCGCCGGGAGCTTGATCTTCTCGAGGTCGGCGCGAAGATCCTTGGCCTCCTCCGGCGTGTCGGCGTGGATCCCCTTGAAGCAGGCCTTGAGGCGTCCGATGTGGGCGAGCGTCGCGCCGACGATGAACATCGGCTCGCTCGCATGGACGTGCTCGGCCGCGCGCGTGATGATCTCCGCCACGGACAGGCTCACGGTGATCGAGACGCGCACCTCGGTTGGCTCGTCTCCGCGCTGGGGCATGTAGGGCCACGACGTCTCGAGAGGCTCGACCTGCTCGACGGTCCATTGAATTCCGAGGCGCGCCGCCTCGAAGATGACGGCCTCCTGCATGAACTGCGTGCGCTCCATGCTGTTCAGCGCCTCGCAGGCCTGGTCGAAGATCAGGTTCTCCTGCGGGTGCAGCCGGAGCGTCTTCGTCCGGAAGGACTTGCCGCGCTGCACGACGGGCTGGGCTCGCGCCATGAGTACCCCTCTCCTGAGCTCTCGGATCGCACGCCTCGAACCGGTTTCGGCATGGCGAAGCACGCCATGTGCACCGACTCCTCGCAAACCTGGAATCGTGTCGGAGGCTACCCGGCGGGCCACGGTTCTCGCGCCACGCAGATCCCCCGCGGTTGCTCGTCCGTACGATAGCCTTAGAATGTACGTACGAGGCGTCGACCATGACGAAGAAGCTCACCCGTACCGGCAACAGCCTGGCCCTCGTGCTGGAGAAGGGCATCCTCGAGCGCACGGGGATCGATGCGGACACGCCGCTCGAGGTTTCCACCGACGGCGAGGTCATCGTGATCTCGCCCGTCCGCACGGCCAAGCGGACGGCTAAGCTCCGGCGCGTCATGGAGAGGGCGCACACCCGCTACGCGGGGGCGTTCAAGAGGCTCGCCGAGTGAGGGAGCCCTCCTTCCTCACGCTCGACGAGGTGCTCGCGCTGCACGCGGACCAGATCGACCGGTATGGAGGCGCGAGAGGGCTGCGCGACCTTGGGCTCCTCGAGTCCGCGGTGGCGGCCCCGCGCGCGACCTTCGGCGGCACCCTGCTCCATCCGACGCTCCCCGAGATGGCGGCTGCCTACCTCTTCCACCTGGTTCGGAACCATCCGTTCGTGGACGGGAACAAGCGCATCGGGCTCGCCGCGACCATCGCGTTCCTCGGACTGAACGACCTCTGGCTCGAGGCGGAGGAGGACGAGCTCGTGGCGCTGGTCGTCGGCGTCGCGCAGGGGCAGGTCGGAAAGGCAGAGGTGGGGGTCTTCCTGAAGGAGCACGTGGTCCGCGCTGCATGAGCGTGCTCTCTCACGTCGGGCGGACCGGGATTGCGAAGCACGTGGCCGACGCGGACGTGCGGGATCGTCCCCCCTCGCGACGCCGTGATGGATGGTCGCGCGATTCACGGTGAGCGCGGCAGCGACCTGGCGCACGGATGTGCCTCGCGGGGTTCGCCGTCGGCTTCCTGCCCAGGGCGCCGCCTCGCGGCCGAGTCACGTGCCCCGCCGGGTCGTCGTGGTGATGGATCCGACCACCAGCAGGCGGCGCCCCACGAGCAGGCATCCGACGCCTGAGCAGCGCAAATGCGTGCGGATCGGTTTCCGTCGACGAAAGCTCCACGAGGCGTGCCACCCCGCGTCCCTCCGATGAGCTGGCTCCCGTGCGAAGCGCCGGCTCCGAGTCCTTGGCCCTCCGTGGGCCGCTGCGAATTCTTCGAGGCCACCGGTGACGCGTCTGGCCGGGGGGTCGTTTGCGGCTCGCCGCCTGATCCGTCACGATGCGCGGGTGGGGAGTGAATCCGGTCGGCTCCGACTCGCACGCGCAACGGCCCTCGCACACCGTGGGGTCGCGAGGTCCACGCGCAAGATCATGCGTGCGCACCAGGATCGCATCGAGCGGCTCGACGAACTCGCCAAGGCATACCTGGCGGAGGCCGAGGCCGCGGAGGACGAAACCGCCGGGGAACGCCTCAGGATCCACGCGGACTTCGCCCTGAAGTTCGTCTCTCTCACCAAGAACGAGATCGAAGCGCTCGAACGCGAGCTGAAGCGCACCGAACTCGAGGCAGCGGTCGCCGACGCGAGGAGTCGAGGCGAGTCGCCAACGCTCCAGGCCCTGCAGCGTCCCGCGCCGCGTCACCGGCAGCAACCGGTGACGGATGGCGAGCGCCCAGCGAAGACGAGGCGCACTGCCCGCCGCACCCGATTCACGAAGTAGCCCGAGATCCCGTACCTCTGCCGGGCAGCGCGGCCTCCCGCGCGACGGCGCGCGCCGCACGGGGCGTACGCGCTCACCATGAACACCTCGTCGAGCGGGAGCTCCCCCTCCGCGAGCGCCGTCTCACGCGCTGGAGGCCGGCGAGCACTGCCGCGTCGTCGAGCTCCTCGAACCGTGGGTAGCGCGCGAACGCGACGTCGCAGGGCTCCAACCCGAGCGCCAGCTCGGCGTCATCGAGCTCGTCGGCCGGGTCGCGGACGTCGAGCTGGAGCTCACTACCCTCGCGTCATCGACCCGGTCCTCGACCAGCACCGCGCGTCCGCCGCGCACGACGGCCTTCAGCGTCGCCATGGCTCGATCCTGATCCGCGGCGTCGCGGTCCCGCCACGAAGGAATCGTCCCGCAAGCCGTCCCCGCCGTCCGACACCTCCGCCGTCACATCTGGATGCGAATCGCGGTGTGCGCCTGGTTCCGGGAGCGCGCGGCGAGCGGACGCACCCGCGCGGGCGCGAACGCTGATCCTGGGATCAGCGCACTGCGAGTGGAAGCGCGCCGCGGCGGCGCCGCTCACGGCTGCGCGACCGGCGCAGAAGCCGAGAAGCTCCCCATCGGCGCGTGAGCCGCACGCGGCCTGCGAACGCCCCCTCACCGTCCCGGGTCCGCCGGGAGCTTCGCCGCGAGGTCCGCGTCCGCTGCGGGAGCTTCGGCGGCAGCCGCATCCCGCCAGGCGCGCAAGGTCAGCGTGAACCGCGCGCCGCCCCCTTCCCGGTTCTCGGCCGCGATGTAGCCTCCGATCCGGCGCATGAAGTCGGCCGCGGTGGCGAGACCCACGCCGGTGCCGCGATCGCCCTTGGTCGTGAAGAAGGGCTCGAACGCGTGCGCGAGTGCGTTCTCGTCGAGGCCTCCCCCCTCGTCGCTCACCGTCACGGTGGCGAACCCGGCGGCATGGCGCGCCTTCACGGTGATGACGCCTCCCCCGGGCATGGCATCGCGCGCATTCAGCAGGAGGTTGACGACGACGTGCCGGAGCTCCGCAGGGGCCGCGACGATGGGCGGGAGCGATGGCTCGAGCTCGACCTGGACGACGATCGGGCGCGCCCGATCCTCGCGGCGCTCGATGAGCGGTCGCGCGATCTCGATCGCGTCGAGGAGCGCGAGCGCGAGGTCCACGCGCTCGAGATCCGCCTCGGCTCGCCCCGTCGCGAGCGTCGAGAACCGCGCGATCCTCTCGCTGGCGTTCGAGAGGGCGACGGCGATCCCGTCCACCTGCGCGCCATGCGACCCCATGACCATCTCGTCGTGGCGCAGCTGATGGAGCCGCAGGCCGATGGCGTGGAAGGTGTTCCGGAGATCGTGCGCGATGCCGGCCGCCACGATGCCGATGGAGCGGAGCCGCTCCTGCTCGGCGATGCGCTTCGACAGCTCCGCCACCTGCCGCTCTGCCTCCACCCGCTGCGTCACGTCATGCACGAGGATCGAGGCGAGGTGCGGGTCCGTCGCCAGGGGCTCGATCCAGACCTCGTAGATCTCCCCCCCCCCCCGGGAGCTGGTACATGGCCATCTGGCGCCCGCCCGTCCGCCGCCCCGGCGAGAGCGCCGCCGTCGCGACCGCGCGGAGGCTCGGGTACGAGGTGCCCGTCGGCGAGCCGTCGACGCGGAGCTCGATCCACGGAGCTCCACGGCCGCGCCTGTCGAGCTTCCGCCAGCCGTCGTTGCGGGCATGCACGTAGTCCGGACCGACGAGCGCCACCGCGTAGGCGCTGGAACGAAGCGCGGACATCGCGAGGCGTACGAGGTCGCTGTCCGCGCGGCGCGCCTCGGTCAGCCGCATCACCTCCTCATGCTTCCGCCGGAGCGCCGCCTGTCGCGACGCGAGCAGCCCCCCCGTCGTCGTCGCTTCCGCCGCCGCGCCGGCTGACGGCCTCTTTGCGGGCGAGGCCTCGCCCGTCGCCATCTCACGGTCCCGCCGCCTGCGGCGGGACCTTTTCTTTGGCGCCTGGTGCCGGGAGCGGGCGGGGAGCGAACGCACCCGCGCGGGCGCGCACGCTGATCCTGGGATCAGCGCACCATCAGTGAACCATCTTCGCGATCTTCGCGCCCCGGCGCGAGCGGCCGACGCGCCTTCGCCCGGCGATACCCGACTCGAGTGCGCCGCGCCGCGCGACGGACGGCGGGGTCACGAGCTGGAGTCGGCCCCCGGCCGCTTGCGCCGGCGCTCCTCCGCCCGCGGCCCGCTCTTCGCGGTCGCGTCGGGCTCCTCGATCTCGACGCCACCCAGCCCCCGCTTCGGATCCGGCTTGGCGAGGCCGCTCCCGAACTTCGGGTCCTTGAGCTCGTGGCCGGCCATCCGCGTCCCGACCTCGCCTCGCTTCTTCCGGGGCGGGGCGTGCCGCACGGTCCGCTGCAGGCCGGCGATGGCGAGGCAGTCGTCGAGCTTCTTCTGGCACTTCCTGCAGTAGTACGGCTCCTCGGCGGCCACCGTCTCCGGGCCGACCTGGATCCGGCACGAGTACATCTGCCGGCAAAGGTCCTGCTCCCGCTTGCACGAGGCCGCCGGGGACGATCGCTCGGCGCCCCGGGCCGGCGGGGGGGCCAGGGCCGCGAGGGCGGCGAGCAGGACTGCGGGGCGTGCCAGGGACTTCACGTCCGGGATGGTACGCGATCGCGATGCCGTTGCACACCGCGCCGCCCCCGACGCACCGTCGAAGGCAGCGCGCGCGCCCTCGTTGTGCAGGCCGGCAGCGCCGTGTAGCGTCCGGCCATGCCCACGCCGACCGCTGCCCTGCTCGCCGCCGCCGCCCTCCTCGCCGCGCCCGCGAAGGAGAGCTGGGACACCGTGACCAGGCCCGAGGTCCGCGCCGAGTTCCTGCCGCGGACGGCGCTCGTCGAGGTGGACGGCAAGGAGGTGGGCCGCGGGTACGCCATCGTCGAGGTGAGCGACCCGGGGCGGAGCCTCAAGGTGCGCGTCTCCGCCCCGGGGTTCGAGCCGGCAGAGGCCGTGGTGGAGGCCGGCAAGGTCGTGAACCGCGAGTATGTGCTGGCGCTCCGGCCGGCCGGCTTCGAGCGGCGGGCCGACCCCGCCGACGCCGCCAGCATGGCCCTCGCCGCGGCCGCGCTCGTCCGCGCCGACCGGCTCGACGACGCGGTCGACTACGCCACGCAGTCGCTCAAGGTGGGGAACACCCCGCTCGCGAACCGCGTCCTCGGCGACGTCTGGCGCCGCCGCGGCGACCGCGACCAGGCGACGCGCTACTACGCGATGTACCTGTCGCTGGCCAAGGACCCGGCGGACGGGGCGGAGATCAAGGCGTATCTCATGCAGCCGCGGCCGGGGGACATCTCCATGCCGGAGAAGTAGCCGCGCCGCGGGGCGGCCCGGTGGCCGAGGCAGCGACCGCGCTCGCCGCGCGGCGCCGGCGTCCTCAACGCGTGAGGCGGATGCCCGTCCTCCTCACCTCGGGACTGGCGGCGTGAGCGCGCAGGGGCCGGCGACGGGCGGTCGCCCGCTGGCGGTACTGGCGGCGCACCCCGACGACGAGACGCGGCCATCCGGGCCGCCGAGCTGCGCCGCGCGCTCGCCCTGGCAGGGGCGCCGCCGGCGCTGGCGCTCGGGGCCAGGACCTCGCGGCGGTGGACGCGCTCGTCCCGCTGGCGCGCGCGCTCGCGGCGGACCTCGACGCGCTCCGCCCGCGTCGCCTCGTCACCCACGCCTACGAGGGGGGCCACCCCGACCACGACGCGGCCGCCTTCGTCGCGCGCGCCGCGCTGGACCTCCTCCGGCGCTCGGGGAGGCCGGCGCCACGCCTGCTCGAGATGGCGCTCTACCACGGCGCGCCCGGCCGCCTCGTCGCCCGGCGCCCGTCCGGCCGGCAGCCGGCGCGGGCAGCTCGCGATCACGCTAGCTGGCGCCGCGGCGCGCGCGCTGCGCGTTCTCGTGATCGGCGAAGCGCCGGTCCGACGCCGCCATGTGACCCGCGAGCGTCGTGCGCAGGTCGAGCGTCATGGCGAGCGCCAGATCGCGCTCCTCGTTCCCGAGCAGCGTCCGGATCTCCGTGATGGCCGTGGAGAGCGCGCGGTGCTCCTCGGCGTGCGCCTGGCGCAGGTCGTACGCGGCCGCGTCCATGAGCATCTCCTCCCCCGCGAAGTGCGCCGCGGTGAAGCCGGCGAGCTGCTCCGAGACCTGGCGCGCGACCCAAGGTCGCCCCTGCTCCAGCGCGTCGGCGAGCGCGCTCACGAGCGCGATCTGCAGGTGGTGCTCGCGGTCGAGCGCCTCGTCGCCGACGTCGAGCCTCGTGTTCCAGGCGTGGGTCTCCTGCATGGCGCCCTCCGTGTGGTGTGCGGCGCCCTGACGTGTGCTGTGGCGGGAGCATCCTCTTCAACCCCCGTACGGGTTCGGTGCGTGCGAGGAACGGGCGGTCGGGCGCCACCCACCCCGCCCGCCCGGCGCGCGACCGGGGAGCCCCGCGCCGCAGCCGGGCGCGCCCGGCGGTGCGTAACTTCCAGGGCGCGTGGGGCGCCTGCTCATCGTCTCGAACCGCCTCCCGGTGACCGTGCACGCCGGGCCGGGCGGTCCGCGCGTCGAGCGGAGCACGGGCGGGCTGGCGACCGGCATGTCGGGGCCGCACGAGCGGCTCGGGGGCCTGTGGATCGGCTGGCCGGGCGACCTCGAGGGCCTCGACGCGGCGGGCAGGGCCGAGGTCGAGCGCCGACTCTCGGAGCTGCGGCTCGTGCCGGTGACGCTGACCCGTGACGAGGTCGCCCGCTACTACGAGGGCTACTCGAACGGCGTCCTCTGGCCGGCGTTCCACTACGCGCTGGCGCGCCTCCCGCTCGAGGTGCCGGACTACGAGGCGTACGAGGCGGTCAACGCGCGCTTCGCCGACGCCATCGCCGACCGGTGGTCGGCCGGGGACCTCGTCTGGGTCCACGACTACCAGCTCATGCTCGTGCCGCGGATGCTGCGCGAGCGCCTCCCCGAGGCGCGCGTCGGCTTCTTCCTCCACATCCCCTTCCCCAGCTCCGAGATCTTCCGCCTCGTCCCGCAGCGCGAGGCGCTGCTCGAGGGCCTGCTCGGGGCCGACCTCGTCGGCTTTCACACCTCGGCCTTCGTGCGCCACTTCGCCTCGGCCGCGCTCCGGCTGCTCGGCGCCACCTCCGACGTCGACCGCATCCGCTGGCGCGGGCGCGAGGTGCGCCTCGGCGCGTTCCCCATGGGCATCGACGCCGCGCGCTACGCGGCGCGGGGCGACGACCCCGAGGTCCAGCAGCGCGCCGCCCGCCTCCGGGAGCCGGGCGTGAAGCTCCTCGTCGGCCTCGACCGCCTCGACTACACGAAGGGCATCACCCGCCGGCTCCTCGCCTTCGAGGCGCTCCTGCGGCGGGACCCGTCGCTGCGGGAGCGGGTGCGCCTCGTGCAGGTGGCCGTGCCCTCGCGCGAGAACGTCGCCGCCTACCGCGAGCTGCGCGACGAGGTGGACCTCGCCGTCGGGCGCATCCACGGCCAGTTCTCGACCCCGCGCTGGTCCCCCGTCCACTACCTGCAGCGCGGCCTGGCCTTCGACGAGATCGTGGCGCTCTACCGCGCGGCGGAGGTGGTGCTGGTCACGCCGCTGCGGGACGGCATGAACCTCGTCGCCAAGGAGTTCGTGGCCGCCCGCACCGACGGCGACGGGGTGCTCGTGCTCTCCGAGTTCGCGGGCGCCGCCGCCGAGCTGTCCGAGGCGCTGCACGTGAACCCCTACGACCTCGAGGGCACCGCCGCCGCCCTGGGCCGTGCCCTGGCCATGCCGGAGGAGGAGCGCCGCACGCGCATGGCGGTGCTGCGGGACCGGGTGATGCGCGCCGACGTCCACCGCTGGGCGGCGGGGTTCGTGGCGCGCCTGGAGCGGACGGCGCCGCGCGTCGAGACCTGCTGCGAGCCCTCCGCCCGGCCCGAGCTCGACGCCGCGCTGGCGCGCGCCGCCGCGGCGCCCTCGCTGGCGCTCCTCCTCGACTACGACGGCACGCTCGTCCCGTTCGCGGCCACGCCCGACCTGGCGGCGCCGGATCCGGACCTGCTCGCGCTGCTGCGCCGCCTGGCGGCGCGGCGGCACACCGCGCTTCACGTCGTCTCCGGGCGCAAGCGCGAGACGCTGGAGCGCTGGTTCGGCCCGCTGGGCGTGGGCCTGTTCGCGGAGCACGGCTACTGGTCGCGCCTCCCCGGCGACGCCTGGCGCGCCGCCGACACGGGGGGCGACGGGTGGCGCGAGCGCGTCCTCGCCATCCTGCGCGAGTTCGCGGACCGCACCCCCGGGTCCATCGTCGAGGAGAAGACGGCGGGCCTCGCCTGGCACTGGCGCGCCGCCGACCCCGAGTACGGGGCGATGCAGGCGAAGGAGCTGACGCTCCACCTCGGCGCCCTGCTCAGCAACGTGCCGGTGGAGATCCTGCCCGGGGACAAGGTGGTCGAGATCCGGCCGCACGGGGTTCACAAGGGCCGGGCCGTGACCGAGGTGATGGGCCGGGCGGCGCCCGGCACGCTGGTCGCGGCGATCGGCGACGACCGCACCGACGAGGACATGTTCGCGGCGCTCCCGCCCGGGGCGCTGGCGGTGCACGTCGGGCCCGCGCCGAGCCGGGCGGCGCTCCGCGTACCGGACGTGGCCGCCGCGCGCGCGTTCCTCGGCCGCCTGGCGGAAAGCTGACCGGGGGCCCGACTTCGGGTTAGCATGCCTCCATGCCGGCCGGGACGGCGGAGCCGCCGCGCAGCGGATCGACGATCCTCTCCGCGGGCGCCGTCGTCCTGCGGGACGAGGTCCCGCGGCTGTACCTCCTCCTGCGCGCCTACCGGAACTGGGACTTCCCCAAGGGGCTGGTGGAGGCGGGGGAGGCGCCGCTGGCGGCGGCGCTGCGCGAGGTGGAGGAGGAGACCGGTCTCACCGACCTCGCCTTCCCGCGTGGAGAGGTGTTCTACGAGACCCAGCCCTACGCCCAGGGCAAGGTGGCGCGCTACTACCTCGGGGTCACGCGCACGAACAAGGTGGTCCTCCGGCCGAACCCGAAGACCCGCCTCTACGAGCACCACGAGTGGCGCTGGGTGACGGTCGGCGCTGCTCGCCGGCTCGTCGTCCCGCGCGTGGCGCAGGTCATCACCTGGGCGGAGCGCCTGCTCGACGGCGGCGCCTGACGCGCTAGGCGCGCGCCGCGCCGGCCGCGCCCGCGCCCATGGCCTCCGACACCGCCCGCCGCAGCACGTCGGCGTCGAAGGGCTTCTCCACCCGCCGGTTCGGGACGCGCTCCAGGAACGACCGGGCGCTGTCGGTGAACGCGCCGCCGGTGAGGAAGATCATGCCGCTCGCCAGGTCGGGGCGGCGCCGCGCCAGCGACTCGTGCAGCTCCATCCCGGTGAGGCCGGGCATCATGAGGTCGCACAGGACGAGGTCCACGCGCTCCCCGGCCTCGAGCAAGGCGAGCGCGCGCACCGGATCGGTCTCCTCCACCACCTCGTGCTCGCGGGCGAGGGTCCGGGCCACCGCGCGGCACACGAGCGCCTCGTCGTCGACGACGAGCACGCGGCCGCGGCGGCGAGAGGGCGGCGGCGACGGGCGCTCCAGCGCGAACGGGACCGCCTGGGCGGCGGGCAGGACGACGCGGAAGGTGCTCCCCCGGCCCGGGACGCTCTCCACCTCGATCGACCCGCCCAGGCCCTCGACGATGCCGTGGCAGATGGCGAGGCCGAGACCGGATCCCTCGCCCACCGGCTTGGTCGTGAAGAACGGGTCGAAGATGCGTGACAGGTGCTCGGGGCGGACGCCGGCGCCGGTGTCGCGCACCTCGAAGAAGGCGCCGCCCCCGGCCCGCGGCCCGGACGCGACCCGCACCTCGTGCGCCTCCGGCCGGCCGTCGGGGAGCGCCTGCACGGCGTTGACGAGGAGGTTGAGCGCGACCTGCGCCAGCTCGTGCTCGGTGGCGGCGACGGGCGGGGACGGCTCGAGCGCCAGCACCAGCCGCGCGCGCGGTCGCACCAGGCTCTCGGCGATGCGCGCCGCCGCCCGGAGCGGCTGGCGCAGGTCGAGCGCGGCCGGGGGCCGCGGATCGCGCTCGTGCCGCGAGAACGTGCGCAGGCCGCGGACGATCTCGGCGATGCGGCGCGCGCCGTCGCGCGCCTCGCGCACGGCCTGCAGCGCGTCGGGGTCGCTGCGCTCGCCGGCCGCGAAGCGGTCCTCCAGGAACTCGAAGTTGGCGAGCAGGTAGGAGAGCGGGTTGTTGATCTCGTGCGCCACGCCGGCGGCGAGCGTGCCGATGGAGGCGAGGCGGTCGGCGAAGACGAGCTGCGCCTGCAGGCGCCGCTCGCGCGTCACGTCGCGCGCCACGAGCAGGGACCCCACCACCCGCCCGCCGTCGTCGCGGAGCGGCGCGAAGGTGACCTGCACCTCGATCCCGCTGCCGTCCTTGCGCAGGTGGTGGCCGTCGGCGTGGGCGGCGCCGGCGCGCTCGGCCTCGCCCGCCAGCTCGTCCCAGCGCGCGTCGACGGCGGGCGCGCGCACCAGATCGGCGAAGCGGCGCCCCAGGGCCTCCGCCCCCGAGAAGCCGTAGACCCGCTCCGCCGCCCCGGTCCAGGCGGTGATGCGGCGCTCGCGATCGACCGCCACCACCGCGTCGTTGAGGCGCGCCAGCAGCGAGCCCTGCATGCGCGCGGCGCCCTCGAGCGCCTTGCGGTCGGAGAGGTCGCGGAAGGTGGCGTAGATGAGGCGCCGCCCCTCGGCCTCGAACGCGCGCGAGCTGCCCTCCACCGGGAAGGTCGTCCCGTCGCGGCGGCGGTGGACCGCCTCGAACCGGCACGACCCCTGGTCGGCCACCGTCCGCAGCCGCGCCTCGACGGCCCCGGTGTCGGCGGCGGGGGCGAGCTGGGTGACGCGGGCACCCTGCAGCTCGTCGCGCGCCCAGCCGTAGGCGGCGACGGCCCGGTCGTTCGCGTCGACGACGCGCCCCTCCAGGTCGCAGACGATCACGATGTCGTTCGAGTGCGCCCAGGCCAGCTCCAGGCGCTGGCGCACGCGCCGGTCCTCCACCTCCCGCTCGCGCCGCGCGATCGCCTCCGCCTGCCGCCGCCACCAGGCCCACAGGCCGACCACGGTCAGGGCGAGGAGGGCCGCCACCCCCAGCCCGAGCATCCGCGTCCGCTCCGCCAGCGGCGCGAGCACCTCCGCCTCCTCGACCTGCACCACCAGCGAGAAGGGGAGGTCGGGCACGCGGCGGCGAGCGGCGAGGACGGCGCGGCCCTCCTCGCTCGTGCCGGTGCCGACCCCCTCGTCGCCGCGGGCGGCGCGCGCCAGCGGGGCCGGCGCGCCGAGCGGCAGCGACGCGCGCGGGGCCTCGCCGCTGCCCTGCCCCAGCGGCTCGATGGCGATGCGCTCGCCGTCCACGATGCCGAGGAACGCCTCGGCGCTGTGGCTCGCGCTCGGCCACGCCCGCACCGAGACGGGCAGCGCCTCCGAGAGACGCCCGGCGAGCAGCACGGCGGCCCCGGGCCCGCCGTCGTCGCGGCGGACGGGGACGGCGACCACGAACGTCCCGGGCTGGGCGGCGAGCGTGTCGATGGTCGGGCGGAGCCCGTGCGCTGCCTCGCGGAGGACCCGCTCGGGGAAGGGGAAGGGCGGGCGCCCCTCGCGCATCAGCAGGGGCTCGCCGTCCGCGCCGACCACCAGCCACGCCGTGAGGTGCTGGCGCCGGATGCGCGTCTCCAGCGAGCGCAGCAGCTGCGCCGTGTCGCCGCGCGCAGCCGGCCCGCTCGCCAGGTGCAGCACCGCCGACCGCGTATGGGGCAGCTCGGCGAGGGAGGCGGCGTCTTCCATGAGCAGCGAGCGCCAGTCCGCCAGCTGGGCGAGCTTGAGATCGGCGACCGATCCCAGCTCGCGCTCGACGTTCGCGCGCAGCGTCGCCTCGAAGGTCTTGAGGTGCATGGCCGTCAGGGCGGCGCCGCCGACCGCGAACGCGACGAGCGCCCCGGCGGGGATGAGGAAGGTCTTGCGCGGGCCCCCGTTCGACATGGCGGTCTGAGCGCCCCGGCGGGCGCGCCCCGGGGGCGAAGACTACCCCAGAAGAGGCGCGGAGCGTCTGCCCCCGGTGAACCCGGCCGCGCCGCTCGCGCCGCCGCCGAAGCGCCTCACCTTAGGGAGGAGGAGGATCCATGCGCGTCGTCGTCTACACGAAGTCCGGCTGCCCGTACTCGGCAGGGGCCAAGCGGCTGCTCGAGGAGAAGGGGATCGCGTTCGAGGAGGTGAACGTCAGCCTGGCGCCCGAGCGCCGCGCCGAGCTCCGGGAGCGGGCGCCCGGCGCCCGCACGCTGCCGCAGGTCTTCTTCGGCGATCGCCACGTGGGCGGCTACACCGAGCTGCAGGAGCTCGACCGCCGGTCGGGGCTGCGGACGGGGGTGCTCGAGGCCGCCCGGCCCTGAAGCCGCTCACGCCCAGCCCAGCTCCGCGGTGAAGTGCCGCAGCCAGCGGCTCTGCTTCAGGATGCGGACGCCGCGCACGCGCGCGGCCTCGCCCTTGAGCTCGGCGACGACCTCGGCGGCGTAGTCGAAGTGGCTCTGCGTGTAGACCCGGCGCGGGAAGGCGAGGCGGACGAGCTCCATGGGCGCGTAGGTCTCGGTCCCGTCCTCGAGGCGCTTGCCGAACATGACCGAGCCGATCTCCACGCCGCGGATCCCGCCGGCCAGGTAGAGCGCCGCGGTGAGGGACCAGGCCGGGTAATCCTCGGGCCGGAGGTGCGGCAGGAACGCGCGGGCGTCGAGGTACACGGCGTGGCCACCGGTGGGCTCGACGATGGTGACGCCGGCGGCGAGGAGCTTCTCGCCCAGGTACTCGGCCGTCCGCAGCCGGTAGCGGAGGTAGGCCTCGTCCACGACCTCCTCCAGCCCCACCGCCAGGGCCTCGAGGTCGCGCCCGGCGAGGCCGCCGTAGGTGGGGAAGCCCTCGGTGAGCACGAGGAGGTTGCGCGCGGCCTCCACCCACCGGGCGTCGCGGAGCGCGATGAACCCGCCGATGTTGACGAGGCCGTCCTTCTTCGCGCTCATGGTGCAGCCGTCCGCGAGCGAGAACATCTCGCGCGCGATCTCCTTCACCGTCCGGCTCTCCTGGCCCGGCTCGCGCAGCTTCACGAACATGGCGTTCTCGGCGAAGCGGCAGGCGTCGATGACGAGCGGCTTGCCGTACCGGGCGAGCAGGTCGCGGTAGGCGCGCAGGTTCTGGAGCGACACCGGCTGGCCGCCGCCGGAGTTGTTCGTCACCGTCACCATGCCGAACGGCACGCGGTCGCCGCGCGTGCGCAGGAGGTCCTCGACCCGCCCCAGGTCGACGTTCCCCTTGAACGGGTGGCGCTCGCGCGGACGCCACGCCTCCGGCACCACCAGGTCGAGCGCCTCCACGCCGGAGGCCTCGAGGTTGGCGCGCGTCGTGTCGAAGTGCGTGTTCGACGGCACGACGTCGCCCGGCTTCGTCGCGACCGAGAACAGGATCCGCTCGGCGGCGCGCCCCTGGTGGCAGGGGATGAGGTGCGGGTAGCCGGTGAGGTCCCGCACCGCGGCCTCCAGCCGGTAGTAGGAGGGGCTGCCGGCGTAGCTCTCGTCCCCCTCCATGATCGCGCCCCACTGGCGCGCGGACATCGCGCCGGTGCCGGAGTCGGTGAGGAAGTCGAGCAGCACGTCGGCGGAGTGCAGCCGGAACGGGTTGAGCCGCGCCGCCTCCAGCAGCCGCCCGCGCTCCTCCCGCGTGGTCATGCGGATCGGCTCGACGGACTTGATGCGGAACGGCTCGATCATGGTGCGGGGCATGGGGGAGGCACGCTACCACCCGGCCGCTCGGCGGCGCACCTTCCCGCACTCCCGCCCCGATGCCGGGCGGCGCGCCGTGCGCTAGCCTCCTCGCGACCTCGAGGGACGCGAGCGGAGGCCTTTGGCGCGCCGTGTGGTTCCTGCTCTTCACGCTGGGCGCGGCCTTCCTGCACCGGCTTCCGGTGCCGCAGGCGCTCTCGTCGCTCCCCTACCCGCCGCCATTCGAGGCGCGCTACGCGCTCTACTTCCTCGTGGTGGCGCTCCTCCGGCTCGCCATCCGCAACGCGCGCGTGGCCCAGCTCGAGCGCAAGGTGCGCCGCGCCCAGGGCCGCGACGGACAGGGGCGCTTCGCCGCGCTCTCCGCTCCACCCGGCTTCATGGAGGTCGGCGCCGGCGTGGGCAAGGGCGTGGCCGAGGTGGTGCTGGGCGGGGACCTCCTCGGCGCGGCCATGGCCGTCTCGGCCCTGCTCCTGCGCTTCATCGTCTCGCGCAAGGAGGCCCCCGCCGTCGCCGCCCGGCGCGTGGCGGAGCGCCGCCGCGCCATGGAGCGGGAGCGGCGGCGCGCCGCGCTCTGCGTCGCGGGGGTGGGGCTCGCCTGTGCCCTCGGCGCCTGGTCGCCCGCCTGGGCGCCGCGCGCCGGGCGCGCGCTGGCGCAGGCGAGGACGTCGGCGACGGCCGCGGC
>DASTGH010000728.1:0-20265 GCA_035719345.1 Anaeromyxobacteraceae bacterium
CGCCCGCAACGGCACCGAGGACAACGGCGTCGACCCCAAGCCGCACGCCCTCGCCCGCAACGGCACCGAGGACAACGGCGTCGACCCCAAGCCGCACGCCCTCGCCCGCAACGGCACCGAGGACAACGGCGTCGACCCCAAGCCGCACGCCCTCGCCTAGCACCACGCGACAGATGCAGCACCCGAGAGGCGGGTTCCGAAAGGAGCCCGCCTCCTACGTTTTTCCGCACCGCGGGGCGTCAACAGCGGCGACCCGCATCTGTCACGCGGCGTGCTGCCTCGGCGTGTCCCACGAACACGGTCTCGGGTGTCCTTCCCGTGGAGAGGCTCGTCCGCAGCGCGACGGTTCCCGGACGACCTCGAGGCTTTCTCCGCTCCCAAGGACCGGTTCGCGCTGCCGTGGAGTCGCCATGCACGCCCGCACGCTCGCGCTCACGCTCGCCGTCGTCGCCGCCGCGGCCACCGCCCAGGAGCCGGCCGAGATCGTCGCGACCCGCGCCGCGAAGCCGATCGCGGTGGACGGCCGGCTCGACGAGGCGGACTGGCAGCGCGCGGAGCCTTTCTCGGCCTTCGTCCAGATCTTCCCGGGCGACGGGGTGGCGCCCTCCGCGCCGACGCAGGTGCGCGTGCTCCTCGGGACGACGCATCTCTACGTGGGCATCCGCTGCGATCAGGCGGAGGGGACGCCCATCTCCCGCCCGCTCGGTCGACGCGACAAGCCGCCGCCCTCCGATGTCGTGAAGGTGCTCGTCGATGCCGGCAACAGCGGCCGCTCCGCGCTCCTCTTCTCGGTGACGGCCGCGGGCGTGCAGTCGGACGCCATCGCCTACGACGACGACCAGACCACCTACGAGTGGGACAGCGCCTGGGACTCGGCCGTGGAGGTCGACGGCGGCGGCTGGACCGCCGAGCTGGCCATTCCGCTCTCCGCGTTCCCGCGGGCGCCGGCCGACGGCGCGACCTGGCGCTTCGGCGTGGTGCGCGAGGTCGCGAGCACGCACGAGCGGATGGCGACCTTCCACGTGCCGCGCGAGACGGGCGGCATGGTCTCGCGCCTCGGCTCCCTCTCCGGCCTCTCTCAGACGTCGGTCGATCGCGACGTCGAGGTCACGTCCTACCTGGCGCAGCGCGCCGTCGTCCGCCCGCAGTTCAGCGACCCGGCGACGCCCGGCGGACGGATCACCGACGTGAGCACCGACCTCGGGTTCGACGTCCGCGCCAACCTCGGGCGGAGCACGCTCACCGCCACGCTCAACCCCGACTTCGGTCAGGTGGAGGCGGACCAGATCATCCTCAACCTCTCCTCCTTCGAGGCTCTCTTCCCGGAGAAGCGGCCCTTCTTCAACGAGGGCGCCGAGGCCTTCCAGTCGGTGGGCACCGGCCGCGAGTCGGTCCCGCACCGGATGTTCTACTCGCGCCGCATCGGCCTCGACGTGCCCATCCTGGGCGCGGCCAAGCTCGTCGGCGACGTGGGCGACGGCGCCAAGGTCGCGTTCCTGGACGCGGTGGTTTCGGACGCGGGCCAGCCGGCCGGGTCCACCGAGGCGTCGCCGGACCGGTCGTTCGGCTGGAGCGCGGCGCGGCCGATGCACCTCGGCCCCGCCGACGCGCGGCCGGCGCTGGCGCCGGCGCCGCAGAACTTCTTCGCCGGCGTGGCGCGGACGAGCGTCGGGCCCGGCCTCAGCGTGGGCGCCCTGGCCACGGCGGCGACGCCGCTCACGGCCGAGTGCACGACGGAGCAGGACGCGCGCGACGTGGGCCGCCCCACCTCCTGCGACGCGCGCGGCGGCCAGGCGGCGGCGCTCGACTTCAACGCCGCCTCGGCCGACGGCGTCTGGTACGCGTACGGTCAGGCGTCCGGCTCGCGCTCCGACGGCGGCCCGCCGGAGCGGCTGCTGCGCGACGGCACGGTGCTGCACCGGGGCGAGCTCGGCACGGGCGCCTACCTGCGCGCCGGCAAGCGCGGCGGCGAGCCGTTCCGCTTCGACCTCGGCTGGACGTACGCCTCCCCCACCCTCGACCTCAACGCCAGCGGCTTCCAGCGCACGCAGAACGAGCAGGAGGGCGCGGCCACGCTGCGCCTGGTGAAGACCCAGCTCGGGCCGTTCCACGAGCTGCGCGGGTACGTGAAGGGCTACACGCGCTTCACCACCGACGGCCGGGGCCTGGAGCGAGGCCGCGGGGTCGAGACCGGCTTCTACGCGATCTGGCGCGAGCCGTACCTCACCGCCAACTGCTGGCTGAACCACGACGACCCCGAGTACGACGTCCGCGAGATCGCGGGCACGGGGATCCCGTTCCGCCGCACGGCCAGCGAGACGGCGACCTGCGAGCTGATCACGGACGAGGCCAAGCCCGTCTCGCTCGACCTCTACGGCTACGTGGGGCGGAACCTGCAGGTGGCCGGGCTGGGCGCCCCCGGCTTCCACGGCGCGTTCGGCGCCGTGGCGGTCCGCCCGCACGCGCGCCTCGAGACGCGGCTCGAGCTCAACTACGACCACTTCGCCTATCCGGCCCGCTACACCGGCGAGCCGGGCGTCTTCGCCGAGCTGACCGCGCCGACGGCCTCGGTCACGCTGCGCCAGCTCGTCGCCTTCACCCCGCGCCTCACGTTCCAGCTCTACGGCCAGCTCTTCACGTCCTACCAGCAGTGGGGCCCGTTCTACGGCGCGACCGCCGCGGCCGGTGCGGCCATCGAGCCGGGGGCGCTCCAGCGCATCCCCGGCCGCGCCGGGTTCGACGCGCACACGACCGCGCTCGTGCTCAACGCCGTGCTGCGCTGGGAGTACCGCACCGGCTCGACGCTCTGGTTGGTGTACGCGCGGAACCAGACCGAGCTCCCGGGGGCGACCGCCGACGCGGCCCCGCGCGACCTCGGTCCGCACGGACTCGGGGGTGGACCCACCGTCGATTCGCTCATGGTGAAGTGGTCCCACCGCATCGGAGGGTGATCGCAGCCCATCCGGGATGTCCCGCGAACGCGGGGCATGGGGTCAATGAGGGTGGAAGGGCTCACGAAGCAAACGACGAAGCGAAACCGAAAGGAACGGCTCGAAATGGCTCGGAAGAACTGGCTCACGGTGGTGATGGGAATCGCGGTGATCGGCATCGCCACTCCGGCGTACGCGAAGCACGGCGCGGATGACCCGGCTGGCGACGATCGCGGTCAGGACGCCAAGCCCCACAAGCTCGCCCGCCACGGCGGCGATGACCCCGCCGGCGACGATCGCGGCCAGGACGCGAAGCCCCACAAGCTCACCCGCCACGGCGGCAACGACGACCCCGCCGGCGACGACAACGGCCAGGACGCGAAGCCCCACAAGCTCGCCTGATCATCGATCTCGAGGTTCACCTTACGAGGAGCGGGTCCGTACGGGGCCCGCTCCTCGCGCATTCCGGCGACCCGCCCTCAGCCGCGCAGGCGCGTCCCCACGCGCAGGAGCCGGGCGACCCGCGCCGCCGCCGCCTCGACCAGCTCGCCGCCGCGCGCCATCGCCTCCTCGAGCGGCATCGCCTGCGGCACGGACGCCGCCAGCGCGTCGATGCCCTTCGCCAGCACGTCGTCCGCGCCCTCGCCCAGGCCGCCGGAGAGGCAGACCACCGGCACCCCGCGGCGCTTCGCGACCGCGGCCACGCCCACCGGCGCCTTGCCCATCGCGGTCTGGAAGTCGGTGCGCCCCTCCCCCGTGACGACCAGGTCGGCGCCTTCCACGAGCGACTCGAACCCGGTCGTCTCCAGCACGATCTCGACGCCGGGCCGGAGCCTCGCCGGCGTGAAGAAGAGCAGGCCCGCCCCGAGCCCGCCGGCGGCGCCGGCTCCCGGCAGCGCGGCGACGTCGCGCCCCGTCGCGGCGCGCGCCACGGTCGCGTAGTGGGCGAGCGCGGCGTCGAGCTCCTTCACCATCTCCGGCGTCGCCCCCTTCTGCGGGCCGTAGACCGCCGACGCGCCGCGCGGGCCGGTGAGCGGGTTGTCCACGTCGCAGGCGACCGTCACCTCGGCGCGGGCGAGGCGAGGGTCGAGGCCGGAGAGGTCGATGCGAGCCAGCCGCGCCAGCGCCGCCCCGCCCTCGGGCAGCTCCGTCCCGTCGGCGCCGAGGAAGCGCGCGCCGAGCGCGCGCGCCAGCCCGGTGCCGCCGTCGTTCGTGGCGCTGCCGCCGATGCCCACGACCAGCCTGGAGAGCCCGGCGTCGAGCGCCGCCCGGACCAGCTCGCCGGTACCGTGGGTGGTCGCGACGCGGGGGTCGCGGCGCTCCTTCGGGACGAGCGGGAGTCCCGACGCCGCCGCCATCTCGATGACCGCCGTCTCGCCGTCGCCGAGCACGCCCCAGCGCGCCCGCACCGGCTCGCCCAGCGGGCCGCGCACCGCGGTCTCCTCGGCCCGGCCGCGGGTCGCGACCACCAGCGCGTCCACCGTCCCCTCGCCGCCGTCGGCGATGGGGACCTTGCGCACCTCGGCGTCGGGCCAGACGGCCTTGAGCCCGCGCTCGATCGCCTCCGCGACCCCCAGCGCCGAGAGGCTCCCCTTGAACGAGTCGGGCGCGACGACGATGCGCATGGCGATGCCTCCGCGCGCGGCGCGGTCTCGCACCCGCCGCGCCCTCCCCCTGGCCGCGAACGCGGCCAGGGATCCAGATGACCCGCTACGGTACCAGGCCCGGGGCCAGGAAGGCGTAGGCCCAGACCATCGCCGCCAGCACGACCAGGTACGGGATCACGTACCGGATGGTGCGCCGCATGATGAGCCCCTCCTTGCCGAGGAGGCCCACCGCGGTGGCGGCGATGACGATGCTCTGCGGCGAGATCATCTTGCCGGCGGGGCTGCCGGCGTTCCCGGCCGACGCCATGAGGATGTCGGAGAGGCCCATGCCCTGCGCCGTGAGCTTCTGGAGGTTCCCAAAGAGCGCGTTGGACGAGGTGTTCGAACCGGTCAGGAACACCCCGATCGTGCCGAAGACCGGCGCCAGCAGCGGGTACACGTGCGCGCTCACCAGCGCCACCAGCGAGCCCGACATGGTGGCCACCATCGAGATCTGCTTGGCGCCGCCCTCCAGCACCGAGGCCCACACCATCGCCTTCGTCTTCGCATCGACGATGGGGAGCGCGAGGTTCATGACCTCGGAGATGGAGAGGATGCAGGCCACCGCCACGAACGACGGGATCATCTGCTTCGCCGTCTTGCCCACCTGCTCCGCCGCCGTCCGGTAGCGGATGCCGAGGAAGGGGAACGCCAGCGCGCCGGCGAGCAGCATGATCGTGCCCGGGCTCGCCAGCCAGGTGAAGGCGTAGAGCTTGTTGGGGTTGTAGATCTGGAACTTGAGCAGCATCCACTCCCAGCCCTTGGCCTTGCCGGTGAAGAGCGGCTTCGTGCTCGGCAGGTTCACGGCGATGACCAGCACCGCCAGGAGCAGGTAGGGCAGCCAGGACAGGAACAGCTCGCGCGGGTGGAACTCGCGTGGCGCGGCGGCGCCGAGGCTGGCGTGGGTGAAGAGCTGGGTCTCGTCCTTGCGCTGGAAGCTGAGGTGCGTGGCGGTGGCGGCGAGGCAGACGAGGCCCGAGAGCACGGCCGTGAGCGTGCCGCCCACGTAGTTCGAGACCACGAGCTCGGTCACGGAGAAGCTGAGGCCGGTGACGAGGATGGTGGAGAGCGCACCCTTCACGCCCTTGGCCCGCGACATGATGAACACCGTCGCGAAGGCCATGCAGAAGGCGAGCGGCGCCATGAGGCGGCCGGTCATCTGGGCCAGCCTCATGTTGTCGAGCCCGGTGGTGAGCGCGAGCGTGTCGGTGGGGATGGCGAGCGAGCCGAAGGGGACCGGGCCCGTGTTCGCGACGAGGCAGACGAGCGCCGCCATCATCGGGTCGAACCCGAGCCCGACGAGGATGCTGGCGGGGATGGCGACCGGCGCGCCGAAGCCGCAGATGCCCTCCAGGAACGCGCCGAAGCCGAAGCCGATGAGGAGCGCCTGCGCCCGGCGATCCACCGTCAGGCTCGCCATCGCGCCCTGCATCTTGTCCATCCAGCCGGTCGCCTTGAGCGTGTTGTAGACGACGAGCGCGCCGAACGGGATGTACATGATCGGGAAGATCCCGAAGAGCGCGCCCTGAGCCGCGGCGAGCAGCGTGACCTTCGCCGGGAAGCCGAACGCGAAGATGGCGGTGAGCACGGTGACGAGCCACGCCACCGGCGCGACCTTCACCGCCGGCCTCATGAGGATGGGCAGGCCGACCAAGAGGACGAAGAGCGGCAGCGCCGCCACGAGCGCGTTGTTCATGAACTCCCTCCCGAGCGCGCACCGTACACTCCGTCCGACCACTTCGGGGCGCGGCCGTCGGCCGCATCCGGCCACCGGACGAGCGGCGACCATCGGATGCCCGGGACCGACCGCCACCGACCTTTCGGTGCCAAGCCACCGCCCGGCCGGTGAGGCCGGCCGGTAGCTCCGTGGAACGTCGCTCTTTTCCGGACTAACCCGGTTGGCAGAGCCGTTGCTAAGCTCGCGCGGACACGCGCACCGGAGAGTGGCGATGACCTGGGACCTCACGCGGCGAGACCTCCTCAAGGCGGGCTTCACGACGGCGGTCGTGACCGCCGCCGGCCCCCTGCCCATCCTCGCGGCCGGCGACCAGGCCGGCTGGAAGTGGGACAAGGGCGTCTGCCGGTTCTGCGGCACCGGCTGCGGCATCCAGGTCGCGACCGAGGGCGGCCGGGTGGTGGCGGTGAAGGGCGACCCGGAGAGCCCGGTGAACCGCGGCCTCCTCTGCGCCAAGGGCTACGCGCTGCCGCAGATCCCGTACGGCGCCGACAGGCTCACCCGGCCGCTGCTCCGCAAGCGGAACGGCAAGTTCGACAAGAAGGGCGACTTCGAGGAGGTGAGCTGGAAGGAGGCCTTCGACGTCATGGAGGCCGAGTGGCGCCGCGCCCACGGCGCGCTCGGACCGACCGGCGTCGGGATCATGGGCTCGGGCCAGTACACGATCCAGGAGGGCTACGCCGCGGTGAAGCTGGCCAAGGTCGGCTGGCGGTCGAACAACCTCGACCCGAACGCCCGGCATTGCATGGCCTCGGCCGTCGCCGGCTTCATGCAGACCTTCGGCATCGACGAGCCGTCCGGGTGCTACGACGACATCGAGCTCACCGACGCGGTCGTGCTGTGGGGCGCGAACATGGCCGAGATGCACCCCATGCTCTGGGCGCGCATCGTCGACCAGCGGCTCCGCTCCCCGTCGTACCGCGTCGTGAACCTCACCACCTACTCGAACCGTTCCTCGGAGGCGGCCGACCTCGAGATCGTGTTCAAGCCCAACACCGACCTGGCGCTCTGGAACTACCTGGCGCGCGAGGTGGTGACGCGCGGCGCGGTGGACGCCGACTTCGTCCGCGACCACTGCGTGTTCGCGGCAGGTCCTGCCGACATCGGCTTCGGCCTGCGCGGCGACGACGCCGCCATGTTCGACGCCGAGAAGGACACGCGCGCCCGCGAGCGGATGGTGGTGCTGACGCGCGAGGAGGCCATCGGGCGCGGCCTCGATCCGGCGCAGCGCCACGAGCGCAAGCAGGAGGCGGCGGCGAAGGCGGGAGCACACTGGCTCGTCTCGCGCGCCGACTTCGAGAAGGCCCTCCAGCCCTACACGCTCGACTTCGTCTCGCGCCTGGCCAAGGGCGATCCCGACGAGCCGCTCGAGGCGTTCCAGAAGAAGCTGCGCGCGCTCGCCGACCTCTACGTCGACCGCGCGAAGAAGATCGTCTCGTTCTGGACGATGGGCTTCAACCAGCACACCCGCGGCACCTGGGTGAACGAGCAGGCCTACATGGTGCACCTGCTCACCGGGAAGCAGGCGAGGCCGGGGAGCGGCGCCTTCTCGCTCACCGGACAGCCCTCGGCCTGCGGCACGGCGCGCGAGGTCGGTACCTTCTCGCACCGGCTGCCCGCCGACATGCAGGTCGACAACGCGGAGCACCGCGCCCACTGCGAGCACCACTGGCGGCTGCCGGCGAAGACGATCAACCCCAAGGTCGGCTCGCACATCACCCAGATGATGCGCGACCTCGAGGACGGGAAGCTCCGCTGGCTCTGGGTGCAGGTGACGAACCCGTTCCAGTCCACCGCCAACGCGAACCACTGGATCACGGCCGCCCGCGAGAAGGACGCCTTCGTCGTCGTCTCGGACGTCTACCCGACGCTCTCGACCAAGGTGGCGGACCTCATCCTCCCCTCGGCCATGATCTTCGAGAAGTGGGGCGGCTACGGGAACGCGGAGCGCCGGACCCAGCTCTGGCGCGAGGTGATCGCGCCGCCCGGCGACGCGCGCAGCGACCTCTGGCAGATCATGGAGTTCTCGAAGCGCTTCACGCTCGCCGACGTGTGGGGCGGGCAAAGAGTTCCGGGCCTCAAGGCCGAGGGGTTCGAGGACGGAGCGCTGCCCGACGTGCTCGCCGCGGCCGAGGCCATGGGCTACCGGCGCACGCAGACGCTGCACGAGGTGCTGTTCGCCACGCCCGAGAACCGCAAGGTGGCCTGGCCGGACCCCGTCGCCGCCGGCCACGAGAACCACACCGTGAAGCACGCCGGGATCGAGTGGTTCCCGGAGAAGGCGCTCTTCGAGGAGTACGCCGGCTTCGGCCGGGGCCACGGCCACGACCTCGCCCCGTTCGACGTGTACTACCGCGACGACGTGCGCGGCCTGCGCTGGCCGGTGGTGGACGGGAAGGAGACGCCCTGGCGGTTCAACGACGCGTACGACCGGTACGCGCGGAAGGGCGCCGGCGTCGACTTCTACGGCAAGGCGATGAAGGCGATCCCGTCCGGCGATCTGGAGAAGGTCACCGACCCGAAACCGGTGGCGCTCACGGGCAAGGCCAAGATCTTCTTCCGGCCGTACGCGGCGCCGCCGGAGATCCCGGACGGCAACTACGACCTCTGGCTCTGCACCGGGCGCGTCCTCGAGCACTGGCACTCCGGCTCGATGACCCGCCGCGTCCCGGCGCTGCACGCGGCGGTGCCGTCGGCGGACCTGTTCATGCACCCCAAGGACGCCGCGGCGCGGGGTCTCCAGCAGGGCGACCTCGCCTGGGTGGAGTCGCGGCGCGGGAAGGTTCAGGCGCGGGTGCAGCTGCAGGTGGACCGCAACCGCGTGCCGCGCGGGCTCGTCTACGTGCCGTGGTTCGACGAGGGCGTGTTCATCAACAAGGTCACGCTCGACGCGACCTGCCCCATCTCCAAGGAAACCGACTTCAAGAAGTGCGCGGTGAAGGTGACGAAGGTCGCCGCCGTCGCCGGGAGGAGCGCGTGATGCCCCGCACGTCCGTCGGACCCGGCCTCGCCCTCGCCCTGCTCGCCGCCTGCGCCGGCTCGCGCGCGACGCCGCCGCCCCCGCCGCCCGCGCCCGTGCCGGACACGGCGCTCGGCCTGGACAAGGGGTCGGTCTTCGATGCGCACGCTCCGCCGACGGTGAAGGCCGAGGACGGCGCCCCCGGCGAGAAGCCGGTGCTGCCCCGGCCCTACCCGCTCGCGCCGCCGCGCGTGCCGCACGCCATCGCGGACTTCCTGCCCATCACCGCCTCGCAGAATTCCTGCGCCGACTGCCACGAGGTGAAGGAGAAGGTGGCCGGCCAGCCGACGCCGATCCCCGCGTCGCACTACACGGACCTGCGCCGGGCCGCGACCGCGCCCGGTCCCAAGCTGGCCGGTGCGCGCTGGGTGTGCACGTCGTGCCACGTGCCGACGAGCGACGCGAAGCCGCTGGTGGGGAACGCGTTCACGGCGAGGTGAGGCTCGATCCCGGACCGGGTCCTGGCTAAGACGCGGCCATGGACGACACCCAGCTCGCCGCGGCCACGGCCACCGCCATCCTCGGCGTCGACACGCTCTGGGGCGGCGACGTGCTCTGCGCCTCGGGGACGGGCCGCTTCATCGCCGACTCCTGGTTCTCGGACGAGCCGCTCCCCCTCGCCTACCGCCATCCGGCGGCCGCGCCGCTGCGCGCGTCGGGCGGGCTCGGCGCGAACGCCCCGGACGCTGCCGCCGTCGACGCGTACCTCGCCGCCGTCGACGTCCGCGGAGCCATCGCGGAGCTCGCCTCCGCCGCGCGCAGCACGCGCGGGCTGCGGGCCGGCTACCTGGACGGGCTGGCGCGCGCCCTCGAGGTCATGTGGGACCTCGGCCAGGAACGCCTCGGCCGCGGAGCGCCCGTGCCGTTCGACCGCTGCGTGGAGGCGTCGACCGGGCGGCCCCCCGAGCCCTCCCACCCCGCCGAGAAGCGCGACCAGGTGGCGTCGCTCCTCGCCTCGGCCGGCTTCCGCGTCTCCGGCGAGGGCGCGCTCCTCGCCGCGGTCGAGGCGTGGCGCATCGAGCGGCTCGTGCCGCGCAAGGCGATCCCGGCGCTCGGGGCCGCCTTCATCGCCCAGCTCGAGGCCGGGACGGCCCGCCACGTCGCGCCGCACCTGCCGCCGTCGCTCCGCGACGTGCCGCGCGCGAACATCGCCTTCCTGCCGATCGAGGACGCGTGGTTCTCCGGGTCGATGAACTACCTGGGGCGCGAGCGCGACGAGCGTGGAGCCCCGAGCTACGAGGCAACCTACGAGCTCAACGCCTCGCTCCAGATCTCCGTCCCGGAGTTCGTCGAGCTGGTCTCGCACGAGGTCGTGCCTGGCCACTGCACCACCTTCGCGCTCCTGCAGAAGCTGTACGTCGACCGGCAGGTCGGGTTCGAGGCGACCGTCCTCACCATGAACACGCGCGCCGCCGCCCTCTCCGAGGGCATCGCCAACAACGCCGTGCTCATGGCGCACGGGGTGACGCGCCTCGAGGACCTGCCGGACGCCGACCTCCGCATCGGCATGCTCCTCGCGCTGCTGCAGGACGACGCCAAGAACCAGGCGGCCTGGCTCACCTGGTGCGAACGGCGGCCGCAGCCCGAGGTCGCCGCGGCCCTGCGCCGCGACTTCCTGGTGTCGGAGGAACGCGCCGGCAAGCTCTCCGGGACGTGGGCCCGGCACCCGCTGAACGGCAGGATGTACCTCCCCGCCTACCGCGCCGGGACGGAGAAGGTCGCGGACGTCCTGCGCCGCCACCCGCCGGCGCGCGCGGTGCCGGCGCTGTTCGGCGCGCGCGGCCTGGTCGACGTCGTCACCATCGATGAGGCGCTCGCCGCCTGAGGAGCGGCCCCCCGCACGCCCCTCGGTCGGGGAGCGCCACGGAGGGGCTCGCGCCGGCGGCGGAGCCCGGTTAGGGAAGGGCTCCCGGCGGGCGGCCCCGCCCCGCCCCTCACCCCGCACCCCCGGAGGACCCCGCATGAGCCCGAGCGGCACCGATTCGGTCCGGTTCGACCCTGCCCGCCTCTCGCTGCAGGACGCCCTCGACCTCGCCATCCTCATGGAGGACGAGGCCTGCCAGCGATACCAGGAGTTCACGAAGCAGGTCGGGGCCGGCCGCTACCCCGGCGACGCCGCGGAGATGTTCAGGAACATGTCGTCCGCCGAGGCCAAGCACCGCTCCCAGCTGCAGGAGCGGCGCCGTGCGCTGTTCGGCAGCTCCCCCTCGCGGCTGACCGCCGACATGCTCGACGACGTCGAGGCGCCCGACCGCAGCTCGCCGCGCGTCTTCATGTCGGCGCGGCAGGCGATGGAGGTCGCCCTCCGCGCCGAGGAGAAGGCGCACGACTTCTTCGCCGACGCGGTGAAGCGGGTGGAGGACCCGCAGGTCCGCAAGCTGTTCGAGGAGCTGCGCGGCGAGGAGGAGCAGCACGCCGTCTACGTGCGCCAGATCCTGCAGCGGCTGCCGCCGGGGCCGGACGTGGAGGAGGACGAGGCGGACGACCCCGGCTCGGACCCCGGGAACTGAGCGGCGCATCCCCGGCCGGCGCCGCGCATCGAAGTCGGCTCCACCCCGACATGGAGTCAGCCATGAAGCTCTACTACGTCCCCGGCGCCTGCTCGCTCTCCCCGCACATCGTGCTGCGCGAGCTGGGTCTCCCCTTCGAGCTGGAGCGCGTCGACACCAAGGCGGGCAAGACGGCCGGCGGCGCGGACTACCGCGCCATCAACCCCAAGGGTTACGTCCCGACGCTGGTGCTCGACGACGGGACCCGCCTGACCGAGGGGCCCGTCATCGTGCAGTACCTGGCCGACCGCAAGCCGGAGGCGCGGCTCGCGCCCCCGAACGGCACGATGGAGCGGTACCGGCTGCAGGAGTGGCTGTCCTACGTCACGTCCGAGATCCACAAGGGGCTCGGCGCGCTCTTCAACCCGAAGATGCCGGCCGACTTCAAGCCGACGTGGAGGGAGGCGCAGGGCGCCAAGCTCGACTACCTGTCGCAGCAGCTGCAGGGGCGGAGCTTCCTCATGGGCGACGCCTTCACCGTCGCCGACGCCTACCTGTTCGTCTGCCTCTCCTGGACGGCATGGCTGGAGATCGACCTCGCGCGCTGGCCGGTCCTGAAGTCGTACGTCGAGCGCGTCGGCGCTCGTCCCGCGGTGAAGGCGGCGCAGGCGGCCGAGAAGTAGCGCCGGACCGTCCACGGTTCCGGGCAATCGTCGCTGGCGTCGGCGACGCGCCACGCCTAAAACGGCGCCATGACCGGAAAGCGCGTGGCCATCCTCACGGGCGGGGGCGACGTCCCCGGCCTGAACTCCGTCATCAAGAGCGTCGTCTACCGCGCCGCGGAGAACGGCATGGAGGTCGTCGGCATCCGGCGCGGCTGGGAGGGGCTCACCCACCTCGACCTCTCGGATGCGGCGTCGAAGGCGCGCTACGTGATGCCGCTCACGCGCGACAACACGCGCACCATCGACCGCACCGGCGGCACCATCCTGCACTCCTCGCGCACGAACCCTTCCAAGATGAAGAAGCTGCCCAGGCACCTGCAGGGCGGCGACTTCCCCACCGCCCAGAGCACGAAGGGCGGCCAGACCTCCACCACCCACGACGTCTCCAAGGCGGTGCTGAAGAATCTGGAGTCGCTCGGCGTCGAGTACCTCATCGCCATCGGCGGCGACGACACCCTCTCCTACGCCGCGCGCCTGCACCAGCTCGGGTTCAAGGTGATCGCGATCCCGAAGACGATGGACAACGACGTCCGGAACACCGAGTACTGCATCGGCTTCTCGACGGCCATCACCCGCGCCATCGACGCGATCGGCCGGCAGCGCACGACGGTCGGGTCGCACGAGCGCATCGGCGTGTTCCGCGTCTTCGGCCGCGACGCCGGGTTCACCTCGCTCTACACCGCCTTCGTCACCTCCATCCGCTGCGTCATCCCGGAGTACAAGCCGAACCTCGAGAAGCTCATCGACCTTCTCGTCACCGACAAGCGCGAGAACCCCTCCAACTACTCGCTCATCGTCCTCTCCGAGGGCGCCGAGTGGGAGGGCTACAAGGTGCAGGAGTACGGCGAGGCCGACGCCTACGGGCACCGCAAGAAGGCGAGCGTGGCCGAGTCGCTCTCCGACGAGATCAAGCGGCGCACCGGCGAGGAGACGATCGTCTCCGACCTCACCTACGACCTGCGCTCGGGCGACCCCGACTTCATCGACAAGCTGGTGGCGCTCACCTTCGGCACCATGGCGCTCGACGCCATCCTGGCCGGCAAGAGCGGCCTCATGTCGGCGCTCGTCGACGGCAAGTACGACCTGGTGGACATCCCCGACCCGAAGCTCGGGCCCCGCAAGGTCGACATCAAGACCATGTACAACACCGACCGGCTCCGGCCCATCTACGCCGACAAGCGCGGGCTGCCGATCTTCCTGAACCGCGCGTGACGGCTGCGCGGGCTCAGCCGCAGCCGCGCGACAGCACCAGCACCAGCGCCGAGGCGACGACCACCACCGCCGCGATCGCCGCCGCCGGGGAGCGCGACACCACCGCCCCGGCCGGCCGTCGCGCCTGCGGGGGCTCGGGAGCGTGGGGAGGGGCCTCGGGCTCCGGGGGCTCCCCGGGCGTTGCGGCCTCCGCCGCGGCCGCCAGCGCCTCCTCGTCGACGGCGTGCTCCGGCGCGCCGAGGGTCGCCAGCACGGAGCGCGCTCGCTCGAGGTCGGCCTCGAGCACCCACAGCCCCACGCTCCGGCCGTACCGGCCTCCGATGCCGAGCGTGTGGGCCGGCAGCTGCGCCAGGTCCGCCACGCGGCAGGGGATCCCCTCGGCCTCGAGGACGTTCTCGATCACCATCGCCTCGCCGAGATCGGCGTAGCTGGCGAGCAGCGTCTCCCGCATCTCGGGCGCCGCCGGCATCGGCCTCGGGCGCGGTCAGGGGGCGAGGCGGTCGGCGGTGACGAAGCGCGGGGCGACGTCGACGGGCACGTCGGCGATGCGCTGCAGCGCGGCCTTCACCTCGGGAGCGAGCACGGTGCGGCGCTCGAGCAGCGCCCGGGCGCCGGCCGCGTCACCGCGCGCCTGGAGCGTCACGATCTCGCGGGTGAGCGACTCGACGGCGGCCCGCATCCTGGCGGCGTCGACCGCGAAGGTGCCGTCCTTCCGCGCGGCCACCGCGCCGTGCTCCAGGAACCAGCTCATCTGCAGCGCCATGCCGCGGCCGTGCGCCTCGTGCAGGCCGAAGGCGAGCGTCCGGAACATGCCGGCGAGGTAGGTGGCGTACATCGTCCGGCGGAGGCCGGCGTCGGCGACGCCGCGGTCGACGAAGCGCTCGAGCGCGAACAGACCGGCGACGTCCGCCTTCGCCTCCTCCATCGCCGCGTAGGCGTCGGCGAGCTCGGCGCGGACGCTCGTCTCCCGGCCGCCCACCCGGATCCGGTGCGGCCCGAGCCCGTGGACCAGCTCGTGCGCCAGGATGTGCGTGAAGAACGGGTCGAAGGCGACGTTCGCCCGGTCGGCCGGGGCGAGCAGCCGGTCGGCGATGGGGAGGAGCACCTTGTCGAACTTGGCGCGCTGGACGTTCTTCAGCATCACCCGCTTCGACCCCTTCTCCTGGATGACGCGCTCGTCGTTGGGGAGGTTGAAGGCGGCGGTGGCCACGCCGTGGCGGGCGTCGCCTGCGGCGAAGACCTCGTTCACGACGCGGATGGGCGCGAGCGCGCCGAGCTTCGGGTTGCGCAGGGCCGGCTCGACCGGCAGGTGGTCCTCCACGTCCTGGAGCGCGGCCGAGTAGCGCGCCAGCTTGCGCGTCTCCTCGTCGTCGCGGAGGCAGACGAAGGCCTCGAAGGCGGCCTTGGCGCCGAACCAGCCGTCCTCGTAGGTCTCGTAGGGCCCGATCGTCGGCTCGACCGCGCCGTCGAGATCCATCCAGAGGAGGTCGCTCCGGTAGTAGTCGTTCGACAGGAACGCGGCGGCCCGCTCGCGGAGGTACGCCTCGAGCTTCGAGTCGCGCGTGGCCTCGGCGGCTTCGACCAGCTTCCGCGCGGCGAGCGCGAGCGCCCCCTGGTACTCGACCGAGTAGGGCACGATCCGGAACGCATCGGAGCCCGGGTCGCGGCGGATCACCGTGAAGAAGCCGGCCGCCTGCGCCCGGGCCTCGGGGGCGAGCCCCGCCATCCACCGCTCCAGCGCCTCCTTCGTCACGCCGGCCGGGTAGAAGTCCGCCGCCGGCGGCTTCTCCCCGATCCCCGGGACGAAGGGCCGGTCCGCGTCGAGCCGATCCCACGGGCCCTTGTTCCGGAGCAGGTAGGCGAGCCGCGCCCTCGCCAGCGGCGAGGGATCGTCGAGGAGGCGGAGGACGAGCGCCTCGTTCCCCGCCCAGGCCTGGCGCAGGAAGATGGCGTCGACGATGCGCGCCGCCTCCACCGTCAGCCGCAGCGCCTCCCGCTCCGGGGGAGGCAAGCCCGACAGGTCGACGGTCAGGTCCACCGGCGCGTAGCGCGCCTCGCGGCGGGCCAGCTCGGCGGCGTCCGGGAACACGCCCGGCGCCGCGCCCGCGGTCGCCGCCGGCGCGGAGGCGGCGAGGGCCGCGGCCATGGCCAGCGCGCCGATCACAGGCGCTCCAGCACGGCGGTGAGGTGCCGGTAGAACCGGGCCACCGACGGGATGGACACGTGCTCGTCGGGCGTGTGCACGTCCTTCATCGTCGGGCCGATGGAGGCCATCTCCAGGCCCGGGTACTTCTCGCCGATGAGTCCGCACTCCAGGCCGGCGTGGATCGCCTTCACCACCATCGGTCGTCCGAACAGCTCGCGGTGGACCTCGTCCACCCGGCGCACGATGGAGGCGCCCGGCTCCGGCTTCCAGCCGGGGTAGGCGCCGCCGTGGCGCGCCTCGAACCCGGCCAGCGCGCACACCTCGGCGACGCGCGCCGCCAGCGCCCTCTTCGACGAGTCGAGCGCGCTGCGGGTGAGGAACGACGCCTCGACCGCGCCGTCGCGCGTGTCCACCATGCCGAGGTTGGTCGACGTCTGCACCAGGCCCGGGACGTCGGGACTCATCGCCTCGACGCCGTGCGGCCCGGCGACGAGCAGGCCCACCACCGCGCGCGCGTCCGCCTCGGACATGACCTGGCGCGCCTCGGCCGGCTCGACCGCCAGCGCCAGCCCGGGGTCGAAGGCGCCGAGCGCCGCACGCCACTCCGCCGCCAGCCGGGCCACGTCCTCGCGCAGCGCCGCCTCGCGCGGCGGCTCGAGGAGCACGACCGCCGACGCCTCGCGCGCGATGGCGTTCCGCTTGTTCCCGCCCTTCACGCTGGCGAGCGCCAGCGGCCCGCGCGCGCGGAGCGCGGCCAGCACCTCGCCGAGGAGGCGCACCGCGTTCCCCCGGCCGGCGGCGATGTCGATGCCGGAGTGGCCGCCCTTCAGGCCGGAGACCTTCACCCGCCGTGCGCGGAGGCCGTCGGGCGCGGCCGACGGCGAGAGCGCCCGGCGCGCGACCGTGTCCATCCCGCCGGCGCAGCCGATGGTGAGCTCGCCCTCCTCCTCGCTGTCGAGGTTCAGGAGGAAGCGGGCCCGCAGCCAGCCGGGCTCGATGCCGTTCGCGCCGGTCAGGCCGGTCTCCTCGTCCACCGTGACCAGGACCTCGAGCGGCCCGTGGCGGAGCCCCGGCTCGGCCAGGGCCGCCAGCGCCGCCGCCACCCCGACGCCGTTGTCGGCGCCGAGGGTCGTCCCGCGCGCGCGGAGGACGTCGCCGTCGCGCACCACGTCGATGGGATCCCGGGAGAAGTCATGGGCCGTGCCCTCGTTCTTCTCGCAGACCATGTCGACGTGCGCCTGCAGCGCGACGGTGGGGCGCGCCTCCTCGCCGCGGGCGGCCGGCTTGCGCAGGAGGACGTTTCCGACGCCGTCGCGCTCCACCGAGCAGCCGAGCGCCCGCCCCTGCTCGGCCACCCAGGCGGACGCGGCGGCCTCGCCGCGCGACGGGCGCGGAATGCGCGACAGCTCGAGGAAATACCGCCACAGCGCGCGGGGTTCGAGGTCGAGGTCGATCGGCACGGGTGGGGCCCCCTCCGGCGAGGCGGCGCGAGGGTAACAGGAACCCGAAAGGCCGCAACTCGCTACGGCCACACGTGCTAGCACCGGCTGGACCGCCCGCAGGAGGACCCATGAGCCAGGCCCAGGCCGCTCCCGTTCCGGCCCCCGCGCCCGCCGAGGCGCCCCGGGCCGAGGCACCGGTCGTCTCCCTCCGCACCGGACCGCGCCACCGCTGGCGCTTCCACCGCGTGGGCGGCCTCGACCAGGTCTCGCTGGAGACGGCCGACGACCTCCGGCAGCTCCCGGATCTCGACCAGAAGCTGTGGGTGGCGCTCTCCTGCCCGGTGAAGGGACTCGAGCTCGACGCCCGCACGCTGGAGCTGCTCGACGTCGACCGGGACGGCCGCGTCCGCGTGCCCGAGATCGTCGAGGCGATCCGCTTCTGCGACGTGCGGCTGCGCGACCTCGCGCTCGTCCTCCGCGAGGGCGACACCGTGGCGCTCGCCGACGTGAACGACGGGACGCCCGAGGGCGCGGCCTGGCTGGCGGCGGCGCGCCGCGTGCTCGGGCACCGGGGCAAGCCCGACGCCGAGCGGGTGACCGTGGAGGACGTGGCCGATCTCTCCAAGGTCTTCGACGGCACGGTCTTCAACGGCGACGGCATCGTCACGCCCGACGCCACCGACGACGCCGACCTGCGGCAGGTCCTGGTCGATGCCATCGCCTGCGTCGGCGGCGAGAAGGACCGCGGCGGCACCGAGGGCCTCACCGCCGCGCGCGTGGAGAAGTTCTACGGGGACCTGGCGGCGTACGCGGCCTGGTGGCGCGCCGGCGAGAGCCGCCCCGACGTCATGCTGCTCGGCGAGCGCACCGCCGCCGCCGTCGAGGCGCTGCGCGCGGTGCGGGCCAAGGTGAACGACTGGTTCGTGCGCTGCGGGCTCGCCGCCATCGACCCGCGCGGCGCGGCGGTGCTGAACCGGACCGAGGCCGAGTACGCCGCGCTCGCCGCCAAGGACCTGGCCGGCGCCACGGCCGAGGTGGCGGGATTCCCGCTGGCGCGCGCCGCTCCGGGCCGGGCGCTGCCGCTCGACGAGGTGAACCCGGCCTGGGCGGGCGCCGTGGACGCGCTGCGCCGCGAGGTGCTCGCCCCCATCCTGGGCGACGACGTGCAGGAGCTCACCGCCGCCGCCTGGGCGCGCGTGCAGGGCGCGCTGGCGCCGGCCGACGCGTGGTACGCCGAGATGGCGGGCGGGTCGGTGGCGAAGCTCGGCCGCGCCCGCGTCGAGGCCATCCTGGCGGGCCCGGGCCGCGCCGGGCTCGAGGAGCTGCTGGCGCGCGACAAGGCCGCGGAGCCCATGGCCAAGGCCATCGGCGACGTGGCGCGCCTCGTCCACTACCGGCGCGACCTCTTTCGGCTGTTGCGGAACTTCGTCTCCTTCACCGACTTCTACGATCCCAACATGCCCGCCATCTTCCAGGCGGGCACGCTCTACGTCGACGGGCGGAGCTGCGAGCTGTGCGTGCGGGTGGAGGACGCGGGCGCCCACGCGACGGCGGCCGCGCCCTCGCGCATGTACGTGGCCTACTGCGCGCTGAAGCGGCCGGGCGCGTCCATGAACGTCGCCGCCTGCGTCACCCAGGGCGACTCCGACTACCTGACGGCGGGCCGCAACGGCATCTTCTACGACCGCCAGGGCCGCGACTGGGACGCGACCGTCGTGAAGGTGCTGGAGAACCCGATCAGCATCCGCCAGGCGTTCTTCGCGCCGTACAAGAAGTTCGTGCGGCTCGTCGAGGACAACGTGGCGCGCTTCGCCGCCGTCAAGGCGAAGGCGAGCGACGAGACGGTGGCCGGGGCGGCCACGACCGTCACCGAGACCGCCACCGGGCAGAAGGCGCCGCCGCCGGCGCCGCCGCCGGCCGACATCGGCAAGACCGTCGGGATCGTGGCCGCCCTCGGCGTCGGCATCGGCGCCCTCGGCACCCTGTTCGGCGGGTTCGTCTCCGGCTTCATGAACCTGCAGCCGTGGTGGGCGAAGATCGTCGCGGTCGGCGGCGTGGTGCTGCTCATCTCCGGCCCGTCGATGCTCATCGCCTGGCTGAAGCTGCGCCAGCGGACGCTCGGCCCCATCCTCGACGGGACCGGCTGGGCCGTGAACGGGCGGGTGAAGGTGAACATCCCGCTCGGCGCGTCGCTCACCGGCCGGGCGCTGCTCCCCGCCGGAGCGCACCGCTCGCTGGCCGATCCCTTCGAGGACGTCGCGGGGCGGCGGAACCGGCGCATCTCGTGGCTGGTGATCCTGCTCTTCGTCGCGGCGCTGGCGGCGGCGCGCTGGTACCACGTGTGGCCGTTCAGGCTGAAGGTGTAGCCGGGGCGGGCGCGAAGCCGCGGCGGGGTCCCGCTAGATCACGCCCACCTCTCGCAGCTTCTCCAGCAGCGCCCTGCTCACCTCGAGGTGGTTCGCCTTCCACTCGAGGTGCGCCTCCGGCCCGACGCGGTTCGCCACGGCCAGCGCCGCCGCGCAGGGGACGCCCGCCTGCGCGCACGCCTCGAAGACGCCGGAGAGCTCGAGGTGCTCGGCCGCGGCGAGACGCGCCAGCGCCGCCGCGCCCTCCTCCGTGGCCGTGACCGCCGGCGTGACCGCGACGGTATGGCCGGGGAGCGGCAGCGCCCAGCCGGGCGACCAGCGCGCCCGCTCCGGGGCCGGCCGGTACGCCGCGCCGCGCGCCTCGTCCAGGGACGTCGCGATCACCTCCGCGGCCGCGAGCGGGTCGCCGACCACCAGCCGCCCGTCGTAGGCGCCGCAGGTGCCCACGAAGAGCACGCGCTCCACGCCGCCTGGGGCGAGGAGGGCCGCCAGCCGCGCCGCGGCCGCGACGGCGCCCACGCCGGCCACCCCCACCTGCCACCCCGGCGGCGGGGC
>DASTGH010000729.1:0-7592 GCA_035719345.1 Anaeromyxobacteraceae bacterium
GGGGATGCCGCCGCCGCCGAGCCCGGCGGCGAGGCCGCCGGCCGGGTCGAGGCTCACGGCGCGAGCGGCGATCGCCACGCGCTGCGCCTGCGCCTGCGTGTCGAGGAAGCCGCCCTCGTCGGCGACGAGGCCGCGCACCGACTCCAGGACCGACGCGAACGGCACCTTGCCCACGCGGTACTGCGCCATCGTGGCGCGGACGGCGGCGTCCGACTGGACGAGGAGCCCCTCGCGGTAGAGCTTCAGCGTGGCGAGCACCGACGAGAGCGCGGTCTGCCGCTCCGCCGCGCGCAGGCGCACCACCCGCGCCACCGCCTCGACGCCCTCGGACTCGGCCTTGCGGCGCTCCGTGGTCTCGGTCACGGCCGCGCCCCGCTTCGAGAACACGGGGAGCCCCACGGACACGGTCGCGGCCCACATCGGATCGAGCGAGCCCCGGAACATGACAGCGGCGCCGACCGCCAGATCGGGGTAGCGGTCGCGCTGCGCGACCTCCACCCGGCGGCCGGCGGCCGCCTCGGCCAGGCGCGCGGCGGCGAGGTCCGGGCTGCGCTCCTCCGCGTCGGCGACCGCGCGCTCGGGCGTGGGCAGGTCGGGGAGATCGGCCTCCGCCAGCGGGCGGGCCATCTCGACGGGCTCGTCGAGCGGGTGGCCGCGCCAGCGGTTCAGCTCCTGGGTCCGGGCGCGCGCGCTCGCCTCCAGCCCGAGCCGCTGCGTGGCGAGGCGGGTGAGCTCGAGCTGCGCGCGGACGAGGTCGGACTGCGGCACCGCCCCGATGCCGTAGCGGGCCCGGACCAGCGCCTCCGCCTCGCGCCACAGGGCCTCGAGCTTGCCGAGCAGCGTGAGCTGGCCGCGCACGAGCAGCAGCTCCACCCACGCCGAGGTCACCGCCGCCTCGACGTCGAGCTGCGCCCGCCCCAGCCGCGCCCCGGCGGCGGTGGCCTGCGCCTGCGCCGCGGCGGCCCGCGCGTCGCGCTTGCCGGGCCAGGGGATGGGCTGCGTCACCATCACCTGCCAGAAGCTCGTCTCCATCACGCCGATGTTGATCTGGTTGAAGGAGTCGTTCTGGATGCCGAGCGTGAGCGTGGGGTCGGGGAAGGCGCCGACCTGCGGCGCGCGCTGCGACTCCGCCGCCACCTCGGCGCGGATGCGCGCCACCTCAGGGCTGCGGTCGAGCGCCTCGCGCACGGCCGTCGCCAGCGCGGGGTCGTCGAGGGCGGCCGCGGGGCAGGCGGCGAGCGCGAGGGCGAGCGCGAGGAGGCGGCGCATCGGCTAGCGGGCCTCCAGCGTGCCGGCGACCATGTCCATGCCGCAGGCGAACCGGTAGGTGCCCGCCTTCCTCGGCGTGACCGTCACCTCGACCGGCTTGCCGAGCGGCAGCGGCTGGCTCACGCCGAAGTCCTTCATCACGATCTCGGTCGCGCAGGTGCGCTCCACCTGGCGCGTCACGACGAGCTTCACCGGCTGGCCGGCCTTGACCGTCACCTTCTCCGGCGCGAAGCCGTCCTGCGTCACCGCGAGCTTCACGACCTGCGGCTTCGGCTTCTCGGCGGCGGAGGCGGGCGCCGCCGCCGCGGCGAGCAGGGCGGCGAGGGGGAGGACGGCGAGGCGTGGAAGGTTCATGGGGGCTCCCGTTGGGGTTCGCGGCACGGCCATCGCATGAGCCGTGCCGAGCATGACGCATCCCCCCGCCACCCCCGAGAAGACGAGCCTTTCTGCCGAGGATGCGCACCGGACCGGACGCCCCGTCCGGGCGAAGCGCGACGGCTGCGATTACACTGTGACGACCTCGGTCACACGCCTCCCCATGTCCAGCTGGTCCGGAACGGCGCAGCGCCTGCTCCTCGGGTTCGGGGTCCTCGTCGCCATCTTCGCGGTGGCGTCGTGGCTCACGCTGCGCGGCCTCGGCCAGATCCACGGCGCCATCGAGCGCACCAGGGCGGAGGAGGAGGGCGTCCGGATCGCGCTCGAGCTGGCGAGCGCCGTGCGCGACCAGTACGCGCACCAGGCGCACACCATCATCATCGGGAACGAGAGCCACCTCGGCTTCTACGGCCAGGCCGAGCGCCGGGTGCTCGACCTCACCCGCGCGCTGCGCGCGCACGCCTCGGGCCCGGACGAGACCGGGTGGGTGGACGACGTCGAGGCGGCCAGCGCCGAGCTCGACGACATCTTCCGCCGCGCCATCGTCCCGGCGGTGGTCCGCGGCGACGTCGACTTCGTCCGCTCGGAGCACGCCCGGGCCCAGCTCGTGGTGACGCGCATCCAGGACCGCGCCGAGGCGCTGGTGGCAGCCTTCGAGGCGCGCATCGGCGCGGCGCGCGCCGAGGCCGGCGCCGTGGAGCGGCGCACGTTCGCCTTCATCCTGGCGATGGTGGTGGGCGCGCCGCTGCTCGCCGCCGCCGTCACCTGGTCCATCGGGCGCTCCATCGCGCGCCCGGTGGCGCGGCTGCGCGAGGGCGCGGCGCGCCTCGCGGCCGGCGACCTGGAGGCGCGCGTCGAGGCGCGTGGCCCGGCCGAGTTCGAGGCGCTCGCCGCGCAGTTCAACGCCATGACCGCCTCGCTCAAGGAGCACCAGGTGAAGCTGGTGCAGTCGGAGAAGCTGGCGGGGGTCGGCCGCCTCGCCGCCGGCGTCGCCCACGAGCTCAACAATCCGCTGGCCGTCATCCTCGGCTACGTCCGGCTGCTGCAGAAGCGGTGCGAGGGGGGATTCCGCGAGGACCTCGCGGTCATCGAGGAGGAGACGCTGCGCTGCAAGGAGATCGTCGAGGATCTGCTCGAGCTGTCCCGGCCCGGTCAGGCCACCCAGGAGCGCGTCGACCTGCGCGCGCTCGCCGACGACGTGGTGGCGCGCCTCGGCGAGGCCCGGCTCCTCGAGGGCGTGGCGGTCGAGGTGGAGGGTGCCGGGGCGGCCCCGGGCCACGCCTCCAAGCTCGGCCAGGTGCTCGCCAACCTCGTCCGGAACGGCGGCGAGGCCGCCGGGCCGGGCGGGCGCGTGACGGTGCGGGTCTCGGAGGAGGACGGCGAGGCGCGCGTCCGGGTCGAGGACAGCGGGCCGGGGCTGGACGGCGCCGCGCGCGACCGTCTCTTCGAGCCGTTCTTCACCACCAAGCCGCGCGGCACCGGGCTCGGCCTCGCCGTCTCGCGCGCCATCGCGCGCGCGCACGGCGGCGACGTGGAGGCGGGCGACGCCGACGGCGGCGGCGCGTCGTTCACGCTGCGCCTGCCGCGGACGTCGCCGGCGGACGAGGGGAGGGCGTGATGAGGTCGCGGGTGCTGGTGGTGGACGACAAGGAGAACATGCTCAAGCTCTTCGCCAAGATCCTGGGCGACGGCTTCGAGCTCACCACCGCCGGAGACGGCGCGCGGGCGCTGGCGTTGCTCGCGGTGGAGCCGTTCGACGTGGTGGTGACCGACCTGCGCATGCCGGGCGCCGACGGGTTCGAGGTCCTGCGCGCGGCGCGCGCGCGGGTGGCTCCGCCCGAGGTCATCATGATGACCGGGTACGCCACGGTGGCCGACGCCGTCCGCGCGATGCGCGACGGAGCGTACGACTACCTGGAAAAGCCGTTCGACCCCGACGAGGCGGGGCGGGTGGTGGCGCGCGCCGCCGAGCACAAGCGGCTGCGCGACGAGGCGGCGACGCTGCGCCGCGAGCTGGCTGGCCAGTACGCCTTCCACGCGCTCGTCGGCAAGAGCGCGCGCATGCAGGAGGTCTTCCGCCAGCTGCAGCAGGCGGCCGGGCTCGACATCACCGTCCTGCTCGGCGGCGAGACCGGCACCGGCAAGGAGCTGGCGGCGCGGGCCGTCCACTTCGCCTCGGCGCGGAAGGAGCGGCGCTTCGTGCCGGTGAACTGCGGCGCGCTGCCGCCCGATCTCGTGGAGAGCGAGCTGTTCGGCCACGCCCGCGGCGCCTTCACCGGCGCGCAGAGCGCCAAGGCGGGCCTGTTCGAGGAGGCCGACGGCGGCACGCTCTTCCTGGACGAGGTGGGCGAGCTGCCGCTGCCGGCGCAGGTGAAGCTGAACCGCGTCCTGCAGGAGAAGGAGGTGCGGCGCGTGGGCGACAACGCGCCGGTGAAGGTGAACGTCCGCGTCATCGCCGCCACCCACCGCGACCTGCGCGCGGAGGTGGCCGCGGGACGGTTCCGCGAGGACCTCTTCTACCGGCTGCACGTCTTCCCGGTCCGCCTGCCGGCGCTGCGGGAGCGCCTCGACGACGTGCCGCTGCTCGCGGCGCACTTCCTGGAGAAGCACGCGCGCGCCTTCGGGCGGCGGGTGAGCGGATTCGAGCCGGACGCGCTGCGCGTGCTGACCGGCTACGGCTGGCCGGGCAACGTGCGGGAGCTGGAGAACGCGGTCGAGCGGGCGGTGGCGGTGGCGGCCGGCGAGAAGGTGGCGGCGGCGGACCTGCCGCCGGAGCTGTCGGCCGGAGGCGGCGCGCCGCCCGGAAGCGCCCTCACCTCGCTCTCCTTTCGCGACGCGGTGGAGCAGGCGCGCGAGCGCACCGGGCGCGAGTACCTGGTGGCGCTGCTCCGCGAGCACGGCGGCAACGTCACCAGGGCGGCGGAACGCGCCGGGATGGAGCGCGAGAGCCTGCACCGGCTGCTCAAGCGCCACGGCGTGCGGAGTGATGACTACAGGTGACTCTGAGGCGACTGCAGGCTGCAGGCTCCAGGCTGCAGACTCCAGGCTCACCGCGTAGCCCGAAGCCTGTAGCCCGTAGCCTGTAGCCTGTAGCCCAGGTTGCGTCCTGCTACGCTTTGGGCGGCGTCACCGGCGCGGTGACCGGCGCCGGCTTCGCGGGCCGCAGGTCGAAGTCCACGTCGAGCTGGACCGACCACAGCCAGTCGGGGCGGCTGAACGTGGAGAAGCCCGGGCCCGGGAGCTGGGTCGTGGCGTTCTTGTCGAAGAAGAACACCGGCCCGGTGAGGATGTCGATCGACGGCGTGAAGTAGATGCCGATGCCGCCGCCGGCCGCGCCGAAGGCGTTGTCGCCCGTCTGCACGTCGGCCAGGAAGATGATCTTGTTGAGGCCCGTGACGCCGATGTTGATGTCGGGGCTCGTCCACGAGGCCATGAAGCCCCCCTGCTGCGTCTCACCCGTGGAGCTCACCATGAGCTTCGAGTTGAGCCCGTAGTAGCCGCCGACCGTGAGGTTCCCGATGACGGGGAACGTCTTGCCGATCTCGGCGTGCAGGATGTCGAAGTCGGAGACGTCGCTCTTGAACCCGAGGGCGTAGATGCCGGCCGAGATGCCGGGGAACCACTCGCCGAAGGCGCCCTCCGGCACGCCCAGCTTGGCGTTGAGGAAGACGTTCGACGCCTGGAGGCCGGGCAGGAACGAGTCGATGCCGAACTCGCCCTGGAGCTTCTCGAAGGGGAGGACGCCGAGCGTGAGGCCGTACGTGTTCTGCAGCCCCGAGCGCTCCGCGACGTACGTGTCGTAGGTGATGTGCGGGACGGTGTAGGGCTGCACGTAGGTGGTGGCGGGCGTCCAGAAGACCGTGGACGGCGTCGCGTGGGCGGACGTGGCCGAGCAGACGAAGGCGGCGAGCGCGAGGACGCGGAGGACATTCTTCATCGAGAGGCTCTCCTGAGGGTGACGTCGTGCAATGCGGCGGATGTCCACGACGATTGCAGCGGGCGTGCCGCGGTGCGCCGCGCGAGGCGGCGCGTGGTTTTCCACCCCCGGACGCACCACTGCCCGGCGAGGCGGCAACGGCTGCCGCCCGGCCGGGCAGGGGAAGGAGAGGCGACGCGATCGCGCTACTGCGGCGCCGGACGGAGGTCGCCGGCGGGAGCGCGCTCCGACGGCATGGCGCCCGAGGTCTCCATGTCGCTCGAGATGTAGGCGCGCTCGCCCGACTCGGCGGCGTCCATGCCCGTCCACTCGTCCTGCTCGTCGGCGCGCAGCGGCGTGAGCGCGTTCACGATCTTGAGGATCCCGAAGGAGAGCGCGCCGGACCAGATCCAGGTCGCGATCACGCCCACCGCCTGCACGCCGAGGAGGCCGAGGCTGCCGTCGGCGGCGTCGGGGTTGACCGCCTTCGTCGCGAAGACGCCGGTGAGGAGCGCGCCCAGCGTGGCGGCGACGCCGTGCACCGCGACCACGTCGAGCGAGTCGTCGAGCCCGAGCCGCGGGCGCACGCGGACCGCGAGCAGGCAGGCGATGCCGGCGGCCGCGCCGAGGACGATGGAGGCGAGGGGCGTCACGAACCCGGCGGCGGGGGTGATGGCGACGAGGCCCGCCACCGCGCCCGAGGCGAGCCCGACGCCCGACATCTTGCCGTGGAAGAGGAGCAGCTCGGCGAGGCCCCAGGCCAGCGCCGCGGCCGCCGGGGCGAAGAAGGTGTTGGAGAAGGCGTAGGCGGCCAGGCCGTTGGCGCCGAGCGCGCTGCCGCCGTTGAACCCGAGCCACCCGAACCAGAGCAGGCCGGCGCCGAGGATGGCGAAGGGCACGTTGTGAGGGAGCACGGTCGGCGTCTTCAGGCCGCGGCGGCGCCCGAGGACGAAGGCGAAGACCAGCGCGGCGGCCGCCGCATTGATGTGGACGACGGTGCCGCCCGCGAAGTCGAGCGCGCCCATGCCGCGCAGCCAGCCGCCCGGCGCCCACACCCAGTGCGCGACCGGCGCGTAGACGACGATGCTCCACACCGCGACGAAGAGGACGAACGCCTTGACGCGCACGCGCTCGACGATGGCGCCGGAGACGAGCGCCGGCGTGATGACCGCGAACATCGCCTGGAAGAGCATGAAGGCGGCGTGCGGGACGGTCGGCGCCAGGTCCTTCACCACCTCGCCGCCCACGCCCCGGAGCCCGGCGTAGGAGAAGCCGCCCACGAACTTGTCGAGCGCGCCGGCGCCCGGGGCGAAGGAGAGGCTGTACGAGACGAGCGCCCACAGGACGCCGACCAGCGCCATGCACACGAGCGAGAGGATCATCGTGTGCACGACGTTCTTCGAGCGGACGAGGCCGCCGTAGAAGAAGGCGAGGCCGGGCGTCATGAGCAGGACGAGGCCGGCGGACACGAGGACGAGGGCCGTGTCGCCGGAGTCGACCTGGCCGGGCGTGGCGGCGCGCGCCAGGACGGGGACGAGCGCGGCCAGGGCCAGCGCGAGGTGCTTGATCAAGGGGACCTCCAGGGGAGTGGTCGGAGCCGGCGTCCGGCGAGTGCAGCCTGCGTGCCGGGCAGGAACGGGCCCGTTTTTGCGGCGACCGGCGGGTCCCCGGATGGGCGTGCACGGATGCTCGGCAGCGGCGTGCGCGGGGAGCGAGCACGCCGGCCCACGCGCCGGGCGGGACAGGAAAACGCCTGGGGAGGGATCCGCCAGGCGGGGCCCGGGGCTCGCCTCGCCGCGCCGTGGCCCCTAACGTTCCCGTGAACCCCGCGGCGGCGCGGTCGTCGCGCCCGGGGGGTGTCTGGAGAGGGTGCATGGCGACGGGTACCGTGAAGTGGTTCAACGACGCGAAGGGGTTCGGGTTCATCACGCCGGAAAACGGCGGCGCGGACTGCTTCGTTCATCACTCGGCCATTCAGGCCGAAGGGTTCAAGTCGTTGAGCGAGGGGCAGCGCGTCGAGTTTGAAGTCGTT
>DASTGH010000730.1:0-4651 GCA_035719345.1 Anaeromyxobacteraceae bacterium
GCCACGCGCGCCGCGCCGCGCAGCATGGCGCGGGCGAGCGCGATGCGCGCTGCGAGCGGACGCCGCGCCCAGGCGGGCGCGGCCTCGCGCAGGCGGGCCATCGCGTCGTCGAGACGGGCGCGCTCGGTCGGCCGGGGAACGTGGAGTGCGGCGGCAGGCATGAGGCGAGACCTCCCGGGGCTAGCCTAGGCGCGCTGCCGCGCGCGGGCCGCACCCTTTCGCGTAGGCGCCCGGCGAACCGGGTCAGGCCGCGTCCGGGGCGCGCCGGAGCGTGGCCAGCGTCACCTCGGGCGCCGAGTCGATGCGCAGCCGCATGATCGAGCTGCCGACGCCGCGGTTCACGTACAGCTGGACGCCGCCGAGCCGGAACAGCCCGCGGTCGTACGGCTCGTGGGCGACCGCCCGCAGCATGAAGACGGTGAGCACGGGGATGCGGATCTGCCCGCCGTGCGTGTGCCCGGAGAAGCAGAGGATCCGCTCGCCCGCCCGCTGCAGCTGCTCCGCGGTCTTGGGACCGTGCGCCAGCGCCAGGCGGGAGCCGCCGGGAGGCGCGCCGCGCAGCGCGTCCGCCACGCGCGCCTGCCCGCTCATGAGGTCGTCGATGCCGACGACGGTGAGCGGTGCGCCGCGCAGCGTGAGCGACGTGTTCTGGTTGCGCAGGACGGCGTAGCCGTGCGCGGCGAGCGCGCGCGCCGCGCCGCGCGCGTCGACCCAGTGATCGTGGTTTCCGAGCACCGCGACGGTGGGTGCGCACAGGCCACCGAGCTGCTCGCGCACCAGCTCGACCCCGGAGCGCTCGCGCGAGAGGTAGTCGCCGGTGAGCACCACCAGATCGGGATCGAAGGCATTGGCGCGCTCGATCGCGTCGCGCAGGCGCTCCACCGGCGTGTGCGGGCCGACGTGGAGATCGGAGAGCTGGGCGACGCGCAGGCCGTCGTGTGCCGGATCGAGGCCGGGCAGCACGAAGGTCGGGCGCTCCTCCTTCGTGCGCGCGTCCTGGGCGGCGGCGGGCCGATCGGCCGCGCTCGAGGCTACTTGCCGCCGAGGAGTGCGGCGGGCGTGACGCCGAGCGCCTTGGCCATCTTCTCGATCGTCTCCAGCGGCGGCGAGCGCTGGCCGCGCTCCAGCATCGAGACGTACGAGACCGAGATCCCTACCTTGTCCGCGAGCGCCTTCTGCGACAGGTTCTTGCGGGACCGCAGCCGCTTCACGTTGCCGGCGAATCGGGTCAGGAGATCCATTTCGCACCGGCATGTAGCACAGCGCACGTGCGCCGCACCCGACCTTTTAGGGGTCGAAGCGAACGATGGTCACGGTGCGTCACGCGCCTTACAGTCAACGCGCCGTTCACCGAGGAGCAATCCATGGCCAAGTCGAGATGGAAGCTCGCGGTCGGGGAGGAGGCGCCGGAGTTCGAGCTGCAAGCCACCGGGGACACCGCTGGCAAGGGCGGCCCGAAGAAGAAGGTCCGGCTCTCCGACTACCGCGGCAAGAAGAACGTGGTGCTGGCCTTCTTCCCGGCGGCGTTCACGCCGGTCTGAACCGTGCAGATGCCCTCGTACGAGGAGGATCGCTCCGAGTTCGAGCGGCGGAATGCCCAGGTCCTGGGCATCAGCACGGACCTCGTTCACGCACAGGAAGCGTGGGCCAAGAGCATGGGGGGGCTCGGGTACCCCCTCCTCGCCGACAACTGGCCGTACGGCTTCGTCGCCTCTCAGTACGGGATCCTGCGCGGCGACGGGCTGGTCGAGCGGTCGATCTTCGTGATCGACAAGGCGGGGAAGATCGCCTACATCGACATCCACGACATCGGGGAGCAGCCGCCCACCGACAAGATCATGGCGGCCCTCGACAAGCTCAAGTGACGCGGTGCGCGGCCCCGGCCGGCGCGCGCCGGCCGGGGCGCCGCCGGCGAGGGATTCACTCATGGCGAATGACGAGGTCAAGCCGCTGGAGCTGTCGCGGTACTGCGTCCCGTTCACGCCGTTCCGCGGGAAGCTGGAGGAGGCGACCGTCTGCCTCGTCAGCACCGCCGGGGTGCGGGAGAGGAAGGACACGCCCTTCCAGGTGGAGGGCGACACGTCCTACCGCGTCATCTCCGGCCAGGCGCTGGCGGCCGACCTCGCCTACGACGATACGCACTACGACCACGCCTGCGTGGATCGGGACATGAACTGCGTCTTTCCCATCGACCGGCTGCGCGAGCTGGTGGGGGAGAAGCAGATCGGCGGCCTCACCGACCGGCACTTCTCGCTCGGCTTCAGCCAGGCGCTGCGCGAGTTGCGCGAGACCACCATCCCGCGGCTGGTGCGAGAGATCGACCGCGCGCGGCCCGACCTCGTCCTGCTCACCGGCGGCTGACGGCTCTGCCACCGCACGGTGGTCACCGTGCAGCGGACGATCGAGATGATCGGAATCGCGACCGTCGTCATCACCGTGGAGCCCGAGGAGACGGCGCAGGCGCGCCCGCCCCGCGCGCTCTGCCCGAAGGGCTACCCGGCGGGTCACTCGCTGGGGAAGCCGGACGACCCGGAGCTGCAGAAGCGCATCATCTCCGACGCGCTGGCGCTCGTCGCCGGCGAGGCGCGACCGGGCGAGGTCGTCACCCGGAGCTACTGACGGCGGTCAGGGCGGTGGGGCCTCGCGTCACTTCCCCGCGTAGGTGGCGACGCCGCCGGGGACGACCTTGCCCGTCTTGTCGACGAACGACTCGAAGGCGAGGTGGACGCGCCGCGGGGTCGACCAGCGGTCGATCTGGATGGAGTGGGCCGGGTTGTTCACCGCCCACGTCGGGACGTCGCTGTCGCCCGGCCCCCAAGCCGGCGTGAACTGCCCGTCCTTGAAGCGCAGCACGCCGCCCCACACCATCCCCACCCACACCGAGCCATCGGGGTCGCAGGCGATCGACCAGACGTTGCTCGCGTCGTAGGGGGCGGGGAGCGAGTGGTATTCGGCGGGAGGCGTGACCGAGACGCCGTCCGGGGAGCCGGGGCCACTCGGGGAGTAGAGCGCGTCGCGGAAGAGGTGCGCGATGCCGTGCCCCTGCGAAGCGACCCAGAGCGTCCCGTCGTCGCAGAACGAGATCGACTCGCCCATGTCGGAGGAGGGCGGATCCTCCGGCGGGCCGCCGCCGTCGTGCCAGACGTCGATGAAGGGCGTCGACTCGAACCAGACCTGGTCCGAGCTGAAGCTCGAGCCGTCGTAGCCGACGAGGTGCGCGAGCCGGAAGTAGTTGTGGCCGAAGGGCACGCCGGTGATCGGGTCGATGGCGACGGCGTGCGTGATGCCGGTGAGGAACTGGCCGCGGCTCCCGCTGATGGCGGGGTGCACGTGCTCCCACACGTCCTTGGCGTCGGCCCACTGCGGCCCCTGGCCCTCGGTCCGGTCGATCCAGAAGTGGCGGGCGCCCGGATTGTTGAGGAAGCCGGAGAGCGTGGCGTGGGTGCCGCCCATCCACACGTCGCCGTAAGCGGGCTTGCTCTTGTCGTGGTTGACCGCGATCCGCATGACCTGCCGCGTCTTGCGGCGGCCGCCCGGCCAGTAGGTGAAGTCGTAGCCGCCGCAGGAGGTGGCGTGCGTCTCGAAGTCGAAGCACTTGCCCGTCGCCGGGTCGCACTTCTGCGAGACGCAGACCGTGTGCGGCGGCGAGGCGACGAGCACGTGCCGCGTGCGGGTGAGCGCCTGGCCGTCGAAGGAGACGACGTCGATGCCGCCCGAGGACATGGCCCAGTCGGCGTCGGAGTCGAAGTCGGAGCCGATGCCCTGGAAGCCGACGATCGCCTTTCCGGGCGCGGCGCCGCCGACGGAGATGACGGGGCACTGGACGAACGGCCCGGGCGGCGTCGGGTTCGCGATCTGCGCCGGGTCGTTGCAGTTCTTGGTGAGCCCCGCGTTCGCCGCGTCGAAGCGCAGGAACGCCTCGTCGCCGGGGCGCTTCGCGTAGACGGCGTCGCCGCCCGCGACGTACACGTTGCCGCCCTCGTCCGCGGACACGTCGTGGACCTCGCGCCCGAGGCCCTGCCCCTGGTCGAAGAACGTCCACGCGTCCTTGGTGAGAGGCGGCGTCAGCGTCACGCCGGCGTCGGGCGCACCCGCGTCGGGTGTCCCCGGCTCGGCATTGCCCGCGTCGGGCGTCTGTACCGCCGGGGTCCCGGGGCCGCCCCCGCCCGATCCCGAGCCGCCCGCGCACGCCGCCGCAGCCACGGCCGCGACCGCGGCCACCCAGCCCCACCGGACCCGCCCGCCCATGTCACCCCCCGCGCACTCCGCGGGAACGGTGGGCGCTCGGTCCGCAGGCGCCAAGCCTGCGGCCGGGATACGGAAGCGGGGCGTCCGCGGCGCGGACCGCGCGGCCGAGCCGTGGAGCATGGCACGCGGCTCGCGCGCGATCCGGCGCGGCGTGCGCGCGGGCACCCGGGATGCATCGCAGCGGGGCATGTCCGGCGTCGATGCGGCCCGCGCGAGGACCACCACCCGCGAGGAGGCGCTCCCGGGCCGGACGCCGGGGCGGAGCGCATTCGGGGCGGCGCTCGCGCGCGCCGGCGCGAGGCGGCTTTCGACCGCGTCCGCGACCGCGGCGCCGCGGTCCGCGCTCGCTGTCCCCGGAGCGCTTCTCGCGCTGCGGCGCCGCCAGGCGGAAGACGCGCTCGCC
>DASTGH010000731.1:0-12929 GCA_035719345.1 Anaeromyxobacteraceae bacterium
GCCCCGGAGGCGCCGGTCAGGGCGCTCCTCGGGACGCGGGCACGGCTGCGCCGGCGATCCGTGGGATCGCCGGGCCGCGCGCGACCGGGCGGGAAGCTCAGCTTCTTCGTGTCGGCGGGTGCAGGCAGTTCATGATCTCTCCATCGCACACGGCTGTGCCACGTTTCCGGTCACCCGGACGCTGGCCGAGGGTCGTCGGGCCGTGTCCCATCGCCTCGTCGTGATGGACGATTCCGAACGGCGAGCGCATTGATAGCGCATTGCTCGTCATTTGTCAATGCATCACTTCACCGGCGTCGCGAGCGGCTGGCCCTTCTCCACCACGTACGACACCACCACGCGGGTGGCGGTCGAGCCGGTGTTCTTCGCGTCGTGCGGCTTGCGCGCCTCGATGCGGTAGGAGTCGCCGGCCTTGAGGTGCCGCGCCGGCTCGCCGTCCACCATGAGCTCCAGCTCGCCCTGCGCCACGTAGGCGACCTCGAAGCCCGGGTGGTAGTGCTTTCCCACGGTCGCGCCCGGCTCGATGTCGGCGGTCGCGAAGACGCACTCCTTCGGCTCCGCCCCGGTCACGTCCTGGCGCTGCAGCACGGTGCGCTTGATGCCGGTGGACTGGGCGACGGCGGTGGTGACGGCGAGGGCGGCAGCGGAAGCGGCCCATCTCGTGGCGATGCGCATGGTGGTCTCCCGGCGGAGCGGTCGCGGGCGGAGGGCACGGACCGCGGGTCGGTCCGCTCTCTTGCCGTCGGCCGCACCGGGCGCAACGCGGGACGGACGTCCCGTTCGAGGCGTGGGACGAGAGCGAAGCGGAGATCAGCCGAACTGGCGGTGCGCCCGGATCCGGTCGAGCGCGTCCGCGGGTGCGCCCGCGGGCAGCGGCGCCGAGGAGCGCCCGACCCGGTCCAGCCAGCGGCGGTCGAGCGGACGCGCCAGGTCGGCCGGGTCGCAGGCGAAGGCGGTGGTCTGCTCCTTGGGGCCGGAGGGATCGCCGGCGCCGACGCAGAAGCCGGCGAGGAGCAGCGCGCTGCGGATCGAGGTCGCGGTGCTGTAGGTGAAGCCGCAGGCGCGCGGCGCGCAGGCGGCGCGCAGGGCGGAGAAGGCGGAGACGGTCCAGAGCTCGGGGTTGACGCGGGGGGAGAAGGGATCCCAGAAGACGAGGTCGACGAGGGGGGCGTGAGCCGAGGCACCCTGCCCTCTCCCCGGCCCTCCCCCGCCGTGAAGCGGGGGAGGGGGATCCGCCGCCGACCTCCTAGACCCGTCACCGCATCCCGTCCCCGTTCCCGTTCCCCATGCCCGCAGCGCCTCGACCGCGTCCCCGAGCACGAGCAGCCACGCGGCGCGCTCCTCCTCGTGCCGTCCCTCCGCCAGCAGCGCGCGCGCGGCGCGCACGTCCTCGGCCGGCAGGCCGAGCCGCGCCGCGCCCTCGTCCGAGACCGCCAGCGCCAGCGCGCCGGTGTCGCGCTCCAGGCTCACCACGTGGAGCCGGCGCGCGCCCGGGCCCGCGCCGCGCGCCGCCCGCAGCGCCGCCAGCGCGTTCGCGCCGGCGCCGAGGCCCACGTCGAGCAGCACGAGCGGCGCGTCGCCGCCGGCGGCGAGGCGCTCCCGCAGCCGCGACTGGCCGACGTAGAGCGCCTCCGCCTCGGCCCCGGGCCCGACGACGGGGTGCATGACCTCGCCCACCACCCGGTCGCGGACCGCGGCCGCGCCGCTGCGGGTGGTGACGAGCTCGAAGCGGGGCTCCGCCGGAGCGCCGCGGCGAGCGCCGGGCGGCCGCGCGCCCGGGTCGTGCTCGTGCCGGTCGACCGCCGCGATCCGCTCGCGCGCGAACGATGCGTAGCGGCCCTCCTCGATCGCGGCGCGCACGTCGCGCATGAGCCCGAGGTAGTGGTGGAGGTTGTGCACCGAGAGGAGGCGCGGGCCGAGCGGCTCCTTGCACTTCACGAGGTGGTGGAGGTAGCCGCGGGGGTGGCGCCGGCAGGTGGGGCAGGCGCAGGCGGCGTCGAGCGGCGCGTCCGAGAGCCGGTGCTCTCCGCGCGTCAGCCGCACGCGCCCGGTCGAGGTGAAGGCCGTGCCCTGCCAGGCGAGCGTCGTCGGGATGATGCAGTCGAACATGTCCACGCCGAGCCCGACCGCCTCCAGGATGTCGACCGGCGTGCCGACGCCCATGAGGTAGCGCGGGCGATCCTCCGGCAGGCGGGCGGTGGTGTGCGCCATGACCGCGCCGCGCTCGTCGCGCGTGTCCCCCACGGCCAGCCCGCCGATGGCGAAGCCGTCGAAGGGGTGCCCGGTGAGGAACCCCGCCGACGCGGCGCGCAGCGCGGGCGACAGGCCGCCCTGCACGATGGCGAAGAGCGCCTGCTCCGGATCGCTCCTCGCCGCGAGCGAGCGCAGCGCCCAGCGGTGCGTGCGCTCCATCGCCTCGCGCAGCGCCTCCGGCGCCGCGGTGGAGGGCAGGCAGACGTCGAGGACCATCATCACGTCGGAGCCGAGCGCGGTCTGCACCTCGATCGACCGCTCCGGCGAGAGGTCGTGGTAGCGCTGGTCGACGTAGCTCTTGAAGCGCGCGCCCTGCTCCGTGACGGTCCGGTCGGCCGCGAGCGAGAAGATCTGGAAGCCGCCGGAGTCGGTGAGGATGGGGCGCTCCCACCCCATGAAGCGGTGCAGCCCGCCCAGCCGACGCATCGCGTCGGGACCGGGCCGCAGCAGCAGGTGGTAGGTGTTGCCGAGGACGATCTCGGCGCCGGCCGCCGCCACGTCCTCCGGCGTGAGGCCGGTCACGGAGGCGCGCGTGCCCACCGGCATGAAGGCGGGCGTCTCGACCCGCCCGTGGCGGGTGAGGAGCGCGCCCCGCCGGGCGCGGCTGCCGCGGTCGCGTGCGCCGACCTGGAACGAGGGAGGCACGTGGAACGTGCCTTCTACCCCGGGCTGGCCACGGGGGCACCCACCTCCGCGCGCACCCTCGCGAGGCGGCGGCCGCCGACCCCGCCGCCCTACCCTGCGGCGATCGGCCGCATCCCTTGCACGTACGCAGCGTTGATCGGCAGGACTTGCGGGCCACGCGCCGGCTCGAGGCGCGCGAAATGGGCCACCGGCGCGGGATCCCAGGGGTTCGCCCGGCCGGCCCCCCCGCTGGCGCTCCCGTTGCAAATGACCGCCGTCAAGGCCGGGGGGCACCGGCCGAGCTTGGGGGCAGCCTTGAAGCAGACGTCGACTCCGGACGACTCGGGGACGCTCGCGCGCTACCTGCGCGAGATCCGCCGTTATCCCATCCTCAGCGCCGACGAGGAGCGGGAGCTGGCCGGCACCTGTCGCGCGGCGCTCGTCACCGCCAACCTGCGCTTCGTCGTGCGCATCGCGCGCGAGTACCAGGGGTGCGGTTTCCGCCTCGCGGACCTCATCCAGGAGGGGAACCTCGGGCTCATGCGCGCGGTCGAGCGCTTCGACCCCGACCGGGGCGTACGGCTCGTCGCGTACGCCGCCTGGTGGATCCGGGCGTACATCCAGGGCTTCGTGATGCGCTCGCACTCGCTCGTGAAGCTCGGGACGACCGTGGCGCAGCGCCGGCTCTACTCGTCGCTCGCCTCGGCGCGGCGCGAGGTGGAGCGGGCGCAGCGCGCGCGCGGCCTCGACGGGGAGGTGGCGGATCCGGACGCGATCGCACGCCGGCTCTCGGTCACCCGGTCCGAGGTGGAGGAGATGTCGGCCCGGCTCTCGGCGCGCGACCTGTCCCTCGACGCGCCGGGGGACGGACCGGGCGCGGAGGCGGTCGCGATGCTGACGGCGCACGCCTCCACCCAGGACCATACCGTCGCCGAGGCCGAGGAGCAGGAGCTGCTGCGGGACCACGTCGCCCGCGCGCTCGTCGCGCTCGGGGAACGCGAGCGCTTCATCGTCGAGCAGCGGCTCATGAGCGACGACCCCGCCACGCTGCGCGAGGTCGGGGAGCGGCTCGGCGTCAGCCGGGAGCGCGTCCGGCAGCTCGAGCAGCGCGTCAAGCTGAAGCTCGAGGTGGTGCTGGACGCCGTGGCGGAGTCGCTCGACTGGCCGAGGCGCGGCGCGCCGGTTCCCCGGCAGCGGGCCGCCGCGGAAGCCTGACGGGCCCGGATCTCCGACCGCCCCGGTGCGACATTCCGCCGCACGTCTTGCACGCAGGACGGGCGGCGGCGCAGCGCTTGCGGCGCCGGCCGCGCGGCGGCGGATCGCCGGGCGCTCCCGGGCGCTTCGCCGCGCGCCGAACCGACCGAACCCTGCGGCTCCCGGGTTGCACGGAACTCCCGGCTGGCGACGCGATGATCGCCGGCTTCCGGGGAGCGCGCATGAACCGACCAGGGCCCGCCGAGTCACGCGCTCTCGAACGCTACCTCCGCGAGATCCGCCGTTACCCGCTGCTCTCGGCCGACGAGGAGCGGGAGCTGGCGCGGACCTGTCGGGCCGCGCTGGTGACGGGGAGCCTGCGCTTCGTCGTCCGGATCGCGCGCCAGTACCGCGCCAGGGGCGCCCGGCTCGCCGACCTCGTCCAGGAGGGCAACCTCGGCCTGCTGCGGGCCGTCGAGAAGTTCGACCCTGACCGGGGCGTACGGCTCGCCTCCTACGCGGCATGGTGGATCCGGGCGTACATCCAGAGCGCGGTCGCGCGGTCGCATGCGCTGGCCAGGTTCGGGACCACGCTGCCCCGGCGACAGCGTTCGACGGCGCGCCTCGCCGCCCGCGACGCGTCGTTCGACGCGCCCGAGGGCGAGGGCGGCGAGGCGCGCCAGCAGCACCTCACGTCGGACTCGCCGCCGCAGGACGTGCTCGTCGCCGAGCGCGAGGAGCAGCGGCTCATGGAGGCGCACGTCTCGCGCGCGCTCGTCGCGCTGCGCCAGCGCGAGCGCTACATCATCGAGCACCGCGTCATGAGCGAGACCCCCGAGACGCTGGAGGAGGTCGGGCACTGCCTGGGTGTGACCCGGGAGCGCGTCCGCCAGCTCGAGCTGCGCGCCAAGCGGAAGCTCACGATCGCGCTCGGGGAGCTCGCCGCGCAGCTGGAGTGGCCCGCGCGCGGGCAGCACCCACCCCTGGGCGCGGCGTGAGCGACGCGCCTACCCCAGGTAGGCCGCCAGCACCCGCTCGTCCTTGCGCAGGTCGGCCGGCGTGCCCTCGACCGCGATCCGCCCGCGCTCCATGACGTAGGCGTAGTCGGCGACGTCGAGCGCCTGGCGCGCGAACTGCTCGACGAGCAGCATGGTCATGCCCTCCGCCTTCAGGCGCCGGATGGTGCGGAACACCTCCTGGACGATGACCGGCGCCAGCCCCATCGACGGCTCGTCGAGCAGCATGACCTTCGGGCGCGCCATGAGCGCGCGCCCGATGGCGAGCATCTGCTGCTCGCCGCCGGAGAGCGTGCCGGCCGGCTGCCGGCGCCGCTCCTTCAGCCGCGGGAAGAGCTCGAAGACGCGCTCCACGTCCGCCGCCGCCCGGCCCCGGAACCCGAAGAAGCGCGGGAGGCGGCGGTAGGCGCCGAGCATGAGGTTGTCCTCGGTGGAGAGCGGGCCGAAGACGCGCCGCCCCTCGGGCGCGTGCGCCAGCCCGAGGCGGGCGATGCGCGACGCCTCCAGCCCCTGCACCGGGCTGCCGTCGAGGAGCACCTTCCCGCGCGACGGCCGGAGCACGCCCGAGACGGCGCGCATGGTGGTGGTCTTGCCCGCCCCGTTCGCGCCGATGAGCGCCACGACGTCGCCCGCCTTCACGTGCAGCGAGGCGCCGACGAGCACCTCGGCCAGGCCGTACCCTGCGTGCAGGTCCTCGACCACGAGCATGCGGCGCCTCCGTCAGGCCCGGGCCGGGGCGGCGGGGGCGGGCGCCGCGGCCGTGCCCGCCTCCACCTCGCCCAGGTAGGCCTCGATGACCCTGGGGTGACGCTTCACCACGTCGGGCGTCCCCTCGGCGATGAGCTTGCCGCCGTCGAGCGCCGTCACCCGGTCGCAGAGCGTGGTGACCACGTCCATGTGGTGCTCGATGAGGACGATGGTGACGCCGCGCGCGTGGATCCGGCGCAGGATCTCGATCTGCTTCACGACGTCGGGGTGGGCCAGCCCGGCGGCCGGCTCGTCCAGGATGAGCAGCTCTGGCTTGCGCGCCAGCGCGCGCGCGATCTCGAGGAAGCGCTGCGCGCCGTAGGTGAGGTCGCGCGCCGGCGTGAGCGCGTGCTCCTCCATCCCGACCAGGCGCAGCAGCGCGAGCGCGTCGGCGCGGGCGCGCCGCTCCTCCGGGCGCGCCAGCCCGGCCAGCACCAGGGGCAGGCGCATGCGGTAGACGCCGTGGAGCGCCACCATCACGTTCTCGACGGCGGTGAGCCCGCCGAAGAGCTGCAGGTTCTGGAAGGTGCGGGCCACGCCGGCGCGCGCCGTGCGGAAGAGGCTCCCCGCCGGCAGCGGCGCCCCGCGCAGGAGCATCTCGCCGGCGCTCGGCGCGTACAGCCCCGAGACCACGTTCACGAGCGTGCTCTTGCCCGACCCGTTCGGCCCGATGAGGCCGTGGATGGTGCCTGCGGTCACGGTCATGGTGACGCCGTCCACCGCCTTGACGCCGCCGAAGTGCCGCTTCAGGTCGCGCAGCTCGAGCAGCGGCCGGCCGTCGGCCGCCTGGGGCGGGAGCACGTCGTCGATGGCGGAGGGCTCGGGCAGCGGCGCGGGGGGGATGCGGAAGAGCCGCGTCAGGAAGCGGCTCGCGAACCCCATGAGCCCCTCCGGCAATCCCACCACGACCGAGAAGAGCATGAGCGCGAAGATGGCCTTGCGCCAGTCCTCGGTGTTCTGGACCACCGCGCCTCCCGCCACCAGCGCGCCCATGGCCACCGCCGGCGCGATCGCCTGGAACGGCCGCATCGTCCGGCGCAGGAGCCCGCGCGCGCCGGCGACCAGGGCGGCCGCCAGCCCCAGCCCGGAGAGGAGCTGGAAGAGATACCGGTTGGAGAGGAGGTTCGGCAGGAGCGCCACCAGCGTCGCCCCCACGAACGCGCCCCACAGGCTCTTGCGCCCGCCGAGCACGACGCCGAGGAGCAGGATGACGGTGAGCTCGTAGACGAAGACCTGCGGCTGCAGGTACTGGAAGTTGAAGGCGTAGAGCGCGCCGGCGAGCCCGCCCAGCCCGGAGCCGAAGGCGAAGGCGGCCACCTTGTGGCGGTACGTGCCGACGCCCATGGCGTCGGTGGCGAGCGGGCTGTCGCGCAGCGCCTCGAAGGCGCGGCCCCACTGCGAGGAGAGCAGGTTCCGCATCGCCAGCCAGACGACGGCGAGCAGGCCCATGCACAGCCAGTAGAAGAGGCGCGGGTCGAGGGCGAGCCCGAGGAACGGCGGGCGCGTCAGCGAGAGCCCCTGTGCGCCCTGCGTCACGCCCTCCAGCTCGTTGAGCGCGGTCTGGGTGAGCGCGGTGAAGGAGAGCGTGGCCAGCGCGAACTGCGGCCCCTCCAGCCGCAGCGCGGGGAGCGCCAGGAGCGCGCCCACCACCAGGCAGAGCGTCGGCGCGACGACGAAGGCGGGGACGAGGCCGAGGCCGAGCTTCGCCGTCGTCAGCCCGGCAGCGTACGCGCCGAGCCCCATGAACGCGACCTGCGCCAGGTTCACCTGCCCCAGGTAGCCGACGGTCACGTCGAGCCCGATGAGCAGGATGCCGTAGATGGCGAGCAGCGTGAGCAGGCCGAGCGCGTAGGCGTTGGTGATGGCCAGGGGCAGCGCCGCCAGGACGGCGAAGAGGGCCACCTCGGCGCCGCGGACGAGCAACAGGCGCTTCACGCTCACACCTTCCGGATCACGGCCTTGCCGAAGAGGCCGGTGGGCCGGACCGCCAGCGCCAGGATGAGGAGGACGAGCCCCGGCGCCTCCCTCCAGCCGCTGCCGAGCGAGAAGCTGGCGAGGCTCTCCAGCGCGCCGAGGAACATGCCGACGACGACCACGCCGAAGCCGGACTCGAGCCCGGCCACGACCGCCACGGAGAACGCCTTCAGGATGAGCGCCGAGGCCATGGTCGGGCCGACGGTGGTGATGGGCGCGACCAGGATGCCGGCGAGCGCCGCCACCGCCCCGGAGAGCGCGTAGGAGAGCATGATCGTGCGCCGGGCCGAGATCCCCATGAGCTCGCCGGCGTCGCGGTCGGCGGAGACCGCCTCGAAGGCCTTCCCGAGGAGCGTCTCGCGCTTGAACACCTCGATGAGGCCCATCACCGCGAACACGCCGACCGCCACCGACAGCTCGACCGGCGTCACGTCGACGCCGCCGAGGTGCAGCGGGTCGGAGGGGATGGGGGTGGGGAACGGGCGGTCGTCCCTCCCCCACACGTTCTCGGCCGCCGAGAAGAGGAACAGGCCGAGGATGATGGTGAGGAGGATCCACCCCTCGCTGCGCTGCTCCAGCGCGAGCCGCACCCCGGCGCGCTCCACCGCCAGCCCGAGGAGCGCCCCGAAGAGGAGACCGAGCGGCAGGACGAGCAGGTAGGGGACCCCGGCCGTCACCAGCGTCAGGCTGAAGAAGGCCGACACCATGACGAGCTCGCCCTGGCCGAAGTTGACGCTCTTGCTGGTGGCGAAGGTGAGCTGGAACCCGTAGGCGATGAGCGCGTAGACGAGCCCCATCAGCGCGCCGCTGACGGTCATCTGCGCGAGGATCGCGGGCGTCACCTTCGTCCGGCCCCGGTCGCCGCGCCTACTTCACCGCGGCGGCGAGCCGGGCGCGGTCGGAGTCGTTGGCGAACACCACCCGGCCGTCCTGCACCATGCCCATCACCACCTGCTCGCGGCGGAAGGCCTCGTGCGTCTCGACGTTGGCGGGGTCCCACTTCGAGTAGGGCTTGTTCCAGGTGGCGATGACGCCCTGCACCGGCTGCTTCAGGTCCTCGAGGGCGTCGCGGATCTTGGAGCTCTCGGTGGTGCCGGCCTGCTTCACGGCCGCCGCGAAGAGGAGGACGGCGTCGTAGCCCTGGGCCGCCGACACCGGCGAGGGGATGCGCTTCACGCCGTACGCCTTGTGGTACGCGTCGATGAAGGCCTTGGCGCGGGGCGTGATCGGCTCCTCGATGAAGGTCTGCGGCATGAGCGTGCCGTTGCCGTTCTTGCCGGCGTTGTCGAGGTAGTTCGACATGGAGAGCGGCCAGCCGCCGATGAGCGGCGCCTTGGTCCCGATCTTGGCCATGCCGTTCGAGATCGCGGCCAGCTCCGGCCCGATGCCCCAGATCAGGATCGCCTGCGCGCCCGCCGACTTGGCGCGGAGCAGCTGTGCGGTCATGTCCTTGTCGCCGATGTTGAACTTCTCGGTGGCGACCACCTGGAGCTTGTCGCCCTGCTGCTTGATCTGCTTCACGAGGTCGTCGCGGCCGGAGACGCCGTAGTTGGTGGAGTCGTGCAGCAGCGCCACCTTGGTGAAGCCGCGGCGGATCGCCTCCTCCACCACCATGGCCGCCTGGATGCCGTCGTGCGCCGCGAAGCGGAAGATGGAGAGCTGCTTCGGGCCGTTCGGCCCCGCCCACTGCGTCATCGAGGCCGAGCCGGCGGCGGGGGTGATGATCTTCGTGATCCCCTTCTCCTGCAGGTGCTTGTCGCCGGCGAGCACCACGCCCGTGTTCACCGACCCGATGACGCCGGCGAGGTCCGGCATGGAGGCCAGCTCCTGGCCGATGAGCGCGCCGCGCTCGTTCTTCGCCTCGTCGTCCCGCTCCACGACCTCGATCTTGAGCTTCTTCCCGCCGACGTCGAGGCCGCCGGCGGCGTTGATCTCGCCGATGGCGAGCTTGGCGCCATCGCGCATCGATGCGCCCATGGGGGCCGAGCCCCCGGTGAACGGCCCGGTGATGGCGATCTTGACGGCGTCCGCCCCCAGCGCGGGCGCGGCGGCGAGGAGCGACAGGGCTGCGAGGAACGGTCTCTTCATGGTGTCTCCAGGTGGGGTATGCGCGGCTCTCATTCACGCAGCGTGATCGTCGCGGCAGCGCGAGAGCCTGTCGTCCTTCCCTAATCGACGCGCCCGTCCCGATCATCGCCCTCTTCGCGACGCGGCGCGTCGGGGGCGCGCCGATGGCGCGCGCTCGTCACGGACAGTAAGAGGCGCCGACGATGGCGGCGGGGGCGCGACAGGTCGAGGTCGCGATCCTGGGCGCCGGGTTCTCGGGGCTGGCCGTCGCCCGCGAGCTCGAGCGCACGGGGCTCTGCAACTACGCCATCCTCGAGCGGGGTGGGTCGGTCGGCGGCACCTGGCGCGACAACAGCTACCCGGGCTGCGCCTGCGACGTCCCCTCTCACCTCTATTCCCTCTCCTTCGGCCCGCGCCCCGACTGGTCGCGCGCCTACGCGCCCCAGCCGGAGATCCGGGCCTATCTCGAGGCGTGCGCGGACGCGCTCGGGGTCCGGCCGCACATCGAGCTCGGCCGCGAGGCCGTCTCCGCCGCGTGGGACGAGGCCGGGTGGTGGCGCGTCCGCCTCCGCTCCGGCGAGGAGCTGCTGGCGCGGGCGGTGGTCGCGGCCACCGGCGCGCTCTCCAATCCCGCCTGGGCAGAGCTACCGGGCCGGGAGCGCTTCCGCGGCGCCCAGTTCCACTCCGCCGGGTGGGACCACGGCTTCGACCTCGCCGGCCGGCGGGTCGCGGTGGTCGGGACCGGCGCCAGCGCCATCCAGTTCATCCCGCGCATCCAGCCGCTCGCCGCGCGGCTCTACGTCCTGCAGCGCACGCCGCCGTGGATCCTGCCGCGTCGCGACCGCGCCTTCCGGCCGTGGGAGCGGGCGCTGCTCCGCGGCGTGCGGCCCGCCCGCTGGCTCTACCGCCAGGCCGTCTTCTGGCGGCTGGAAGGGCGCGCGCTGGCCTTCGTGGAGCACCCGGCGCTCATGCGCCTCGTGGCGTGGGCGGCGCGCCGCCACCTCGCGCGCGCGGTGCGCGACCCGGCGCTGCGCGAGCGGCTCACGCCGCGCTACCGCCCCGGCTGCAAGCGCATCCTGCTCGCCGACGACTACTACCCGGCGATCACCCGGCCGAACGTGGAGCTGGTGACGGCGCCGATCGAGGGGGTCCTGGAGGGCGGCCTGCGGCTCGCCGGCGGGCGCCTCCTGGAGGTGGACGCCATCATCCACGGCACCGGGTTCGCCGTGCACCGCCACCTCGGCGGCCTGTCGGTCACCGGGCGCGGCGGCGTGACGCTGTCGGAGCGCTGGCGGGGCGGGGCGGAGGCGTACCTGGGCACCATGGTCGCGGGGTTCCCCAACCTCTTCCTCATGACCGGCCCGAACACCGGGCTCGGCCACAACTCGATGCTGGTCATGATCGAGGGGCAGGCGCGCTGGATCGCGCGGGCGCTGCGGCTGGCGCGCCGGCGCGGCGCGGCCACGGTCGAGCCGCGCGAGGAGGCGGAGCGGGAGTGGGCGGAGCGCATCCGCCGCCGCACCGCGCGGAGCGTCTGGGCCTCGGGCTGCCGCAGCTGGTACCTCGATCCGCAGGGCCGCAACACGACGCTCTGGCCCGGCTTCGCCAGCGGCTTCCGGGCCCGGCTCGCCCGGCTGCGGCCGGCCGAGCTGCGGCTCGGGCCGGCGGGGCGCGCAGCCTGATCCCGCCGGTCCCGGACGGGCGGGCGGGCGCCTGACGGTCGAAGCGCACGGGTGGCCCACGCTAGAGTGGCGGCGAGCCGACCGGCATGTCCCTCGCGCGCACCGTCCTCCTCGCCGCCATGGCGTTCTTCTCCCAGAGCTGCTTCTCGGCCCGCTACCTGGCCCAGGCAGCGCGCGGGCAGGCGGGCATCCTCGCCGCCGCCCGCCCCATCCCCGACGTGATCGCCGACCCGGCGACGCCGCTCGAGGCCCGGCGCCTGCTCGAGCTGGTGCGCGGCGTGAAGGAGTGGGGGATCGAGCAGGGGCTCCGCCCCACCCGCAGCTACGAGCGGTACGCCGACGTGCGGCGTGCGGCCGCCGCCTGGATCGTGCAGGCGTCGCCGGCGCTGTCGCTCGAGCCGCGCCGCTGGCGCTTCCCCATCGCGGGAAGCGTCCCCTATCTCGGCTTCTTCGACGAGGACGCCGCGCGCCGCTACGCGGCCGACCTGGCGCGAAGCGAGGGGCTCGACGTGCACGTGCGGACCGCGAGCGCGTACTCCACCCTCGGCTGGTTCCGCGACCCGGTGCTCTCCACCATGCTCCGCCCCGGAGACGCCGGCCCGGGCGACCTCGCCGACGTCGTCCTGCACGAGAGCGTCCACGCGACGGTGTACGTGAAGGACCAGTCGGCCTTCAACGAGAGCCTGGCCTCCTTCGTCGCCGACCGGCTGACGCCGGCCTGGCTCGACACGGCGTTCGGTGCCGGATCGGCCCAGGCCCGCGCCTGGGCCGAGGCGCAGGCCGCAGGACGGGCCCGCGCGGCGCGCCTGCACCGCGCCTACGAGGACCTCGACGCGCTCTACCACTCGCCCGCGCCCGGCGACGCGAAGCTGGCGCGCAAGGCGGAGCTGCTCGCCGCGCTGCAGGCGGACCTCGGCGGCTCGCGGCCGCTCAACAACGCCGCGCTCGCCGGGTTCCGCACCTACGACACCGGGTCGGGCGCGTTCGAGCGGCTCCTCGCCGCCGCCGGCGGGAGCTGGCGGGCGTTCCTGGACGCGGTCTCCACGCTGCAGCCCGAGGACTTCGGCCGTCCCCAGGCCGAGCGCTTCGACGAGGCGATCGAGAAGCTCGCCGCGCGCCAGACGCTGCGCGCAGGAGGGCCCCGCCCTCCCTCCGGGACCGGAGGGAAGGCAGGGCCGGCGACCGGCTGACCGGTCGCCTTCCCGCTACTTCGACGTCCCGCCGCTCGACGAGCTGCCCGAGCCGCTGCTGCTGGGCGGCGGCGTGGTGCTGCTCGAGCTGCCGCCGGAGCTGGAGCCGGAGCTCGAGCCGGACGCGCCGGAGCTGCCCGTGCCACTCGAGCCGGGGCTCGTGCTGCTGCTGCCACTCGAGC
>DASTGH010000732.1:0-14609 GCA_035719345.1 Anaeromyxobacteraceae bacterium
GATCCCTCCCGCGTCGCCTCGGCGGCGCGGGGGTGGGCCGGCGGCGAGGGGCTGGTCGCGGCGGCGTCCGCCCGGCGCGCGTCGACCGCCAAGAAGAAGGCGCCCGCGCGGGCGCCGGCGGCGGCTCCCGGCCCGAGCGCCACCGCCACCGAGCTCGCCTTCCTCAAGGACAAGCGCATCAGCATCGAGGACAAGCTGTTCCTCTTCATGGCGCTCATGGAGAAGAAGGGGAACCAGGAGCTGCAGCAGGCCCTGACCGACTACGCGCAGCGGCGCGAGCAGGCGCAGGCCGCGGAGCGCGCGAAGGCGACGGCGAGCGCGTCCGGCGGCGGCGGGTTCCTGGGCGGCCTCGTCGACGCGGTCCAGGGCGTGGTGAAGCAGGTCGGCGGCCCGCTCCTCGCGTCGGCCGCGACCGCCGTGGGCGCGCCCTACCTCGCGCCCGCGGCGCTGAGCTTCGGGGGGAGCCTCGGCGCCGATCTGGTCGGGACGGTCGCCGACCTGGCCGGGATCGACCACGGCAAGAAGGCGTCCGCGCCGCGCGCGTCGGGGTCGTCCGCGTCCTCGACCGCGTCCGCCGCCAGCCCCGCCGACGAGTTCGACGAGAAGCTCGAGTTCGCCAAGATCCAGCGCCTGTACGAGAAGCAGCAGACGATGTTCACCTGCCTGTCCAATCTCATGAAGGCGATGCACGACACGCAGATGGCGACCGTCAACAACCTGCGGTGAGGGGCGAGACATGATCGACATGGACCAGCTCGCCGCCGGCGAGACGCTGGCCGAGGCGCAGGGCATGACCGAGGAGCTGGGCCGCGCCGTGGCGGGCTTCGCTGCGGACGCGATGGCAGCCGGGCGGCTCGACGTGGCGGGCGAGCTCCTCGAGGGCCTCGCCGTGACGAACCCGTACGACCCCGCCGCCTGGACGATGCTCGCGCTGGTCGAGCGGCGGCGCGGCAAGCTGCTCGCGGCGCGCGTCTGCGCCGAGGCGGCCTACCGCCTCGCGCCGTCGGACCTCCAGGTCAGGCTGGTGCGCGCCGAGATCCTGCTCGGCGCGCCCGGCGAGCGCCCCCGGGCGCGCGCCGAGCTCTCCCAGCTCCGCGGCGCGGGAGGCGAGGTCGGGGCGAGGGCGGAGGCGCTCATCACGGCGATGGGGTGAGGAAGGGGATCCGGGACCGAAGTCCCCGGCGCGTCGGCTATGCTGCGCCGCCGTGACCCCGCTCCAGCGTTTCCTCCTCGTCTGCCTCGCGGGAGGTGCCGGTTCCGGCGCGCGCTACCTCGTGGTCACGGGGCTGGCGCGCGTCGCGGGCGCGACCTTCCCCTACGGTACGCTGACGGTGAATCTCGTCGGCTCGTTCCTGCTCGGCGTCATCATGGAGCTGTCGCTCTCGTTCGCCGTCATCGGCCCCGATCTGCGGGTGGTGCTCGCCGCCGGGGTGATGGGCGGATTCACGACCTACTCCTCCTTCAACTACGAGACGCTGGCCGCCGTGCAGCGGGGCGCGTTCGGGCTCGCCGCGGGCTACGTCGCGATCACGCTCGCCGGGTGCCTCGCCGCGGGCGCGCTCGGCGTCGCCGCCGCCCGCTCGCTCGGCGGCGGATGAGGCGCAGACGCGCGATCCGCACGGACGCGCCCAAGCTTGACGGATCCGCCCCCCTCGGGGATATTTCGCCGCCAAGCTCGGGTCCCAGGGGGACGACGAGGAAGCAGCGCGATGGCGAACGGCACCGTGAAGTGGTTCAACGACGCGAAGGGCTTCGGCTTCATCTCGCAGGACGGGGGTGAGGACGTCTTCGTGCACCACACCGCGATCGAGATGGACGGGTTTCGCTCCCTGAAGGAAGGGGAGAAGGTCCAGTTCGAGGTGGTGCAGGGCCCCAAGGGGTTGCAGGCCGCCCACGTGCGGCGTGCGTAGACTGCGCCCGCGCAGGGCGAGGAACACGAGCGGCCTCGCACGGCGGGGCCGCTCGTTCTTGGAACGTCTTCAAGGAGCGCGATGAGCGAGAAGGAAGCCGGCATCGAGGTCCAGGGCACGGTCGAGGAAGCCCTCGCCGGCGGCATGTACCGCGTGAAGGTGGATCAGGGCCCGACGGTCCTCGCCTACGCGTCGGGGAAGATGAAGAAGTTCCACATCCGCATCATCCCCGGCGACCGCGTGAAGCTGGAGCTGTCGCCCTACGACCTCACCCGCGGGCGCATCACCTACCGGGACAAGTAGTGGCGCTCGCGGCGGGCGAGCGGCGCGCCGTGGCCGAGGCCCCGGCGATGCCCCGCCCACGCCGCGGCTGGCTCGACCTGCAGCGCGGCCTCGCCGTCGTCTTCATGGTCGAGGTGCACGCGCTCGACGCGTGGCTCGCGCCGGGCGCGCGCGCCGGCGTCGCGCACGACGTCCTCCTCATGGTGGGCGGCTTCGCCGCGCCGTCGTTCCTCTTCATGGCCGGGCTGTCCCAGGCGCTGGGCGAGGCCTCGCTGCGCCGGCGCTCCGTCCCGGCCCTGGCGCGGCTCGCGACGCACCTGCGGCGCGCCGGGTGGCTCCTCGCCGTCGCCTACGGGTTCCGCATCGCCGAGTGGCTCCTCGGCGGGCAGTGGCGCGCGCCGGGCGGGTGGAGCGACGTGCTCCGGGTCGACGTGCTCAACGTCATCGCGCTCGGGCTGGCGCTGGCGGCGCCGCTCGCCCTCGTACCCCGGCGATCCGCCGTCGCCGTGGCCGCCGCGGCCGCCGCGGCGATCGCGCTCGCCACGCCGCCGATCGCGGACTGGGCGCACGAGCCGAGCCGGGTCCTCGACTATCTCTGGGCCACGTGGCCGCGCGGCCACTTCTCGCTCTTCAACTGGGCCGCGTTCCTCCTCGCCGGGAGCGCCGCGGGGGCGCTGCTCGCCGAGCGCGACGGGCCGGCGCTGCTCCTCGCGATCGGCGCCGCCCTCCTCGCGGCCGGCTGGGCCGCGGACCGGCTCCCGCCGTTCTACGCGCGCCAGGACTTCTGGAGGGCGTCGCCCTCGTGGCTCGCGATGCGGCTCGGCGGGGTGTGCATCCTCGCGGGCGCGCTGCAGCTCCTCCCGGCGCGCGGCGCGGCCGCGCTGCCGGCGCTGACCACCCTCGGCCGCCACTCGCTCCTCGGCTACGTCGCGTCGGTCGAGCTCACCTACGGCGCGCTCGCGGCGCCGCTGCGGCGGGCGCTGTCGCTCCCCGCCGTGCTCGCGGGCGTGGTCGTCCTGCTCGCCGTCACCTGGACCCTGGCGCGCGCGGCGGAGGCGTGGCCGACCTGGCAGGCGGCGAAGGCCTGCGCTCAGCCGCGCGCGAAGGCGAGCGGCGCCCACCACGCCTCGTAGAACTCCTCGTCCGACAGCGCGTCCGCCCCGCGCAGCTTCACGAGCAGGTCCCGCACGCGGGCCTCCGCGTTCTCCGTGAGCGCGCCGCGCCGCAGGTACATCTCGAACCGCACCGGGTTCGGGATGACGGTGGCGAGGAACGCCGCCTCCTTCGGGCCCAGCTGCCGCGCGTCCTTGCCGAACCAGTGCCATGCCGCCTCGCCGACGCCGTACACGCCCGAGCCCCACTCGGCCATGTTGAGATAGATCTCGAGGAGGCGGCGCTTGGGGACGCACGCCTCGAGCGCGAGCGTGGCGAGCGCCTCTCGCGCCTTGCGCGCCAGCGTGCGCTCGGGCCCGAGGAACAGGTTCTTGGCGAGCTGCTGGGTGATGGTGGACGCGCCGCGCAGGCGGCGTCCGCCCCGCGCGCGGGCCAGCGCGTCGTGGATCTCGCGCACGTCGAAGCCGTGATGCGTGAAGAAGCCGGCGTCCTCGGAGAGCAGCACGGCGCGGACGGCGTGCGGCGGGATCTCGGAGAGCGGCACCCAGCGCGCCCGGGCCGGCCCGACCTCGACGGTCCGCGTGCCGCCGCCGGGGAGCGGCGCGCGCCAGGTGAACGGGCGCGAGAGGTCGAGCGCTGCGGGGTGGGGCGGCGCCGCGCCCAGGCCGGTCGGGTCGAGGTCGCCCTCGATCGTCCAGGCGCCCGGATCGCGCAGCGGCCCGGCGGCGCGGAGCCAGCCGGTGAGGGTGCCGCGGACCGCCGGCGCCTCCGGCGGCGGCCGCAGCTGCGGCGGCAGCGCCGCCAGGAGCGCCTCCCATCCCAGGCGCCGGGCCTCGACCCGCAGCTCCAGGCGTGGCTCGCGCCCGAGCGCGAGGGCCGCGGCGACGTCGGCCTCGGCGCCGCCGCGCGGGCCGGCGGCGACGCGCCCGCCGGAGAGCGTGAGGTGCGTCCCGTCCCAGGCGACGTCGCCGGCCAGGCGGAGGTCGAGGGGGCCGACGGCGTCGGGGTCCAGCCGCTCCCAGCGCACCGACAGGCGTTCGGCCACGGCGCGCACCTGCGCCGCGAGGCGCGAGCCGTCGCGGGTGCCCGTCACCTCGACCTCGAACGCGCCCTCGGCGAGGCGCAGCGGCAGCGCGGCGGCGAGCCCCGGCGGCAGGTCCGCGACGCGCAGGCCGCGCAGGAGCGCGTGGTACGACCCGCGGCCGGGGCCGAGCTCGACCTCGCCCCGCCCGCCGCCGGGGAGGCGGAGCCGGGCCGCGATGTGGCGCTCTCCCCCGGCGCCGCGCAGCGCGATGTGCGCCGAGAGCGGGCCCACGTCCGCCACCAGGGCGCGGGGTCCGTGCGCCAGCGGCATCCGGATCGTGAGGTCGCGCAGCTCGACCTCGAGATCGGGCGGCAGCGGACCGGCGGCGCGATCCCGCGGCCGTGCCATCCCCTCGCCGCCGAGCCGGGCGAGCGCCTCGCCGCGGGGGCCGGCCTCGACGTGGACGCCGTCGACCGTGAGGAGCGCGACCTCGATCCTCGCTCGGAGGAGGGAGAGGAGCCGCGGCCGGGCGCGGACGCGACGGATGATGACGACCGGCGCCTCGCGGGGGCCGATCTCGATCGGACCGGCGGAGAGGCGAAAAGCCCAGTCGAGGCCGGCCGAGCCGGCGAGCCTCGCCCCCGGCCACCTCTCGGCGAGCGCTGCCGCGGCGCGCGCGGTCAACGCGGCCCTCGCCCACGCGCCCCCTGCCGCGACATGAGCGGACGCGGCCGCGACCGCTGCCAGGGCGGCGAGGGCCGCCCCGCGCCGGGCCCAGCGATGGGGGCCTCGCCGGGGCCGCGGCGCCGCGGCACCCACCGAGGGCGCCGCGCCGGGAAAAAGATCCATCGTGGCGGGCGGTTGTAATCCCTCCGGGCGGGCCGGTCAAACAGCCCGATCCGGGGTGTCCAGGTGGGCGTCCGGGCAGGCGGTACAGGTCTCGTGCGTTACACTCTCCGGAGCGGTGACCTACCTCGGCCCCAGCCTACGCCGGCGCCGGCGCCCGGCGCGCCCGTTGTTGCGCGCGACGGTCGCCATCGCCGCGTCGTTGCTCGTGAACGGCGCGGCCTTCCTCTGGGCCATGGACAGCGGCATCGTCGGCCCCCTCCAGGCGGCCGGGCCGCGCCGAGCGGTCACGGTCGCGCCGCTCAGCACCCGCGACTGGGAGCGCAACCGATCGGTCGATCCGCGCCAGCAGCCCGCGGTGCGACCGCCGCCCGTGGCGCTCGCGCCGGCCCCCGTGCCACCGCCCCCGCCGCCCAAGAAGGAGGAGCAGGAGAAGCTCTCCGGGCAGATCGTCGACGCGGCGCCCTCCAAGGACTCCACCCGCCCGAAGGACTCGAAGTACCTCTCCGATCACGACTCCACCGTCGCGAAGGAGACGCGCTCCCGCCACCAGCGGCCCGGCTACCAGAACCCGCTCTCCAAGCCCGCCGGGCCCGATGCGGGCGACGCCGTGGCCGCCCTCGAGCGCGACAAGGCGGCGAAGAGCGGGGAGGCCGGGCGCGAGGGCGTGGTGAAGCCGGGCGCGCCGCCTCGGCAGGCGGAGAAGGCGGTGAAGCCGTCGCTCCCGGGGCAGAAGCCGCGCGAGGAGCTGGCGCTCAAGCTCGATCCGCACGGCGACGTGCGCCCGCAGGAGGCGCGCCCCGGACTGCCGCCCGTCCCCGGCACGCCCGGCGCCGAGCAGGCGCCGTCCGCGCCCCCGTCCGACCTGCCCGAGGGCGAGGCCGGCGAGCAGAAGGTGCCGGGCAAGGTGGGGCCGAAGGCGCTCGCGCTCATGCCCACGGCCAAGGACTACGAGCGCATCTTCGGCGGGCCCGCGCCCGACAAGCTCGACGGGGTGGAGGAGGGCGAGGAGACCTGGCTCAACACCCGCGATTTCAAGTACTCCTCCTTCTACCTGCGCATCCACCGGGCGGTGCAGCAGCAGTGGGATCCCGCCGGCCCGCTCCGGTCGCGCGATCCCCTCGGCCAGCGCTACTCGCAGAAGGAATGGGTCACCGGCGTCACCGTGAAGCTCGACGAGCAGGGTGCGGTGAAGCAGGTGATGGTGGTGCGGCCCTCCGGCCTCGAGTTCCTCGACAACGCCGCGGTGCAGGCGTTCATGAAGGCGCAGCCCTTCGTGAACCCGCCGCCGGCGCTCGTCGACAGCCGGCGCGAGATCGTCCTGCCCATGTGGACGTTCCACGTCGACACGCGCGGCCCGAGCATCTCCGAGTTCTTCAAGCCCACCCTCCCGCGCTCGCGGCCGGACGAGTAGCCTCTCCGCCCGATGACGGAGGCCTCGGCCGCGGCGCCCGCGCCGCTCACGCGCCTGCAGCTCGCGCTCCTCTCGCTCACCGCCTGCCTGGGCGTCGGCAACCTCTACTTCCTCCAGCCGCTCCTGCCGGCGGTGGGGCGCGCCTTCGCCGCCACGCCGCGCGCCATCGGGCTCATGCCGATGCTGACGCAGGTCGGCTACGGCGCGGGCATGTTCCTGTTCGTGCCGCTGGGCGACGTCGTCGCGCGCCGGCGGCTCATGCTCGTCCTGCTGGCGGCGGTCGCGGTCGCGCTCCTCGGGGCGGCGTCGGCGCGGGACCTCGCCGGGCTCGGGCTGGCGTCGTTCCTCGTCGGGTTCACCACGGTCGTGCCGCACGTGGCGGTGCCGCTCGCCGCGCACCTCGCGCCGCCGGCCGAGCGGGGCCGGGTGGTGGGCGTGATGATGGGTGGGATCCTCATCGGCATCCTGCTCGCCCGGACGGCGTCGGGCGTGCTCGGCGCCCACCTCGGCTGGCGCGCGGTCTATGTGGTCGCCGCCGCGCTCATGCTGGCCCTGGCGATGGCGCTGCGCGCTCTCCTGCCGGAGAGCGAGCCCGACGCAGAGATCCCGTATCCGCGGCTCCTGCGCTCGCTCTTCACGCTGCTGCGGGAGGAGCCGGTGCTGAGGGAGGCCTCGCTGCTGGGCGCGCTCGGCTTCGGCGCGTTCAGCGTGTTCTGGAGCACGCTCGCCTTCTTCCTGGAGGGTCCGCCCTACCACCTCGGCAGCCAGGCGGCGGGGCTGTTCGGCGTGCTGGGCGCGGCCGGCGCCGCGGCCGCCCCGGTCGTCGGCCGCCTGGCGGACCGGATGAGCCCGCGCGACAACGCCGGCGCCTCGCTGGCGCTCGCGCTGGCGTCCTTCGGCCTGTTCGCGCTGCTCGGCCGGAGCCTCGCCGGCCTGGTCGCAGGCGTGCTGCTCATGGACGTGGGCGTGCAGGCGAACCACGTCTCCAACCTGGCGCGGGTGCACGCACGCCGGCCCGAGGCGCGGAGCCGCATGAACACGGTGTACATGGTGACGTACTTCGCGGGCGGCGCGCTCGGCACCGCGCTCGGGACCTGGGCCTGGACGGTGTGGGGCTGGGCGGGCGTCTGCGGCGCGGGCGCGGGGCTCATCGCGGCGGCGATGGCGGTGTGGGTGGTGGGCAGACGCGGCTAGCGACGGCGCGGACCCGATCGCGCTCTCGAACTCCTCCTCGACCTCCACGCCGCGGCGAGCGCCTTCTCTGCCCAGGGCCCCATCGCCTCGGCGCCGTCGAGCGCGCCGTCCGGCGGCGACCAGTAGCTGAACTCGATCCGCCTGCGCCCGCGCGCGTACGTGAAGGGCTCGCCGCCGGCCTCGGCGAAGGCCTCTCGCGTCAGCGCGTCGACCTTGAGGTAGAGCCGCTCGTCGGCGATGAGCGCCACCGGCAGGCCGCGCAGGTGGAACATCCAGCCGCCCATCATGGCGCGGGCGCGCGCCGGGCCGAGCGGCTCGAGCAGCTCCAGCACGTGCGCGACGAGGCTGGGGAGCGGGGCGCCCACGCGCCCCAGCCTAGCGCCGGCCGGCTACAGGTTGAAGGTGCCGCGCAGCCCGAACTGGACCCACTCGTGGACGCCCTTGTTGGTGATGTCCTGGGACTGACTCTGCCCCGGCGCCGACGCCTCCTGCGTCCCGTACTGGCCGAACGACACCTGCAGGAACGGGCCGATCCCGAAGGACGGCGCCACGAGCCAGTCGAGGCCGAGCTGGAGGTTCAGGAACTCCCAGCCGTGCGCCGATACGTCGGCGCTGACCCCGTTGGCGGACGCCGAGACGGTCATCCACTCGTACCCGACCCCGAGCCCGACCCAGGGGTCGAAGTGCTGGCCCGGCTGGAAGTGCCAGAAGCCCTCGACGCCCAGGCGGACGTCGTGGCCGGAGCAATCGACGGTCGTCCCCGCGGTCGTCGCCACGGCGGCGCAGATCCTGTCGAGGTCGGAGGCGGTGAACCCGAACCCGTACTGTCCGTATATCGCGACCGAAGCGTTCGGCGTGATGCGGTACCCGAGGTCGAGCTGGATGGGCAGGCTGCCGCTGAAGACGCGCGACAGGTCGTCGCCCGTCGCGCCCGTGGTCTGACCCGCCGGCAGGCCGTAGGCGAGGCGCAGGCTCGCGCCGAAACCCGGGTTCACGGCCCCGGCCTGGGCTTCGGCCCTCGCGGCGAGCGAGACCAGGACGGCCACGGCGAGGGCGGCATGGCGCTTGTTCATGAGATCCCCTTGAGCCATCGGCGCGAGATGCGCCGAGCCCTCCCAGGGTACACGTCTGGTGCATGTCGTCGAGCGGCGCGGGCGCGGGGCCCCGCCGCGCTCCCCCGTCCGCGGGGGAGGTGCGGCTCCTACTCGACCTTCATCCCCGGCCGCCAGCGCAGGACAGGCTTCCGGGCGGCGCGCGTCTCGTCGAGCCGCGCCCGGACGGGCTTGCGGGGCGAGGCCTTCACGCCCTCGGGGTCGGCCTTGGCCTGCTCCGCCACCTGCCGCATGCCGTCCACGAACCGGTCGAGCGTCTCCTTCGACTCGGTCTCGGTGGGCTCGATCATGAGCGCGCCCTGCACCACCAGCGGGAAGTAGACGGTGGGCGGGTGGAAGCCGTGATCGATGAGCCGCTTGGCCACGTCCATGGTGGTGACGCCGGTGGGCTTGAGCGCCTTGTCGGTGAACACCACCTCGTGCAGCGAGTCGGTGGCGTAGGGCAGGTGGTAGGCGTCCTTCAGCTTCGCCCGGACATAGTTGGCGTTCAGCACCGCCAGCTGGCCGGTGGCGCGCAGCCCCTCCGGCCCGTACTCGCGGATGAGCGCCCAGGCGCGCACGAACATGCCGAAGTTGCCGTGCCACTCGCGCAGCTTGCCGACGGACTGCGGGCGGTCCGTGGCCTCGCCGACGAGGCGGTAGCGCTCCCCCTCGCGCACCACCTGGGGCAGCGGCAGGAACGGGACCAGCTTCTGCGAGACGGCCACCGGGCCCGACCCGGGGCCGCCGCCGCCGTGGGGCGTGGCGAACGTCTTGTGCAGGTTGAACTGCATGACGTCGAAGCCCATGTCGCCGGGGCGCGCCACCCCGAGCAGCGCGTTCAGGTTCGCGCCGTCGCCGTAGACGAGCCCGCCCTTGCCGTGCACGATCTCCGCGATCTCGGCGATGTGGCTCTCGAAGATGCCGAGCGTGTTCGGGTTCGTGATCATGATGGCGGCGACGTCCTCGTCCATCGCCGCCCGCACCGTCTCGGGGTGCAGCCGCCCGTCCTCGCCGCTCGGCAGCTGGACGACCTCGTAGCCGTTCTGGGCGCAGGTGGCCGGGTTCGTGCCGTGCGCGGTATCCGGGACGAGCACCTTCTTGCGCGGGTTGCCGCGCGCCACGTGGTAGGCGCGGATCATCATGACGCCGGTGAGCTCGCCCTGCGCGCCGGCGGCCGGCGCCAGCGTGGTGGCGGCGAAGCCGGAGATCTCGGTGAGCGCCCGCTCCAGCCGGAACATGAGCTCGAGCGCGCCCTGGCTCATCTCCGGCGGGAGGAGCGGGTGGGCGTCGGCGAAGCCGGGCAGGCGCGCCAGCGCCTCCGACGACTTCGGGTTGTACTTCATGGTGCAGGAGCCGAGCGGGTAGAACCCCGTGTCGATGCCGTGGTTCCAGGCGCTGAGCCGGGTGAAGTGGCGCACCACCTCCAGCTCGCCGAGCGCGGGCAGGTCCGCGATCTCGCCGCGGAGCAGCTCCGGCGGCAGCTCCTTCGCCGGGTCGTAGTCGCCGCCCGCCGCCGGCAGCGAGACGCCGCTGCGGCCGCCGTGCGAGCCGCGCTCGAAGAGCAGCTTCTCCTCGTAGGCGAGGCCGCGCGTCGCGCCGCCGGCGCCCACGTCGGGCGCCGCCTCGCGGGCCGCGGCCGCGGCCTCCTTCTCCATGCTGGGCTTCCAGCCGGTCGGAGTGGCCATCGGTCTAGCCCTTCACCGCGCGAGCGAAGAGGTCGATGAGCTCCGGCGCGTGCAGCTCGGTCGCGACGCACAGGAGGGCGCCCTTCATCCTCGGATCGTCCGGGTACCAGCGGGAGAGGGGAGCGCCGGCGGCGAGGCCCCGCTGCGCCAGGCGCGCCACCACCGCCTCGGCGTCGCCGACGTCGAACGCCATCTCGTTGAACGTCGGCCCGGAGAAGCGCAGGCCGAAGCCGTTCCGCCGCATGGCGTCACGCAGCATCCTCGCCCGCGCGAAGTTGAGGCGGGCCAGGTCGCCGAGCCCCTGCCGGCCGAGCAGCGCCAGGTGGATGGTCGAGGCGAGCGCGCACAGGCCGGCGTTGGTGCAGATGTTGGAGGTCGCCTTCTCGCGCCGGATGTGCTGCTCGCGCGTGGAGAGCGTGAGCACGAAGCCGCGCCGCCCCTCCTTGTCCACGGTCGCGCCGCAGAGGCGCCCCGGCATCTGCCGGAGGTTGGCCTCGCGGGTGGCGAAGAAGCCGGGCGCGGGCCCGCCGAAGTTGAGAGGGTTCCCGAAGCTCTGGAACGTGCCGGTGGCGACGTCGGCGCCGAGCTCGCCCGGGCCCTTGAGGAGCCCGAGCGCGACGGCCTCGGCGGTGACCGCCACCGAGAGCGCGCCCGCCTTCTTCGCCAGCGCCGAGGCCTCGGCCACGGCGTCGACCACGCCGAAGAAGTTGGGGTACCCGAGGATCACCGCCGCGGTCCCGCCGTCGACCGCCCTGGAGAGCGCGCCGAGGTCGGTCCGGCCGTCCTCGCCGTAGGGGACGGTCACGATCTCGTCGTGGGCCGCGGCGAGGTAGGTGGCGAGGACGCGCCGGTACTCGGGGTGCAGCGCGGCCGAGACGACGATCTTGCGGCGGCCGGTGAGGCGCGCCGCCATGAGCGCCGCCTCGGCCGTGGCCGACGCGCCGTCGTACATGGAGGCGTTGGCGACGTCGAGGCCGGTGAGGAGCGCCACGAACGTCTGCCACTCGAAGAGCGCCTGCAGCGTGCCCTGCGAGACCTCGGGCTGGTAGGGCGTGTACGCGGTGAAGAACTCTCCGCGCAGGAGCAGCTGATCGACGGCCGGCGGGACGTGGTGCGGGTAGGCACCGGCGCCCACGAACGGCGGGTGCTCGGTCTCGTTCCGCGCCGCGAGGCGCCCGAGCTCGGCGAGGAGCGTCACCTCGTCGGCGGCGGGCGGCACCTCGAGCGGCCGCGAGAGGCGCAGGCGCTCGGGGATGGAGCGGAAGAGGTCGTCGAGGCTCTTCGCGCCGACGGCCGCGAGCATCTCGCGGATCTCGTCGGGCGTGTGCGGGTGATAGCGCAAGGTCGTGGCTCTCCGGCGGACGGGAGGAAGGCCGGACGGCGCACGGCCCCCCGGCGGCTACTCGGTCTCTTCCTGGATGAACTTCTGATAGCCGGAGGCGTCGAGGAGCGCCGAGAGCTCCTTCGGATCCGACACCTCCACCTGGATCATCCAGCCTTCCTCGTAGGGATCCTCGTTGATCGTCTCCGGCGCGTCGGAGAGCGGGTCGTTCACCTCGACCACCTTGCCGCTCACCGGGGCGAACAGCTCGGAGACGGCCTTGGTGGACTCGACCACGCCGAACGACTCGCCCTTCTTCACCACGTCGCCCACCTCGGGCAGCTCGACGTACACGATGTCGCCGAGCGCGTCCTGCGCGTGATCGGTGATCCCCACCACCGCGCGGTTGCCCTTGATGCGGCACCACTCGTGCTCCTTCGTGTACTTGAGGTCCTCGGGGAAGTTCATGGTCTCTCCTCGGCCACGGGGCGGCGCTACTTCTTCCTCGCGTAGAACGGCGTCTTCACGACCTTGGCCGCCACGGCGCGGCCGCGGATGTCCACCGCGAACGTGGACCCCTCGGCGGCGAGGCCGGGGGGCACGTAGGCGAGGCCGATGGAGGTCCCGAGGCTGGGCGAGCGCGTGCCGCTCGTCACCGTCCCCACGGGCTTGCCGTCCTGGAGGACGGCGTGGCCGTGGCGCGGGATGCCGGGCTCGGTCAGCGTGAAGCCCACGAGCTTGCGCGACAGGCCCGCCTCCTTCTGCTTCACGAGCGCGCCGCGCCCGACGAAGTCGCCCTTGTCGAGCTTCACCACCCAGCCCAGCCCCGCCTCGAGCGGCGTCGTGCCGTCGTCCATGTCGTTGCCGTAGAGGCGGTACGCCATCTCCAGCCGGAGCGAGTCGCGCGCGCCGAGGCCACAGGGGACGACCCCCTCCGCCGCGCCCGCCTCGAGCAGCGCCGACCAGAGCGCGGGCGAGCGGCCGGCCTCGCAGAAGAGCTCGAACCCGTCCTCGCCGGTGTAGCCGGTGCGCGCCACGAGGCAGGCGATGCCCGCCACCTCGCTCGGGGCGAAGCGGTAGGTGCCGACGGAGGAGAGGCGCAGGCTGGTGAGCTTCTGCAGCACGTCGGTCGCGCGCGGGCCCTGCAGCGCCAGCTGACCCCAGGCATCGGACTCGTTGGCCGCGTCGGCGCCGAAGGCGTGGCCGTGCAGCCAGTCGAAGTCCTTCTGCCGGTTCGAGGCGTTCACGCACACGAGCAGGTCGTCGGCGGCGCGGCGGTAGACGACGACGTCGTCGACGATGCCCCCGTCCTCGCGGCAGAGCACGCCGTACTGAGCCTGCCCGTCGGCGCAGCGCGACAGGTCGTTCGTGAAGAGGCGCTGCAGCGCCTCGAGCGCCTTGGGCCCGCGGAAGACGACCTCGCCCATGTGCGAGACGTCGAACAGGCCGGCGCGCTCGCGCACGGCCGCGTGCTCGGCGAGGATGCCCTGGTACTGCACCGGCATGTCCCAGCCGGCGAACTCGACCATCCGCGCCCCGGCGCGGACGTGGACGTCATAGAGCGCGGTGCGCTGGGCCATGAGGGAGCCCGCCTCGTTCGGGCGGGCGCATCATAGCGGGGCGAGCCCCCGGCGCAAGATGAACCGGGACGTCGCAGCGGCTCCGTTCACGGGGCCGGAGCCGGGCACGCCACCGGCTGGCAGGCGCCGCCCGGGAACGAGGCGTGGCAGCAGTGGAGCGGCTCGCCGTCGGCGCCCTCGAAGCGCACGCGCCACGCGCCGGGCCAGACCTCGAGCACCGCGAAGCCCCAGGCGGTGGACGCGTAATGGAGCTGCGCCGCCGGCGGCGCGACGCTCTCGAAGCGCTCGCGCGGCCGGCCGCGCGACCCCTGGCCGGAGACGAACACGTCGTAGCCGGCGGGGGTCCTCAGGTGCTGCAGGTCGTGGTCGTGTCCCGCGAACCAGCCGGCGATGCGATCGCCGGCCGCGTCCTGGAGCCGGCGCAGCCTGGCGACGTAGGCGTCGTCGATCTCGCGGCGGTGCCCGCCGGCGCTGGCCGCCGGGTGGTGCGCCACGACGAAGCACGGCCGCGCCTCGCACCCGGCGGCGGCGTCGCGCAGGAACGCCTCCTCGCCGGCGAGCGTGAAGCCGCCGTAGTCGCCGAGGAGGAGGTTCGAGTCGAGGACGAGGAAGCGGGCCGGGCCGGCGTCGACCGCGTAGTGGCGCGCCGGCATGCGCCAGCGCGGCCCGCGGTGCGCGACGGAGAGGCAGGCCCGCAGGCGCTGCAGCTCGCGGGCCGGGAGCGAACCCTCGCGGCAGCCCTTCCCGGCGGCCACGTCGTGGTTGCCGAGCGCGATCCAGACCGGCACGGGCGCCCCGCCGCGCTCCAGCGCCGGCCAGCGCGCCTCGAAGCGCCCGAAGCGCGGGTCGGCGGGCGCCGAGAAGCCGGCGGCCGGGGATGCGCCGTCGGGGCCGAACGCGCAGCCCGCCGCGCCGGGGACGGTCGGGTCGGGGCCGCAGTCGTAGACGGCGTCGCCGGGCGAGAACGCGAGGTCGAGCGGCGCGCGCGCGTGCGCGGCCGCCACCGCGGCGGCCAGAGCCGCCTGCTGCCGGGTGGGGTCTCCGAAGTCGCCGAGGAACGCGGCGCGCAGCGCCGGTGCCCACACCGGCGGGGGCCCGAGCTGGGCGCGCGGCGGCAGGGCCCGGCGCACCGTGAACGGCGCCGGC
>DASTGH010000733.1:0-8163 GCA_035719345.1 Anaeromyxobacteraceae bacterium
GGTGTGGCAGACGCCGGTGGCCTTCACCTCCAGCAGGACCTCGCCGGCCTTGGGGCCCTCGAGCTCCACCGTCTCGATGGTGAGTGGCGCACCGGAGCGGTGCGCCACCGCAGCCTTCACTCGCATGCGATCCTCCTTTCGCCGGCGGAGCGAGCCGTCGCTCGCGCGGGCGAGTCGTGGTCGGCTTGCGCGCGATCTAGGCGGGCGGCCCCGCGCGCGTCAGCGCCTGTTGTCCGCCCGGGCGGGGCGCACCAGGCGTGACGCGTCTCGCGCGTTTGACGCTCAGTTCACCGCTGCTGCCCGACGCGGCGCGCCACCGCTCGCGAGTCACGCCCCCGCCCGCACCGAGCCACCCCCGGCGAGCCGCACCCCGGACCCGGAGCCAGGAGCCGAACGAGCGCCACGCGGATGGTCCGCAGGCCGCGCGGCGCTGCGCGCGTTCCATACACGGACCGCAGGTCGCATCTGCGGGCGAGCGGACCGCCTCCGCCGGCCCGTCCTTGCGCTGCGTCAACCCGCCCGCACCCCGGGCGTGGTCTCATCGGCACGTCGGACTCGCCGTCCGCTCCTTGGGGGGAGCCCATGCGCCACGCACGCCGTCTCACCGCCGCGCTCGCTGGAGCCCTCGCCGTCGCCTGTGGCGGCGGGACGGGCGGGACCGGCGGCCCGGCCGCCCCGACGGCCGACGCCGGAACGGCCCAGGTGGCCGCAAAGGGCGACGTCGTCACCCTCGACGGCTCCGCCAGCGCGGCCGCGGACGGCCGCGCCCTCACCTACCGGTGGACGCAGACGGCCGGAACGCAGGTCGTGATCTCGAACGCGACCAGCGCGCGCGCGTCCTTCCTCGCGCCCCACGCCTCCGGCACGCTCGTCTTCTCCCTGGTCGTGAACGACGGGCGTCGCGATTCTCCTCCCGCGCTCACCCAGGTCGAGGTGCGGAACGTCGCGCCCGTGGCGGAGGCCCCGGCCGGCAACGTGCTCGCCGAGTCCGGGCGCCTGGTGGCGCTCGATGGCAGCCGCAGCTGGGACCCGGACGGCGACCCGCTCACCCATGCCTGGGTCCAGCTCTCGGGCCCGTCGGTCGCCCTCGCCGGCACGGGCGCGATCGCGCAGTTCACGGCGCCGACCGTCACCGGCCAGGTCCGCCTCGCCTTCTCGCTCGTGGTGAGCGACGGCGAGGCATCGTCGGCGGCGGCGCTGCTCGAGGTCACGGTGGTCCCGGTGGGCGCGAACTGGCCTCCCACGGCCAACGCCGGGGCCGACCAGACCGCGGCGCGGAACGCGAGCGTGGCGCTCACGGGATGGGGTTCGGACCGGGAGTACGACCCGCTCACGTACCGCTGGACGCAGACCTCGGGTCCCACGGTCACGCTCTCCGGCGCGACGGGCCCCTACGCCGCCTTCACGGCGCCCGCGGTGGAGTGCGACCTCGGGTTCCAGCTCGCGGTGAGCGACGCCATGTCGACGAGCCTGGACGACGTGGTCGTCCACGTGCGGAACCAGGCGCCCTCGGTGTCGGTGGTGATCGCGCCGGCCTCACCCGGCACGCTCGACGACCTCGTCGCCAGCGCCACGGCCGTCGACCCGGATGGCGACCCCGTCACGCTCACGTGGTCGTGGAAGCGGAACGGCGCGGCGGTGGCGAGCGCCACCGGCCCGACCCTGCCCGCCGGCGAGACCACGCGCGGTGACGTGCTCACCGTCATGGCGGTGGCGTCCGACGGCGCGCTCGTCGGCACCGCCGAGGCGAGCGTCACGATCCGTGACACGCCGCCGATCCTCGCCTCGGATGCGCCGGCGACGGCGGCGCACGGCGAGGCGGTCACGTTCCACCTCTCCGCCTACGACCCTGACGGCGATCCCGTCGGCACGTTCGCGCTCGCCTATGGTCCGGCGGGCATGCAGGTGTCGCCGGATGGGCTCGTGACCTGGCCGGCGGAGCTGCCCATGTTCGACACGTCCCTGGACGTGCACTGGGGTGCCGTCATCGGCGGGGCGTCGCCGGGCGAGCTCGCGGGGACGATCCGCGTGGTCGACGCGTCCAGGCGCGAGCCGCTGCGGCGGACCGGGATCGAGATCCCGATGACGCGCGGCGGGCTGGTGGTGGCCGATCTCGACGGCGACGGCCGGGCCGAGATGCTGATCGCGGGCGCGGGGGGCGCCTACGAGCTGGCGCGCTCCGCGAGCGGGTACGAGCAGCGCTGGATGCACCCGTTCGCGCTCGGCGGCGTGGCGCCGCAGGCGGTGGCCGCCCTCGACCTCGACGGCGACGGCAAGGCCGAGATCTTCCTCGCCGGCGGCGGCGCCATCGTCGAGCTGGACGGTGCCACCCGGCGCGAGGTGGCGAGGCTCGACGGCGCGCCCGCCTGCGCCGAGATGAAGCTCGCCGACCTCGAGGGCGACGGGTCGATCGAGCTGGTCTGCCTCGCGCCGCTCAGCTCCTCGTACGGCACGAGCTCCAAGGTGGTGGTGCTCGACGCCGCGACGCTGAGGGCCCGCTGGGAGACTCCGGCGCTGGCGCTCGGAGGCGCGCTCGCCGTCGGCAACGTCGACGCGGATCCCGCGCTCGAGATCGTCACCGCAGGCGGTTACGTGTTCGACGGGAAGACGCAGGCGAACGAGTGGGCCTACGGCGCAGGATTCGGGACGGCCGTCGACGTCGGCGATCTCGACGGCGACGGCGTGGCGGAGATCGTGGGCATCGTCGACTGGGCCGCGATCCGCGTCTTCAGCGCGACGGCGAAGTCCCCGCTCTACGAGTTCCGGCCGTCGTGGAACGACCTCGCGGCCGTCTGGGTCGGCGACATCGACCGCGACGGCAAGGCCGAGGTCCTGGTCGGCGACGGCCAGTGGGGGAACGTGACGGCATACCGCTACGACCCGAAGACGCTCGGGCTCGCGGTCGTGTGGCAGATCGACTCGCAGAACCATGGCGTCACCGCCATCGGGGCCGGCGACGTGGACGGCGACGGAGCGCTCGAGTTCGTGTGGGGCTCGGGGGCCACCAGCTCGGGCGAGGACTCGTTCGTCATCGCCGGTCTGAACCCGACCATCGGCGTCGAGTGGACGAACACCAACCCGAACGAACTCGATGGGCCGTTCATCGGCGCCCGGCTGGCGCGCGTCGGCGGCGGCGCGCAGCGGCTCGTCTTCGCGAGCGTGAGCACGAACAGCAGCTACGACGGGACGCGGATCGTGTACCTCGATCCGGCCACCGGCGCGTGGCAGACGAGCGCCGAGGTGGGGACGAACTGGAACCGGAGCGCAGCCCTCGACGTCGCGGACCTCGACGGCGACGGGGTCGACGAGGTGCTGCTCCAGACGTCCGACTATTACGACGGCTACTTCACGGTGTGGGACCCCGCCAAGGCGGCCGCCGACTGGACGTCGCCGAAGGACGTGGGCTCGGCCGCGTCCGTCACCCACGCAGACCTGAACGGCGACGGGTACCCCGACTTCGTGGCGCTCACGGCGGACGGCTACGTCCACCTGTACGACATCAAGCAACAGGCCCTGCTGTGGAAGAGCACCGGGCTGGGCGGCTACGGGCTCAAGGTGGCGGTCGCGGACGTGGACGGCGACGGGGCTCCGGAGGTCGTGGCGCTCACCAGCACGCGCGCCGTGGTCTTCCACGCGTCCAGCGGCGCCACGCCGTGGCTCGAGGCGGCGAGCTACCCCGTGTCCGGCGGCCTCGATCTCGTCGTCGCCGACGGCGACGGCGATGGCCGGCCGGAGGTGTTCGTGCTGACGGGCGGCGGCTACCCGTCGACGCCCGGCGTGGTCCGGCTCGACGGCGCGCTGCTGCGCCTCGGTTCGTTCGCGATCCAGGGCTCCGCCGTGAGCCTGCACGTGGAGGACCTCGGGACTGCGCGCCACAACCTGATCCTGTCGACCGGCGACCCCTACGCGTACTACGGCTCGCCCGCGGACGCGATGCTCCGCGCGGTCGACGCGGTCGGCGGGCGAGAGATCTGGCGGTCGCCGGCGCTGCTCGGGACCGTGGCGCGCGGGAGCCTGAGCTACGTGGACGCCGAAGGCGACGCCCGGCGCGAGATCGCCTTCGGCACCTCGAGCGGCATGTACCTCACCCGCTGACCCGGGCGGCCGCGAGCGCGACCGCCCGCGCCAGCACGGCGTCGAACATCGCCGGCGTGAGCCGCCCCGTCTGCGTGTTCTGGCGCGAGACGTGGAAGCTCCCCACGAGGGCCGGTGCTCCGGCGAGCCGCAGCTCGGCCCCGTGCCCGAAGCGGGGGCGCGGCCGGGGCAGCTCCGCGCCGCCGCGGGCGAGCGCGGCGAGCACCGCGTCCCACGCGATCGCGCCCAGCGCCAGGATGGCGCGCGGCCCCAGCAGCGCCAGCTCGCGGTCGAGGAACGGCGCGCACCGGCGCAGCTCGTCGGGCGCGGGAGCATTGTCCGGCGGCGCGCAGCGCGCGGCGGCGGAGATGAACGCCCCGCGCAGCGCGAGGCCGTCGCCGCGGCGCTCGGACGTGGGCTGCGAGGCGAGGCCGGCGCGGTGAAGCGCCGCGTAGAGGAAGTCGCCCGAGGCGTCGCCGGTGAACATGCGGCCGGTGCGGTTCGCGCCGTGGGCCCCCGGGGCGAGCCCGACGAGGAGCAGCCGGGCGCGCGGATCGCCGAAGCCCGGCACGGGTCGCCCCCAGTAGACCTCGTCGCGGTAGGCGCGGCGCTTCACCCGCGCCACCTCCTCGCGCCAGGCGACGAGCCGCGGGCAGGCGCGGCAGGAGGTGATCTCGTCGGAGAGGAGGGAGAGGGGGGTGGGCCCTCTCCCCGGCGCTCCCCCGCTGTCGCGGGGGAGGGGGATCCGTCCCCGACCTCCAAGACCCGTACCGCTCATCCCGATCCCCGTCCCGTCCCCGTGCCCGACCCCATCCCGTCCCGCTCCTACTTCTTCCCCTCCGGCCCCGTCGCGCGCACCGCGGTCTTCCCGTCCGCCTCGTAGGTCGCGCGGCCCATGCACGCCTCCGCCTCGGTGCGGAGCTCGCGCGCGCGGAGGCGGAGCGCGCCGAGGCGCGCCAGCTCCGCGTCGGCGGCGACGTCGGCGCGCGCGATGGCGCCGGCGAGCGACTCGCTCGCGCCCTCGCCGCTGCGCAGCAGCACCCGGGCCGCCTCGGCGCGCTCGTCGAGGCAGGCGAGGCGGACCACGTCGCGCTCGGCGCGGGCCTCGTCGAGCCCCGCCAGCACCGCGCTCGCGTCCGCCCGCAGGCGCGCCAGCTCCGCGTCGCCGCGCGCCAGCCGCTCGCGGTCGGTGGCCGGCGGGACGAGCGGGTCCCACACGTACGGCGTCTCCGCCGGGCGCTGCGCCTCGGGCGCGGCACAGGCGGCCGCGACCGCCGCCAGCGCCGCCACCACGCACGCCCAGCGGCGCACGCTCACGGCGTGCTCCGGCTGAGCGGCTCGTCGCCGCCCGCGCGCAACGACACCTCGGCGCTGCCCGACGGCGGCCCGGAGAGCTCCCCGTCGCTCGGGGTCGCGACGCAGCGCCAGCGATCCCCGCCGCGGAGCAGGCGCACCGGGACCTGGTCGGTCGTCGCGGCGAAGGGCTGCACCTCGCCGTTCCGGAACCAGGCGTAGGTGTAACGGACCGGGTCGCCGTCCGGATCCTCGCTCTTCTGCGCGATCTCGCAGCGGAGCGGCTCGCCCGTCCCCGGCGCCGCCGGCGCGACGCGCACGCGCGCCGGGCCGGGCGGGCTGTTCCCGATCACCCGCTCCGCCGCCGCCGCCGGGGCCGCCAGCTCCCCGTCGCTGGCGGTGACGAGGCAGCGCCAGCGCTGCCCCTTGCGCACCTTCTCGGGCGCGACGCGCGCCGGGTCGGGGCCGGCGGGCGCCGGCGCGCCGTCCACGGTCCAGGCGTAGCGGTACGCCACGCGGTCGCCGTCCGGATCCTCCGCCTCGGTGGCGATGCGGCAGGCGAGCGCGTCGCCGCGGCGCGGCGCCTCCGGCTCGATCGCCACCTGCGGCGCCCCCGGCGCGCTGTTGCGGACCTTCACCTCGGCGCGGGCGCGCGGACCCTCGACGGTGCCGTCGCTGGCCCACGCCTCGCAGCGCCACGCCTCCTTCCGCCGCACCACGCCGGCCGGGATCTCGGGCCGTCCCTCGCCCAGCGCCATGGGCTCGCCGTCGCGGAACCAGCGGTAGCGCAGCTCGAGGAGCTCGCCGTCCGCGTCGACCGGCGGCGCCGCGGCCCGGCACGAGAGGGCCTGGCCCGTCGCGGGCGCCTCGGGGACGATCATGACCGCGGGCGCCGGGGGCACGGTGTTCCCCACGGCCGCGCTCGCCACCGCGGGCTCCCCCTCCTCCTCGCCGTCGAAGGCGCGCACCGCCACCTGCCAGCGCTCGCCGTGCCGGATGGCGCCCGGCGGGAGCTGCGCGGCGGTGACGTCGGTGAGCACCCCGTCGCGCCACCAGGCGTAGTGGTAGCTCACCGGGTCGCCGTCGCGGTCGCTGGCCGGCGTGCGGATCGCGACCTTGAGCCCGGTGCCCGCCATCGGCTCCCGCGGCTCGAGCGCGATCTCGGGCCGCGTCGGCGGCGTGTTCTCCACCCCGCACTCGGCCGCCGCCTCCGGGCCGACGTCGACCCCGTCGAAGGCGGCCACCACCACCCGCACCACGTCGTGCTTCCGGAGCGACGCCCCGGAGAGCTTGGCGTGCCCGTGGCCGCCCGGGGCGGGCTTGCCGTCCACGGTCCAGGCGTAGCGGTAGGTGAGCGCGTCGCCATCGGCGTCGCGCGCCGGCTCGCGCAGCGTCACCTCCAGCGGCGTGCCGTCGGCGACGGGCCGGTCGCACAGCGCCAGCGCCGGCGCCCCGGGCGGCGTGTTCGCCACGACGACCTCGGCCGCGACCGGCGGCGCCTCGTCCTCGCCGTCGCCGGCCACGACCTCGACGCGCCAGCGCTCGCCCCTGCGCGCCGAGCCCCGTGGGATCTCGGCCTGCTCCCGCGGGAGGTCCTGCTTCTTCCCGTCGCGCCACCACGTGTACCGCCAGGTGACGAGGTCGCCGTCGGGGTCGGGCGGCTGCGTGACCGCGAGCCGCAGGCCGTCGCCGCGCCGCGGCGCCGCCGCGACGAACGCCACCCTGGGAGGCGGCGGGGGCGAGTTCACGACCGTGGCCGTGGCCCGGGCCACCGGCCCGTAGGCCTCGCCGTCGAACGCCTGGACCTCGACCGTCCAGCGCTGCCCCCTGGCGAGGGCCTCGGCCGGGAGCGCCGAGGCGGAGGTCCAGTAGGGCTCGCGGCGCGACTCCGCGGTCGCGTCCGGCACGGGCACGGCGAAGCCGTCGCGCAGCCAGCGGTAGCGGTAGGTGATGGGGTCGCCGTCCGGGTCGGTCGCGGCGCGCGACAGCGTCGCCGCGAGCGGCGCGCCCACCGCCGGCCGCGCCGGCGAGAGCGCCACCTCGGGCGCGCCCGGGGGCGCGTTCGCGACGGTGACCTCGGCGGTCACCGGCGCGCCGGGAGACACGCCGCCGTACGGCGTCACCGTCACCCGCACCCGCGCGTGCTTGCGGGCCGCCTCCGGCGGCAACCCCGGGCCGCTCGCGCCCGCCACCGGCTTGCCGTCCACGGTCCAGCGCCAGTCGTAGCGGATGGGGTCGCCGTCCGCGTCCGCGCTCTCCTCCAGCACCTTCGCCTGCATGCGTGCGCCGCCCGCCGGCCAGGGCGGGTCGAGCGCGATGCGCGGAGCGGAGGGCGGGGTCGCGCCCACCACCACCGCCGCGGTGACGTGCGGCCCGTCCGCCTCGCCGTCGGCCGCCCACACCTCCACCTCGAGGCGGTCGCCGCGCGCGACGTCGCGGCCGGGCACCTCGCGCGGATCGCCGCGGGTCGCGTAGGGCTGGCCGTTCTTCTTCCACGTCCACCGGTAGGTGAGCGCGTCGCCGTCGGCGTCGGGCGCGGCGGCGGTGAGCACGGCGCGCAGCGCGTCGCCACGCCGCGGCGCGGCCGGCCGGATCTCGACGGCCGGGGCGCCCGGCGGCGTGTTCACGGCCACCGCCTCGGCGCGCGCCGGCGGGCCCTCCAGTTCGCCGTCGAAGGCGCGGACCTCGACCGCCACGCGCTGCCCCTTGCGCAGCGTCGCCGCGGGCAGGCGGGCGGTCCCGAGGGGCAGGTTCCGGGGCTCGCCGTCGACCGTCCAGCGGTAGCGGAGGACCACC
>DASTGH010000734.1:0-7026 GCA_035719345.1 Anaeromyxobacteraceae bacterium
CCCCGCGCGCGCGCCGACGTCGCCCGCTGCCGGTGGTGCGCCGCGGCCCGGCATCGGTGGTGCGCCGCGGCCCGGCATGGGCGGGGCCTCGCGGCCCGGCAGCGGCGCGACCATGCCCATGGCCGCCGCTCCCGCGGCGCCGCACGTCGACCCGCGCACGCTGCGCCCCACCGCCACCCAGGCCGTCGTCATCTCGCGGCCGACCGTGCCGGTGCGCCGCGTGACCCCGACCACCAGCGCCCGCTCCGCCTACCCGGCGGCGCCCGGTCCGCGCGCGCTGGGCGAGGTCCGCGAGCTCAAGGTCGTCCCGGGGATGCTCGGGCGCGAGCGCGAGTTCATCGACGTCTCCAAGGACAAGAACAAGCGCGGCCGCGGCACCGGCCGCCCGGCGGACGAGGCCCAGAAGTCGATGTCGGGCAAGGAGCTCCTCCAGGGCGTCCTCAACGACCGCGCCTACATCCCGATCCGGGGCAAGAAGAAGAAGGCCACCAAGAAGGGGGCGAAGACGCAGATCACCGAGAAGGCCGAGCACAAGAAGGTCATCCGCATCGAGGAGTCGATCTCCGTCTCCGAGCTGTCGCAGGCGATGGGCGTCAAGGCGGCCGACCTCATCCGCAAGCTGATGCAGGGCGGCAAGATGGCGACGATGAACCAGCTCATCGACGCCGACTCCGCTGCCTACCTCGCCAGCGAGTTCGGCTACACCGTCGAGAAGAAGGGCTTCGAGGTCGAGGAGTACATCCCCGAGGTCGAGGTGGACGAGTCGAAGCTCGTCAACCGGCCGCCGGTCGTGACCGTCATGGGCCACGTCGACCACGGCAAGACCTCGCTGCTCGACGCCATCCGCCAGGCCGACGTCGCCGCCGGCGAGGCGGGCGGCATCACGCAGCACATCGGCGCCTACTCGGTCACCACGCCGCGCGGCCCCATCACCTTCCTCGACACCCCCGGCCACGAGGCGTTCACCTCGATGCGCGCCCGCGGTGCGCAGGTGACCGACCTCGTCGTGCTGGTGGTGGCGGCGGACGACGGCGTCATGCCGCAGACCGTCGAGTCGATCAAGCAGGCGAAGGAGGCGGGGGTCACCATCCTCGTCGCCATCAACAAGATCGACAAGGCCGGCGCGACGCCCGAGCGCGTCATGCAGCAGCTCACCGAGTACGAGCTGGTGCCCGAGCAGTGGGGCGGCACCACCATCGAGGTGCCGGTCTCCGCGCGCACGAAGCAGGGCGTTCCGGAGCTGCTCGAGTACATCGCGCTCCAGTCCGAGGTCCTGGAGCTCAAGTCCAACCCCGAGAAGCTCGCCGTCGGCGTCGTCATCGAGGCGAAGCTGGAGAAGGGGCGCGGACCGGTCGCCACGGTCCTGGTGCAGGAGGGGACGCTCCGCACCGGCGACGCCATCGTCACCGGCGTCGAGTACGGGCGCGTGCGCGCCATGATGAACGAGCGCGGCGAGAAGGTGGACGAGGTCCCGCCGGGCTTCCCGGTCGAGGTCCTCGGCCTCTCCGGCGTGCCGGTGGCGGGCGACGAGCTGAACGTCGTCGAGGACGAGAAGGCGGCCAAGGAGGTGGCCGAGCACCGCGCCCAGAAGGCGCGCCAGAAGGAGCTCGGCCAGGTCAAGAAGGCGACGCTGGAGGACCTCTTCGCCAAGTCGAAGCCGGGCGGGCAGAAGGAGCTCAACGTCGTCATCAAGGCCGACGTGCAGGGCTCGGCCGAGGCCGTCTCCCAGGCGCTGCAGAAGCTGGCCACCAAGAAGGTCGGGGTGAAGATCCTCGACTCCGGCGTCGGCGTCATCACCGAGTCCGACGTGCTCACCGCCGCGGCCGGCAAGGCGGTCATCGTCGGCTTCAACACGAAGCCGGAGACCAAGGTCGACCAGATCGCGAGCCAGCAGGGCGTCACCATCCGGCTCTTCTCCATCATCTACGAGGCGGTGGACGCGGTGAAGGAGGAGATGACGAACCTCCTCGAGCCCATCATCAAGGAGAAGCCGCTCGGCAAGGCCGAGGTCCGCCAGCTCTTCACCATCCCGAAGAAGTCCGGCGTCATCGCCGGCTCCGCGGTCACCGAGGGGCTGGTGCGGCGCGGCGCGAACATCCGCATCCTCCGCGAGAAGAAGGTCGTCTACAGCGGCAAGGTCGCGTCGCTCCGCCGCGTCAAGGACGACGTGCGCGAGGTGGCGGCGCCGCTCGAGTGCGGCATCGGCGTCGACTTCACCGAGGTGAAGGTGGGCGACGTCATCGACTGCTACGAGCTCGAGGCGATCAAGCAGTCCCTGGAGTAGCCGTCGCTCGAGGAGCCGTCGCAGCGGGGGCAGGAGGGTGACGTGTTCGTCGGCGTCCTGCGCCTCACCCTCCACCTGCCCGAGCCCGGGTCGCTGAAGTCGAAGCGCCACCTCCTGCGCTCGGCCATCGACCGGGTGAAGGCGAAGTTCAACGTCTCCGTGGCCGAGGTCGCCGACAACGATCTCTGGCAGCGGAGCGTGGTGGGCGTCTCGGCCGTCGGCAACGACCACGCCTTCGTCAACGAGATGCTCGACAAGGTGGCGGACTTCGTCGCGAACGTCCACGGCGGGCAGGTGCACGTGCTCGACCGCACCATCGCCATCGAGACCTTCCCCGACGGGATCGAGGGCCACGACGCGGGCAGCGGCCGCACGCTGGCCGACACCAGGTGGGGGGAAGATCAGGAGGACGAGGGATGAGCACGCATGACCGGCCTGCGCGCGTCGCCCATGAGTTCCAGCGGGAGCTCTCGGCGGTGCTCTCGCGCGGCCTCAAGGACCCGCGCATCACCGGCTTCATCACCGTCACCGGCGCCAAGATGGGCGCCGATCTGAAGGACATCACCGTCTACGTCTCGGTCCACGGGGAGGAGAAGGAGCGCGAGCAGACGATGGAGGGGCTCCGCGCTGCCGCCGGGTACCTGCAGCGGGAGGTCTCCCGCGCGCTCAAGCTGCGCTACACGCCGCACCTGCGCTTCGCGTACGACGGCAGCATCGCCGAGGGCGACAAGATCGACCGGCTGCTCAAGGAAGTGAAGGAGAAGGAGGGGTGGTAGCCGCCGAGGTCTCCGGCCTGCTCGTCGTCGACAAGCCGGTGGGCCCGACCTCGTTCGAGGTCGTCGCGCGCGTGAGGCGGCTGTTCCGCGCCGCGAAGGCCGGGCACACCGGCACGCTCGACCCGCTCGCCTCCGGCGTCCTGGCGGTGTGCCTGGGCGAGTGCGTGAAGCTGCAGGGCTGGCTGGCCGAGGGCGACAAGGCCTACCAGGCGACGGTGGCGTTCGGCGCCGCCACGGCCACCGAGGACGCCGAGGGAGAGGTGGTGGCCCGCGGCGATCCGGAAGCCCTCACGCATGAGGCGCTGCTCGCGGCCCTGCCCCGCTTCCTGGGCGAGATCGAGCAGGTGCCGCCCATGTACTCCGCGGTGCGCGTCGGAGGGCGCCGGCTGCACGAGGCGGCCCGTGCGGGGGAGGAGGTGGTGCGCGCCCCGCGCCGCGTGCGCGTGGACGCGCTCGAGCTCGTCGCGCTCGACCCGCCCGCGGACGGCCTGGCCCGGGCGCTCCTCCGCGTCCGGTGCGGGAAGGGCACCTACGTGCGGACGCTGGCGGCGGACCTCGGGCGGGCACTGGGGGTGCCGGCGCACCTGGCGGGGCTGCGGCGCACGGCGGCGGGCCCGTTCACGCTCGCCGATGCGGTGGCGCTGGCGGAGGCGGAGCGGCTCGCGGCGGTCGACCGCGCGGCGCTCCGGGCGCGCGTCCTGCCCATGGACGAGGCGCTGCGCGGCTGGCCCGTCCTCCGCCTGAGCCCCGAGGAGGCGCGGGCGCTGGGGCATGGCCGGACGCTCCTGCGCCGGGAGGGCGACGACGGGCCCCGCCGCGCCCTCGGCCCTTCCGGGGACCTCGTGGCCGTGTGCGAGCAGCGGGGGGGCGTGGTGCGGCCGCTCCGCGTCCTGCGGGGAGCATCCGTTGACGGATCCCCGCGGATCCCTTAGAAACACGCCTCCGCCCGTCGACGGTCGCCCGCGGCGCACGCCTTCGCCCTCGCGACGGTGACGGGACAACCCCAGGGAGAAGTCACTATGGCGATGGTGCAGGAGAAGAAGACCGAGCTCGTCACGAAGTACCGCCGGCACGAGAAGGACACGGGCTCGCCCGAGGTCCAGGTGGCGCTCCTCAGCGAGCGCATCACGTACCTGACCGAGCACTTCAAGACGCACAAGAAGGACCACCACAGCCGCCGCGGCCTGCTCAAGCTCGTCGGCCAGCGGCGGCGGCTGCTCGATTACCTCAAGACGGTCGACGGGAACCGCTACAAGTCCCTCATCGACCAGCTCGGCATCCGGAAGTAACCGGAGCGGCGAGGCGCCTCGGCCATGGACGGCCGGGGCGCTTCCGCTTCGGAGGCAGGAAGGCGCAGTATCCCGCGCCTTCGGGAGCCACGCCGGGGCGCTTCGATTTCCGACTCGGCCCCCGCTCCAAGGAGAGCGGGGGTGGCGTCTGAAACCGAAGCTCCTCGAAGGGTCCCCGAGAAGGCATCGGCGCGGGCCACCGGCCGGCGCGACCCTCCACGGGCCGCGCGGGCCTTCAAGGAGAACGTGAAGAGATGACCCCCATCCAGCAGCGGGTGCAGTGCGGCGGCAAGGAGATCCTCCTCGAGACCGGCAAGGTCGCGAAGCAGGCGGACGGCGCGATCTGGGTCCGCATGGGCGACTCCATCGTGCTCGTCACGGTGGTCTCGGCGAAGGAGCGCAAGGAAGGCATCGACTTCTTCCCGCTGACGGTGGACTACCAGGAGAAGCTGTTCGCGGCCGGCAAGGTCCCCGGCAGCTTCTTCCGCCGGGAGGGCCGACCCACCGAGAAGGAGACGCTCGTCTCTCGCTTCATCGACCGCTCCTGCCGCCCGCTCTTCCCGGAGGGTTACTCCAACGAGACGCAGATCATCGCGTCCGTCATCTCCTTCGACCAGGAGAACGACACCGACGTCCTCGGGCTGACCGGAGCCTCCGCGGCGCTTCAGCTCTCGGACGTGCCCTTCAACGGTCCCATCGCCGGCGTGCGCGTGTGCCGCGTCCAGGGCCAGTTCGTGGCGAACCCGACGCTGGCGCAGCGCGCGGACGCCGACCTCGACGTCATCATGGCCGCCTCCGAGGACGCCATCGTCATGGTGGAGGGGGGCGCGGGCGAGGTGTCCGAGAGCGTCATGATCGACGCACTCCTCTTCGGCCAGGCCGCGGTGAAAGAGCTGCTCCAGGCGCAGAAGGCGCTCGCCGCCGCCAAGGGCGTGAAGGCGAAGCGCGCGTTCGAGCCGCCGAAGAACGACGCCGAGCTCCGGGCCAAGGTGAAGGCGCTCACCTGGGACAAGGTGAAGGACGCCTACGCCCGGGACGAGAAGCACGACCGCTACGGCCGGCTCTCCGAGATCAAGAAGGAGCTGCTCGAGGCGCTCAAGGCGGAAGCAGGCGGCGACGCCGCCAAGCTCGCGGCGCTCGCGGTCCGCGAGAAGGAGATCAAGGGGTACTACGAGGACGTGAAGTACGAGTACATGCGCAAGATGATCACCGACGAGCGGCGCCGGATCGGCGGCCGCGGCGAGCGGGACATCCGCAAGATCACCTGCGAGGTGGGGCTCCTGCCCCGCGTGCACGGCTCGGCGCTCTTCACCCGTGGCGAGACGCAGGCGCTGGTGGCGACCACCCTCGGCACGGCCGAGGACGAGCAGCGCGTCGAGCTGCTCACCGGCATGCACTTCAAGAAGTTCATGCTGCACTACAACTTTCCGCCGTTCTCCGTGGGCGAGGTGAAGTTCTTGCGGAGCCCGGGCCGGCGCGAGATCGGCCACGGCGCGCTCGCCGAGCGCGCGCTGCGCCAGGTGCTGCCGGCCGACGACAAGTTCCCGTACACGATCCGCATCGTCTCCGACATCATGGAGTCGAACGGCTCGTCCTCCATGGCGTCGGTGTGCGGCGGCTGCCTGTCGCTCATGGACGCGGGCGTTCCCATCAAGGCGCCGGTGGCCGGGATCGCCATGGGTCTCATCAAGGAGGGCGAGAAGATCGCCATCCTCTCCGACATCCTCGGGGACGAGGACCACCTCGGCGACATGGACTTCAAGGTCTGCGGGACCGAGAAGGGCATCACCTCGATCCAGATGGACATCAAGATCGGCGGGGTGACGCGCCAGATCCTGGAGCAGGCGCTCTCGCAGGCGGCCGAGGGCCGCAAGCACATCCTCGGCGAGATGATGAAGTCCATCGCCACGCCGCGCGCCGAGATCAGCGCCTACGCGCCGCGCATCACCACCATCAAGATCCGTCCCGAGCGCATCAAGGACGTCATCGGGCCCGGCGGCAAGGTCATCAAGGAGATCACCGCTCAGACGGGCTGCGCCATCAACATCGAGGACGACGGCAGCATCTCCATCGCGTCCTCCGACGCCGACAAGGTGCAGGCGGCCATCAAACGCATCCGCGACCTGACGCAGGAGGCGGAGGTGGGGAAGACCTACCTCGGCACCGTGCGCAAGATCGCCGAGTTCGGCGCGTTCGTGGAGATCTTCCCCGGGACGGACGGGCTCATCCACATCTCCGAGCTCTCCGACAAGCGCGTGAAGAGCGTCTCCGACGTCCTCTCCGAGGGCGAGGAGGTGCTGGTGAAGGTCATCTCGGTGGACCGCACCGGGAAGATCCGCCTGTCCCGCAAGGAGGCGCTCGCCGACGCCGCCAAGAAGTCGACCGAGGGCGCGGCCCAGGGCTGAGGGGTGGCCTTGCGGCTGCGCGTGAAGCGGGTCGGCGCGCGCGGCGCGCCGCTCCCGCTGCCGTCGTACGGCACGGCCGGTGCCGCCGGGCTCGACCTCCGCGCCGACGAGGGGCTCACGCTCGCCCCCGGCGAGCGCAGGCTCGTGCCCACCGGCCTCGCCGTGGAGCTGCCGCCCGGCCACGAGGGGCAGGTGCGCCCGCGCTCCGGGCTCGCGCTCCGCCACGGGATCGCGATGGTGAACGCGCCCGGGACGATCGACGAGGACTACCG
>DASTGH010000735.1:0-5438 GCA_035719345.1 Anaeromyxobacteraceae bacterium
CCGACGATCCCGCCGCGCGGCGCCTCGTCGCCGTCGCGCCCTTCGGCGTGCCGGAGGACCCGCCCGCGCGGGGAGACGCGCCGCTCCGCCGGGAGCTCGGGCTCGCCTCGGGCGCGCCGCTCGCGCTGTTCTGGGGTGGCCTGTGGGACTGGATGGATCCGGCGCTGGCCGTCGCCGCCGTCGCGGCGCTCCGGCGCGACGGGTTCGACCTCCACCTCGCGTTCCTGGCGGGCGCGCGTCCGGGCGGCGACCTGATGCGTGCCGCCGCCGACGGGGCGCGGCGGGCGGTGCAGGCCCACGGCCTGGCCGATCGCGTGCACTTCGTCGGGCGCTGGATCCCCTACGGCGAGCGCGGGGCGGTCCTGCTCGACGCGGACGTGGCGGTGACGGCGCACCGGCCCTCGCTCGAGGCCGAGCTCGCCTTCCGGACGCGCCTGCTCGACTGCCTGTGGGCCCGGCTGCCCGCGGCGTGCACGCGGGGCGACGCCCTCGCCGCCGAGGCGGAGCGGGAGGGGTGGGGCGCCGCAGCCGAGCCCGGCGACGCGGAAGGGCTCGCCCTCGCGCTCCGGCGGCTCCTCGATCCGGCGGTCCGGGAGCAGGCGCGCGCCGCCGCGGCTGCGGCCGCGGACCGGTACCGGTGGTCGCGATCCGTGGACGCGGTCCTCGACGTCCTGGAGAGGCCGGCGCCGCCGCGCCCGCTGCCGTTCGCGGGGGAGCTGGCCGGGGGTCGTGCCTCGGAGATCGCCGCCGCGTTCGCGGCGAACGTCTGGGAGCGGCTCCGCCGCTGACGACGGCCGAGCCCGCGAGCGCGCAAGTCGGCGACGGCCCGGGCCCATTTCCCCGGCGCCGCCGTTGACACCGCGCCCGGCTGCGGCGATACATGCCGCTCGCCGCGCGAGCGCCCCGCGCGCTGCGTCAAGGGGTCCCCGTGAACGTCCTCCTCACCGGCGGCTGCGGCTTCATCGGGTCGAACCTCGTCCGGCTCCTGCTCGCCGAGCGCCCGGGCTGGCGCGTCGTGAACCTCGACAAGCTCACGTACGCCGGGAACGCCGAGAACCTGGCCGACCTCGACGGCAACCCGCGCTACCGGTTCGTGCGCGGCGACATCGCCAACGGCGAGCTCGTGGCCGAGCTCGTGCGGACCGAGAAGATCGACGCGGTGATGCACCTGGCCGCGGAGAGCCACGTCGACCGCTCCATCCTCTCGCCCGCCGTCTTCATCGAGACGAACGTGCGCGGGACGCAGGTGCTGCTCGAGGCGGCGCGCGAGCTCTCCGTGAAGCGCTTCCTCCACGTCTCGACCGACGAGGTCTATGGCTCGCTCGGCCCGACGGGCCTCTTCACCGAGGAGACGCCGCTCGCGCCATCCTCTCCCTACTCGGCTTCCAAGGCGGGCTCCGACCTCCTCGCGCTCGCCTACGCGCACACCTTCAAGATGGACGTGGTCGTCACCCGCTGCTCCAACAACTACGGTCCGTACCAGTTCCCCGAGAAGCTCATCCCGCTCATGATCGCGAACGCGCTCGAGGACCGGGCGCTCCCGGTCTACGGCGACGGCATGAACGTCCGCGACTGGATCCACGTCGAGGACCACGCGCGCGGGCTCCTCTCCGCGCTCGAGGGCGGGAAGCGGGGCGAGGTGTACAACTTAGGGGCCTCGAGCGAGCGGCGGAACATCGAGATCGTGAAGGCGGTGCTGGGGCTGCTCGGCAAGCCCGAGTCGCTCATCCAGTACGTGAAGGACCGGCCCGGGCACGATCGGCGCTACGCGATCGACTCGCGCAAGGCGCAGCGCGAGCTCGGGTGGGCGCCGCGCCACCGCTTCGAGGAGGCGCTCGCCGCCACCGTGCAGTGGTACCGCGAGCACCGCGGCTGGTGGGAGCGGGTCCGCTCTGGCGAGTACCTCCACTACTACGAGCGGCAGTACGGAGCGGGGCGGTAGATGGCGCGTGTCGCCGTCACCGGCGCGAACGGGCTCCTCGGCGGCGCGGCGGTGGCGCTCCTCGCCGGCCGGCACGAGGTCCTCGCGCTCGGCCGCGGCCCGTGCCGGCTCCCGCCGGGCGCGTACCGCTGGGCCGGAGCGGACCTCGCCGACGGGCGCGCGGTCGAGGTGGCGCTGCGAGAGTTCCGTGCCGAGGCGGTGCTGCACGCCGGCGCCATGACCGACGTCGACGCCTGCGAGCGCGACCCGGAGGCCGCCTGGCGCGCCAACGTCGGCGGGACCGAGGCGGTGGCGCGCGCCTGCCGCGCGCTGGGCGCCCGGCTCGTCGCCGTCTCCACCGACTACGTCTTCGACGGCGCCGCCGGGCCCTACGGCGAGGACGACGTCCCGAACCCGCGCGGCGCCTACGCCCGCACGAAGCGCTGTGGCGAGGAGGCGGCGCTGCTCCTCGCCCCCGACTGCGCGGTGGCGCGGGTCGCGGTCGTCTACAGCGGGCGGCGCGGCGCGAAGAGCACGTTCGCCACGCAGATCGTCGAGAAGCTCTCGCGCGGCGAGCCGGTGAAGGCCTTCCGCGACCAGGTCGTCTCGCCGACGCTCGCCGAGAACGGCGCCGCGATGACGCTGGAGCTGCTCCTCGAGACGTCGTACCGCGGCGTCCTCCACACCTGCGGCGCGACCGCGCTCGACCGCGTGGCCTTCGCCCGCGCGGTGGCCGCGCGCTTCGGGCTCACCGGCCAGATCGTCCCGGTCGCCACCGCCGACGTGAAGCTGCTCGCCCCGCGGCCGCTCCGGGCCGGGCTGCGCGTCGACCGGGCGGCGTCGCTCCTGCGAGCCAGGCCGCTCGAGCTGGCGGCGCAGCTCGACACCTTCCACGCGCAGTGGCAGGGGCGGGCAGGGGTGTGACCGCGCTGGCGCGCCCCGTCGCCGAGCTGTGGCGCTACCGCGAGCTGGTGGCCTTGCTCGTCGGCCGCGATCTCAAGGTCCGCTACAAGCGCAGCGTCCTGGGGATGGGATGGACGCTGCTCAATCCCTTGCTGCAGATGGTCGTCTACACGCTCGTCTTCGCGACCATCATGCGCGTGGGCGTGCCGCAGTTCCCGGTCTTCCTGCTCGCCGGGCTCCTGCCGTGGACGCTCGTCTCCATCTCCATCACCGGCGCCTCGCACTGCCTCCTCAACAACCAGGGGCTCATCCGCAAGGTCGCCGTCCCGCAGATGGTCTATCCGCTGGCGGTGGTGGCGTCGAAGCTCGTCGACCTCCTCCTCTCGCTCCTGCCGTTCACGCTGCTGGCGGTGGCGCTGGGCCGGCCGCCGGGCCCGAGCTGGGCGTTCCTGCCACCCGCCCTCGTGCTGGCGGCGCTGTTCTCGTCGGGGCTGGCGCTGCTCTTCAGCTCGCTCACCGTGTTCTACCGCGACATGCGGCACCTCACCGACATCCTCATCCAGGTGTGGTTCTACGTGACGCCCGTGCTCTATCCGCTCTCGTTCCTGGAGAAGCTGCCGTATCCCTGGCTGCGGGCGGTGCTCCTCGCCAACCCGGCGACCCCCATCGTGCGGATCTTCCAGGAGGCGCTCTACGAGCGGCGCGCGCCGTCTCTGGCGCTGCTCGGCTCGGCGACGGCCGCGGCGCTGGTCGTGCTGGCGCTCGGGCTGTTCGTCTTTCTCCGCCGCGAGGACGAGCACATCCACCATTTCTGACGCCGCCGCGCCGGCGCGCCGCTAGACTCTCCCTCTCCGATGCCCGGGACGCTCTCCTTCGACGACGTCGGCATGTGCTTCCGCCTGTACCGGGAGAACGTGAACACGCTCAAGGAGGCGGTGCTGGGCGCGTTCCGGCACCGGAAGCGCTACGAGGAGTTCTGGGCGCTGCGGCACGCGACGCTGGAGGTCAAGGCCGGCGAGTCGGTCGGGCTCATCGGGCACAACGGCTCGGGCAAGTCCACGCTCCTCAAGGTCGCCGCCGGCGTGCTCAAGCCGAGGGAGGGCCGGGTGCGGGTGGAGGGGCGCATCTCGCCCATGATCGAGCTCGCCGCCGGTTTCGACCCCGACCTGACCGGCCGGGACAACATCTTCCTCAACGGCGCGCTCATGGGTCACTCGCGCAAGGAGATGGCGGGCAAGCTGGACCGCATCGTCGAGTTCTCGGAGCTGGGCGACTTCATCGACCAGCCGGTGAAGAACTACTCCTCCGGCATGTACGCCCGGCTCGGCTTCGCCATCGCCGCCGACGTGGACCCCGAGATCCTCATCATCGACGAGGTGCTGGCGGTGGGCGACGAGCGCTTCCAGGCGAAGTGCATGGAGCGCATCCGCCACATCCGCGAGAGCGGCTGCACCATCTTCTACGTGTCGCACGCGATGAACTCGGTCGCCGACCTCTGCGACCGGGTCGTGGTCCTCCACCACGGCGCCATCGTCTTCGACGGGCCGCCCGCCCCCGCCATCGAGCGCTACCGGGAGCTGCAGGGCTTCCACCCGTCCGAGCAGGCGCGCACCGCCTGATGCGCGTCGTCTGGCACTGCGAGGACCGCGTCGGTCCGGAGATGGCCGGGCCCGGCATCCGCGCCGTGGAGCTGGCGCGGCGCCTCGCCGCGCGGCACGACGTGACGCTCTGCGCACCGGGCGCCATCGACGCGGCGTTCGCCGGCGAGCCGTTCGCCCGCATCGAGCCCGACGCGCTCGGCACGGTGCTGCGCAGCGCGGACGCGCTCGTGACGCAGGGCTTCGACTTCCCGCTGGCGCAGGCACTCCGCTTCCGCGGCCGGCTCGTCCTCGACCTCTACGACCCGGTCCAGCTCGAGCAGCTGGCGCAGTTCGGGCCGCGCCCCACGCCCGAGCAGCGGGTCTCCCTGGCGCACGTCCGGGCGCGCCTCCTGGCGCTGCTCTCCCGCGCCGACCACGTGCTCTGCGCCTCCGCTCCGCAGCGGGCGTTCTGGCTCGGCTGGCTGGCGGCCGCGGGCCGCATCGGGCCGGCGGCGCTGGCCGAGGATCCGGAGGCGCGGCGCCTCCTCGCCACGGTCCCGTTCGGCGTCCCCGAGGTTCCGCCGGCGGCGGGCGACGCGCCGCTGCGCCAGGCGCACGGGATCCCGCGCGGCGAGCCGGTGGCGCTCTTCTGGGGCGGGCTGTGGGACTGGATGGATCCGGCGCTGGCCGTGCGCGCCGCGGCCGAGCTGCGCGAGGCCGGCCGCCCGGTGCACGTGGTGTTCCTCGCCGGGGCGCGGCCGGGCAAGCAGGCGATGCGCGCCGCCGCGGACGCGGCGCGGCGCGAGACCGCGGAGCGCCGGCTCGAGGACCTCGTCCACTTCCACGACGCCTGGATTCCCTACGCGGAGCGCGGGCCCATCCTCCTCGACGCGGACGTGGCGGTCACGGCGCACCGCCCGTCGCTCGAGGCGGAGCTGGCGTTCCGGACGCGCCTCCTCGACTGCCTCTGGGCGCGCCTGCCCGCGGCCTGCACCCGCGGCGACGCGCTCGCCGCGGAGGCGGAGCGGGAAGGG
>DASTGH010000736.1:0-2264 GCA_035719345.1 Anaeromyxobacteraceae bacterium
GGCGCGGCAGCGGGGGCGGGCGCCGCCGGGACCGGCGCGGGCGCGGGCCGCTCGGCTGCGGCGCGGAGGCGCTCCATCTCCTTCGCCGTCTTCTCGGCGGCGATCTCGAGCGCCCGCGCGCGGTCGGCCTGGTGCGTCGCCTCGGCGCGCGCCTCGGCGAGCCGGGAGGTGAGCTTGTCGATCTCGACGCGCAGCGCCGCGGCGCCTCCCGCCTTCTTCGCCGCCTCGGCCTGCTCGAAGGCCTTCTTCTTCGAGGCGTTCAGCTCCGCGCGCAGCGCCGCGGCCTCCTCGCGCCGCTCCTTCGCGTCGGCGCGGACGGGCAGGATCTCGGCGCGAGCCGCCTCGGCCTGCTGCCGCAGCTTCTCCACCTCGGCGGCGCGCTCGAGCGCGATCTGCCGCGCGGAGCGGCTTTGCAGGAAGAACGCCACCGCTGCGAGCACGGCGACGAGCGCGACGAAGACGGCGAGGCCGGTCATGATGAACTCCACGGAGGGACTGCGCGAAGACGCGGAGGCTACCACCGGCCCGCACGGGCGGGCTGACCCTTTCAGGGCACCCTCGGCAGGCTCCAAAAGTCCGCGTTGACCCCCTCCGAACGAGGGCTCGTCCGGCGCGGGGCGGTCGGTCCTCATCGGATCGGGCGCGACGCGGGTTCCCTGCTACGATCCCCCTCCCCTCGTGCGCAGCCTCGCAGCGAAGACCTTCCTGACGTTCGCCGTCGCGCTCGGCGCCTTCGGCCTGGTCGTGCTCTTCGCGGTCGGCAAGCTCCACGCGATCGGGCAGGACCTGCGGCTCGTGAGCGAGGGGTTCCTGCCCCTCACCCGCATCGCCGCGCAGATCGACGTGAAGGACTGGGTGACCGCCCGGGCCCTCGAGGTCAGGTCCATGGACCCGGCGGCGCGGCGCGCCTTCCTGCCGGTGGCGCGCGCCCACTTCCCGGCCGTGGTGCGCGAGAAGCTCACCGAGGCGCGGCGCGTCCTCGATCGCATGCGCGAGATCGCGACCGGCGCCGACGCGCGGTTCGTGGCGGAGGTGGCGAGCAGGCTCGACGCGGTCGACGCCCGCTGGACCGCGTACGACCGCGCCTCGCGCGAGCTGTTCGACGCGCTGGAGCGCCCGGGAGCCGACGTGGAGGACCCCGCGCTGGTCGAGCGCGCCGAGGCGGTGCGCCGGCTCGAAAAGGGGCTGTCCGTCGACGTGAAGCTCCTCCAGGCGGCCCTCGAGGGGCAGGTGGGGGCTCGCTTCCACGCCGCCGAGCGCGAGGAGCGGAAGAGCGCCCTGCTCGTCGTCCTCTATGCCGCGCTCGCGGCCATGGTGGGCGTGCTCGCCATGCTCGTCGGCCAGCGGCTCCTCGCGCCCATTCGCACCCTGACCGAGGGCGTGAAGGCGGTCGCGGCCGGGGATCTCTCGCGCAAGGTGGAGGTCCACGGCAGCGACGAGCTCGGCCTGCTGGCGCGCGAGTTCAACGCGATGGCCGCCTCGCTCGACCTGCAGCGGGCGGAGCTGCTGCGCGCCGAGCGCCTCGCCGCGGTCGGGCGCATCTCGGCGCAGATCACGCACGAGATCCGGAACCCGCTCAACGCCATCGGCCTGAACGCCGAACTGCTGGGCGAGGAGCTGTCCGAGGCCGGCGCCCCGGCCGAGGCGGTGGCGCTGGTGCAGGCCATCGGCCGCGAGGTCGACCGGCTCAACGCGGTCACCGAGGAGTACCTGCGCTTCGCCCGCCTGCCGCGCCCGGCGCTGGCGCGGGAGGACGTGAACGAGCTGCTCTCGGGGCTGCTCGAGTTCGTCCGGCCCGAGCTCGCGGCGGCGCGCGTGCGCCTCGAGGCCTCGCTCGCGCCCGGGCTGCCGCTCGTCCGCGCCGACGAGGGGCAGCTGCGCGCCGCCTTCCTCAACCTGCTCCGCAACAGCCGCGAGGCCATGCCCGGCGGCGGCGTGGTGTCGGTGGCCACCCGGGCGCTCGCCGCGGGCGGGATCGAGATCGAGGTGAGCGACACCGGCCCGGGCATCCCCCCCGATGCCATGCCTCGCATCTTCGACGCCTTCTGGTCCACGAAGGACAAGGGGACGGGGCTCGGGCTGGCGTTCACGCAGCAGGTGGTGAAGGAGCACGGCGGCACCATCACCTGCCGCAGCGCGCCGGGGCGAGGCACGGCGTTCACGGTGGTCCTGCCGGCGGCCGGCGACGAGCGGACGGCGCCCGCGTCTCCCGAGCGCGCCGAGGCGGTGAGCGCATGACGCGGCGCCGCACGAGGTCGCGCACC
>DASTGH010000737.1:0-18409 GCA_035719345.1 Anaeromyxobacteraceae bacterium
CTGGTGAAGGGCAGCCGCGGCAACAGGCTCGAGCGCCTGGTCGAGGCGCTCGGCGGCACGGCCGACGCCGGCGGCGGCACCCACTAGATGCTCTACCACCTCCTCTACCCGCTCGCCGCCCGGTTCGGGGTCTTCAACGTCCTGCGCTACCCCTCGTTCCGCATCATCGCGGCGGGGTTCACGGCGCTCCTCCTCGGCCTGCTGCTCGGGCCCACCTTCATCGAGCGGATGCGCACGATCCAGTACGGCAGCTCGAACGTGCGCGAGGACACGCCCGAGTCGCACAAGAAGAAGACCGGCACGCCGTCCATGGGCGGCACGCTCGTCCTCTTCTCGCTCACCGTCGCCACCCTCCTCTTCGCGAACCTCACGAACCGGTACGTGTGGACGGTGCTGATCGTGACGCTCGCCTTCGGCGCCATCGGCTTCTGGGACGACTACCTCAAGATCTCGAAGAAGAATTCGAAGGGGCTCGCCGGCCGGAAGAAGCTCGCCTGGCAGGCGCTGGTGCTGGTCGGCGTCTACTACCTGTTCCTCTCCGACCTGCACTTCACCGCCTCGGGCTCGTTCCCCTGGCTGCGCGTGGGGAGCTTCCAGGACCTGCACGTCACGCTCCCCTTCGTCCCGACGCGCTGGTTCAACCCGTCGTTCGGCTGGCTCTACCTGCCCTTCATGGTGCTGGTGGTCATGGGGACGAGCCACGCCGTGAACCTGACCGACGGCCTCGACGGCCTCGCCATCGGGCCGACCATCGTCTCGGCCTCGACCTTCCTCATCCTGGCGTACGTCGCGGGCACCACCATCGGCGGCTTCTCCATCGCCTCCTACCTGCGCATCCCGGTCATCCCCGGCGCGGCCGAGCTGGGCGTCTTCTGCTCCGCGCTCATCGGCGCCGGCATCGCCTTCCTCTGGTACAACACCTATCCCGCGTCCGTGTTCATGGGGGACGTCGGCTCGCTGGCGCTGGGCGGCGCGCTCGGGATCCTGGCCGTGCTCACCAAGAACGAGGTGGCGAGCGCGGTGCTCCACGGCGTCTTCCTGGCCGAGACCGTCTCGGTCATGATCCAGGTGGCGAGCTTCCGCACCACCGGCAAGCGCGTCTTCAAGATGGCGCCCATCCACCACCACTTCGAGCTCATGGGCTGGGCCGAGCCGAAGATCATCGTCCGCTTCTGGATCATGTCGATCATGCTGGCGCTCGTGGCGCTGGCCTCGCTCAAGCTGAGGTAGCGATGCAGGGGTCCCTCCACCTCGCCGGACAGCGCGTGCTCGTGGTCGGCCTCGCCCGCAGCGGCGTGGCCGCGGCCCGCGTGGCGCTCGCCCGCGGCGCGCGCGTCACCGTCACCGACCGGCGCGCGGCCACCGAGCTCGGGGCGCCGGTGCAGGAGCTGGGGTCGTCGGTGTCCTTCGCGCTCGGCGGCCACGACCCGGCCGACTTCACCGGCGCCGACCTGGTGGTGGTCTCCCCGGGCGTTCCGCTGGCGCTGCCCGAGATCCAGGCGGCGCGCCGGCAGGGCGTCCCGGTGTGGGCCGAGGTGGAGCTGGCCTTCCGGCTCCTGCCGCCGGTGCCGCTCGTCGCCATCACCGGCACGAACGGCAAGAGCACCACCACCGCGCTCGCCGGCGCGCTCCTCGGCAAGGACCGCCGCGTGTTCGTGGGCGGGAACCTGGGCACGCCGCTGTGCGAGCTCGTGCTCTCCGCGCGCGAGGTGGACGCGCTGGTGGTGGAGCTGTCCTCGTTCCAGCTCGAGGGGATCGAGCGGCTCCGCCCGCGGGTGGGCGCGTTCCTGAACCTCACCCCCGACCACCTCGACCGCTACCGGGACCTCGCCGACTACGGGCTCGCCAAGGCGCGCCTCTTCATGAACCAGGAGGCGGGCGACGTCGCCGTGGCGAACGCGCGCGACGCGCGGGCGGTGGCGCTGGCCGGCGCCTCGCGCGGCGCGCTCCTCACCTTCGGCTTCGGCGAGTCGGCGGCGCGGGCGGCCCGCGCCGGGGAGGCGGGCGAGGGCTTCTCGCTGGCGGCCGGGCCCGAGGCGCCGGAGCGGTACCTCGTGCGCTCGCGCGCGCTGCGCGGCCGGCACAACGTCGAGAACGCCATGGCCGCGGCGCTGTGTGCGCGCGCGCTGGGCGTGCCGGGCGCGCTGGTGCAGGCCGGGCTCGACGCGTTCCCCGGCCTGCCTCACCGCCTGGAGCTGGTGCGCGAGCGCGGCGGCGTGGAGTGGGTGAACGACTCCAAGGCCACCAACGTCGACTCGACGCAGGTCGGCCTGGCCGCCTTCCCGGCGAAGGGGCGGCACGTGGTGCTGGTGCTGGGCGGCCGCGGCAAGCGCGCGCCCTACGCGCCGCTCGGGCCGCTCTTCCGCGACCGGGTGAAGGCGGTCCTCACCATCGGCGAGGACGCGCCCACCATCGAGCGCGAGCTGGGCACGCTCGCGCCCACGGAGCGGACCGGGACGCTCGAGGGCGCGGTGCGGCGCGCGGCGGCGATGGCGAGCCCGGGCGACGTGGTCCTGCTCTCGCCCGCCTGCGCCAGCTACGACCAGTTCAAGAACTACGAGCAGCGGGGCGAGGCGTTCCGCCGCCTCGTCGAGGAGCTGCCCTGATGCGGGCCACCGCCGAAGCGCCGCGGCCGCCCTCGGCGTCCTCGATCGACGGGCTCCTCCTCGGCGCCGTGGTGGCGCTCACCGCCATCGGCGCGGTGGCGGTCTACTCGGCGAGCGCGGTCACGGCGGCGGCGCGGCACGGCGGCGACAGCTTCCACTTCCTCTGGCGCCAGCTCGTGGCCATGGCGGTCGGCTTCGCGCTGCTGGTCGTCGCGCTCAAGGCCGGGCACCGGCGCGCGGAGAAGCTCGCCTATCCCCTGCTCGGGCTCACCTTCGCCGCGCTCGTGCTGGTGCTCCTGCCCTTCGTGGGGCGGTCGGCCGGGGGAGCCCGCCGGTGGATCGACCTCGGCCTGGTGCGCTTCCAGCCGGCGGAGCTGGCGAAGCTCGCGCTCGTCGTCTGGCTCGCCCACTCGCTCGCCAAGAAGCGGGACAAGGTGCGGTCGTTCTCCGTCGGCTTCCTCCCGCACCTCCTCGTCGCAGGGGCGCTCATGGCGCTCTGCCTCGCCGAGAAGGACCTCGGGACCTGCCTGGTCATGGGCCTGGTCCTCGTCGTCATGCTCTTCGCGGCGGGGGCGAAGGTGAGCTATCTTCTCGGGGCGCTGATCCTCGCCTCGCCGCTGCTCTACCACGCCATCGCCGGGACGCCGTACCGCAGGGCGCGCATCGAGGCGTGGCTCGAGCCGTTCAAGTACCGGCGCGACGCCGGATACCAGATGTGGGAGTCGATGGTCGGCATCGGCAGCGGCGGCTGGTTCGGTCAGGGGCTCGGGCAGGGGCGCTCGAAGCTCTTCTACCTTCCCGAGGCGCACACCGACTTCATCGCGGCCGTCATCGCAGAGGAGGCGGGCCTGCTCGGGCTCGGGCTCCTGCTCGCGCTCTACGGCGTCTTCGTCTGGCGGGGGCTGCGCGCGGCGCGGCGCGCGCCGGACGCCTTCGGCTGCTATCTGGCCCTGGGCCTGACGACGCTCGTCGGCACCCAGGCGCTCGTGAACCTCGGGGTGGTGACGGTGCTCTTGCCGACGAAGGGACTCACCTTGCCGTTCGTCTCCTACGGCGGGTCCTCGCTCATGACGCTCCTCGCCGGGAGCGGGCTCCTGCTGGCCGTGTCGGCGGGCCAGGGGGGCTACCTCTCGCGCGCCACGCAGGCGGTGCGGGTGGGGCAGGCGGCTGCGGAGGGCGCGCGGTGAGGATGATGGTCGCCGGCGGCGGGACGGGCGGGCACGTGTTCCCGGGCATCGCGCTCGCCGAGGAGGTGGTGGGGCGCCACCCCGACAATGACGTCGTGTTCGTGGGCACCGCCCGCGGGCTCGAGGCGCGGGTGGTGCCGGACGCGGGCTTCCCCATCGAGCTCATCGAGGTGAAGGGGCTGAAGGGCAAGGGGCCGGTGAAGCTCCTCGCCAACCTCGCCCTCCTGCCGCGCGCGTTCTGGCAGTGCCTGCGCATCCTGCGGCGCTGGCAGCCGGACGTGGTGGTGGGCGTCGGCGGCTACGCCTCGGGGCCCATCGTGCTCGCCGCCTGGATGCTGCGCATCCCGACCGCCGTCCAGGAGCAGAACGCGGTCGCCGGCTTCACCAACCGCATGCTGGGCAACTTCGTGGACGCGGCCTTCACCGCCTTCCCCGAGGCCGGCTCCTACTTCGCCCAGCGCAAGGTCCACCAGCTCGGGAACCCCATCCGCCGCGAGCTCATGGACAACTACATGCGGCCCTCCATCGGGCACGACCGGCAGCGCGTGCTCGTCTTCGGCGGCTCGCAGGGGGCGCACGCCCTCAACATGCGGATGATCGAGGCGATGCCGCACCTCGCCGACCTGCGCGATCGGGTCGAGATCGTGCACCAGACCGGCGCGCACGACCGCGAGCAGGTGGAGGCCGGCTACCGCGCCTGCGGGTTCGCGCCCGACGTGCGCGAGTTCATCCACGACATGAGCCAGGCCTACGCCCGCGCCGACCTCGTCGTCTGCCGCGCCGGCGCGACCACGCTGGCCGAGCTGGGCGTCTGCAAGAAGCCGGCGATCCTCATCCCCTTCCCGGCCGCGGCCGACAACCACCAGGTGCGCAACGCCCAGAGCCTGGTGGACGCGGGCGCGGCGGTCATGATCGAGGAGCGCGACCTCACCGGCGAGCTGCTCGCCTCCGAGGTCCGCGCCATCCTCACCCAGCCGGAGCGGCGCGAGCGCATGGCGCGGGCCGCCGGCCGCCTGGGCGCGCCGCAGGCGGCGCAGGAGATCACCGACGTCTGCGCCCAGCTCGTCACCCGGCGCTGGGGATCGGCTCGCGGGCGCGACCGCGGCCCCGGCTTCCGGCCCGTCCGCCCCGCCCCCTCCCGGACCCCCTCGGCCCCATGACGCTCTTCCGCTCCCGCCCCGCCCGCATCCACTTCGTCGGCATCGGCGGCATCGGCATGAGCGGCATCGCCGAGGTGCTGCTCAACCTCGGCTACCGGGTCTCCGGCTCCGACCTGAAGGAGTCCGACACCACCCGCCGCCTGGCGGCGCTCGGCGGCCGCATCGCGGGCGGCGGGCACGCCGCCGCCAACGTCGAGGACGTGGACGTGGTGGTGACCTCGTCGGCGGTGCGCCGGGACAACCCCGAGGTGCTGGAGGCGCGCGCCCGCAAGATCCCGGTCATCCCGCGCGCCGAGATGCTGGCCGAGCTCATGCGGCTCAAGTACGGCGTCGCCATCGCCGGCTCGCACGGGAAGACGACCACCACCTCGATGGCCGCCCACCTCCTCGCCCACGCCGGCCTCGACCCGACGGCGGTGGTGGGCGGCAAGGTGAACGCGTTCGGCTCGAACGCGAAGCTGGGGAAGGGCGAGTACATGGTGGTCGAGGCGGACGAGTCGGACGGCTCGTTCCTGCGGCTGCCGCCCACCATCGCGGTGGTGACCAACATCGACCCGGAGCACCTCGACCACTGGAAGACGCCGGCGGCGCTGCGGCAGGGCTTCCTCGACTTCGTGAACCGCGTGCCCTTCTACGGGCTCGCCATCCTCTGCATCGACCACCCCACCGTCCAGTCGCTCATCCCCGAGCTGGAGAAGCGCTTCGTCACCTACGGCGAGGCGCCCCAGGCCGACTACCGCGCCGCGAACATCGAGGTCCGGGCGCACCGCGTGGCCTTCGACGCCTTCCGCCGCGGCGAGGCGCTCGGGCGCTTCGAGGTGGGCATGGTGGGGCGCCACAACGCCCTCAACGCGCTCTCGGTGGTGGCGCTCGGCGACGAGATGGGCATCGCCGCGGAGGTGACGCGCGAGGGGCTCGCCTCCTTCGGCGGCGTGCAGCGCCGCTTCACGGTGCGCGGCGAGGCGGCGGGCGTGACGGTGGTGGACGACTACGGCCACCACCCGGCCGAGGTGAAGGCGGTGCTGCGCGGCGCGCGCGAGGCGTTCGGGCGGCGGGTGGTGTGCGTGTTCCAGCCGCACCGCTACACGCGGACGCGGGACCTCCTGCCCGAGTTCACGAGCGCGTTCAACGACGCGGACGCGCTGGTGCTGTCGGAGATCTACGCCGCGGGCGAGGAGCCGATCGCCGGCATCTCCGGCGAGGCGCTGGCGGCGGCGATCCGCGCGCACGGGCACCGCGACGTGACGTTCGTCCCGGACCGGCCCCGGCTGGCGCGCGCGGCGCGCGAGAAGGTGAGGCCGGGGGACATCGTCATCACGCTCGGCGCGGGGGATGTGACCAACGTGGGGCCGGAGATCCTCGGCATGCTCGGAACCTAGCGGAACCCGGCCCTCTCCCCGGCCCTCCCCCGTCTGCGGACGGGGGAGGGGGATCCGCCGCCGACCTCCAAGACACGAACCGTCATCTCGTCCTCGTCCTCGTCCTCGTCCCCGTCCCCGTCCTCGTCCCCGTCCCCGTCCCCGTCCCCGTCCCCGTCCCCGTCCCCGTCCCCGTCCCCGACCCCGTCCTCGACCTCGACCTCGACCTTGGACTGGCGAACCCACATCGAACGGACCGTCCGCGGCGAGCACGTCCGCGACGCGCCGCTCGCCGCGCGCACTGCCATCCGCATCGGCGGGCCGGCCGACCTGCTCGTCCGACCGGCGACGCCGGACGACCTCGCCGCGCTGCTCCGCTTCTGCCGCGCCGAGGGCGTGCCGCTCTCGGTCCTCGGCGGCGGCGCGAACCTGCTCGTCGCCGATCGCGGCGTGCGCGGCGCCGTCCTGAAGCTGCCGCAGGAGCTGGGCGAGGAGCGCACCGACGGCACCCGCCTCGTCCTCGCCGCCGGCGCGCCCTCCTCGCGGCTCGTGGCGCGCGCGCAGAAGCTCGGGCTCGTCGGCGTGGAATGGGCGGCGGGGATCCCGGGCACGCTCGGCGGACTCGTCGCCATGAACGCCGGCACCCGCACCGGGGAGATGAGAGACGTCGCCCGCCGGGTCGAGATCGCGACCGCCGACGGCGCCGGATGGGTCGACGCCGCGGAGCTCCGCTTTGCCTACCGCACCGCCCACCTCCCTCCGGGCGGCGTCGTGACGCGCGTCGAGGTCGAGCTCCGCGAGGGCGACGTCGCGGCGGCGGCCGCCGCCATGAAGGCGGACGTGGAGCGCCGGCGCGCCACCCAGCCGCTCACCCAGCCCACGTTCGGCTCGACCTTCACGAACCCACCCAGCGACTTCGCCGGCCGGCTCATCGAGGCGGTCGGCCTGAAGGGGCACCGCGTCGGGAACGCCACGTGGTCGCCCGTCCACGCCAACTTCGTGACGAACCTGGGCGGGGCGACGGCGCGCGACGTGCTCGCGCTCGTGAACCTGGCGCGGGCGCGGGTGAGGGAGCGCTTCGGCGTGACGCTCGAGCCCGAGGTGCGGTTCCTGGGCGAGTTCCTTGCAGACGAGGCCGTCTCGTGAGCAGGTGAGGGTGCACGTCGCGACAGGGGTGAGACCGATGGGCAAGTGGTCCGGCAAGAAGGTGGCGATGCTGTACGGCGGCCGCTCGACCGAGCGCGAGGTCTCGCTCCGCTCGGGCGCGGGCTGCGCCGAGGCGCTCCGCGCCAAGGGTCACGACGTGGCGATGGTGGACGTGGACCTGGAGGTGGCGGCGCGCCTGCGCCAGCTCTCCATCGACGTCGCCTTCGTGGCGCTGCACGGACGCTGGGGCGAGGACGGCGCCATCCAGGGCCTGCTCGAGTCGATGGGCATCCCCTACACCGGGTCGGGCGTGCTCGCCTCGGCGCTGGGCATGGACAAGGTCTTCTCCAAGCTCCTCTTCCGCGACGAGGGGCTCGACGTCATCGAGTACAAGGTCTTCTCCCGCGACCGCGCCGCGCGCATCTCCGTCGCCGACCTGCCCTTCGGCCTGCCGGCGGTGGTGAAGCCGGCCGGCGAGGGATCGTCGGTCGGCGTGCACATCGTGCGCGACGCCGGCGCGCTCACCGCCGCCTGCGAGGACGCGGCCGCCTACAAGGGCGAGATCATCGTCGAGCGCTACGTGAAGGGGATGGAGGTGGACGTGGCCGTGCTCGACGGCAAGGCGCTCGGCGCCATCGAGATCGTCCCCTCGCGCGAGTTCTACGACTACGTGGCGAAGTACACGCCGGGCACGACCCAGTACTTCTACCCGGCGCGGCTCCCGCCCGAGCACGCGAAGCGCCTGCACGCCGCCGCGGAGAAGGCGCACGCCGCGCTCGGCTGCGACGGGGTCACGCGCGTCGACTTCATCGTCCCGCCCGACGGCACGCCCTACATCCTCGAGCTCAACACGCTGCCGGGCATGACCGCCACCTCGCTCGTGCCCAAGATCGCGGCCGGGCTCGGCATCTCGTTTCCCGATCTGTGCGAGCGGCTGCTGGAGGGCGCCTCGCTCAAGGCCTGACGAACCGTCAGTTCTTCGCGGCCTTCACCGCGCGCTGGGCGCTCGGGTCGCACGCCGCCACGCCCTCGAGCGCGGCCCTGTCGTCCGGGAGGATGGCGAGCGCCTTCTCGTAGGACGCGAGCGCCTTGTCGCAGTGGCCGGCGGCCGCCTCGCGGCGGCCCATGGTGACGTAGCGCTTCACCACGTTGCGCTTGTCGTCGTTGGGGAACGACGCCCGCGGCGGGTTCAGCGCCAGCTCGAGCTGCGCCTGGTCGATCTCCTTCAGGAGCCAGCGCACGTGGGCGCGCACGATGTCGCAGTAGCGCAGCCGGACGTACGGCTGCGCCAGCTGGATGCGCCCGGTCGGCTCGGCCACCACCACCAGCGGGTGCTGCCGGATCTCGAGCCGTCCGTAGAGGGCGTCGCCCTCGTCGACGAGCACCGGCACGTGAAGCCCGGCCTCGGTCACCGCCGCCCTCACGTCCTCGGCCGCGTACACCCCGGAGACGACCGCCACCATGTGGACGGGCTTGCCGGCGAAGACCTTCTCGCACTCCGCCATCTGCTTGAGCGTGTCGAGCGACCGCTCGTGGCCCGGCCTCCAGAAGAGGACGATGCTCACCCGGTCGGCGCGCGAGACGAGCACGTCCTTGCCGCCGCCGAGCGCCGGCAGTTCGGCGTTCTCCAGGACCTCGCCGGCGGTGACGCGCGCGCGCGCCGGCGGGGCCGCGGCCATCGAGAGCACGGCCAGCGCGGCGGTGGCGAGGCGCAGGGGAACGAGCATGGGTGTCCTCCTCGCGGCGAGCGCGCCGGCGGCGCGCCGCACCGTCACTTCGCGCCGCGGCAGACGCTGGCGTGCGCCTCGGCGTTCGCCCCGGCCTTGGGATCGAGCTTCTTCGCCTGCTCCCAGGAGCGGGCCGCGTCGGCGCACTTGCCCTGCGCCGCCAGGGCGTCGCCCATGAGCGCGTGGGCGGGCGCGTAGGCCGGGTTCTTCTCCAGGACCTGCGTCGCCTCCGCCAGCGCCCGGTCGTACTGCTTCGCGCGCAGGAAGTTCTCGCCCATGCGCACGTGCCGGTGCTCGACCGCGCCCGGGATCTCGTTCGGGAAGAGCGCCTTGGGCGGGTGCTCCGTCTTGTACACCTCGGCCAGGTCGATCTCGTGCAGCGCGTACCGGATCTTTCCGCGGATGCGATCGCAGTAGTTGATCTTGTGGAACGGCTCGTAGGCGAGGAGCTCCAGCTTCTCGTTGGCGACGCCGATGGCGGGGTGGAGCCGCACGCCCAGCCGGCCGTAGAGCTGGTCGTCCCGGTCGACCAGCACCGGCATGGCGATGCCGCTCTCGCGCACCACCGCCCGGACCTCCTCCGCGTCCCAGCTGGCGGAGACGATGGCCACGAAGTGCACCGGCTTGTCGGCGAACTCCTTCTCGCACTTGGCCATGGCGCGCAGCGTCTCGAGCGAGTGGTCCTGGTTCGGCCGGAAGAAGACGAAGACGTTGGCGAGGTGCTTCTTCGAGAGGTAGGCGTGCTTCCCGCCGTCGAGCGTGGGCAGCTCGACGTTCTCCAGCACGTCGCCCGGCGCGGCGTTGGCGAAGGCGAAGCCGGCCATCGGCCAGACCGCGGCCGACGCGAGGAACCCGAGCACCCAGAGGAGGGCGCGGCGTCGCGTGTTCATGGCGGCGGCCCTCACTTCTTCTTGCTGGAGGTGGAGAGCGTCTTGTTCGTGTACGTCTTCGTCTCGTGGCAGGTCTTGGCGCAGGTGCCGCCCGTCGGCGTCTTCGTGAAGTTGATCTTGAGGACCCAGCCGCGCGGGCCGTACGGCACGCCGTCGCGGATGTGGTGGTCCTGCTTCGAGGCGTGCACCTCGTGGCAGGCGCGGCAGGTGCGGCCGCGGTCGGCCTTGTTCACGTGGACGAAGTGGAGGTTGCGCGAGCCGTCGCGGAAGTTGGTGAGCGTCGTCGTCTCCGGCTCCGACACCACCTTGTCGTTGTGGCAGCCGTAGCAGAGCGCGTAGTTCTTCAGCTCGTACGCGGCGTAGAACTTGGCCGGGTACTCGGCCACGAGCAGGCGGAAGTTGTCGGCGCCGTGCGTCTTGTGGCAGGCGGAGCAGTCCTTCGCCTCCACCGGCGCGTGCCACACCTTGTTGTCCTCGAGGAACCTCTTGAAGTTCGTGAGCGTGACGCCGTTCCAGTCCTTCATGTCGTCGACGGAGTGGCAGTTCACGCACTGATCGAACGGCAGGTTGATGAGCAGCTTCTCGATGTTGGTGCCGTGCGGGTTGTGGCAGTTGGCGCACTTCTGGCCGCTGGAGAGCGCGCCGTGCTTCACCTTCGCGTTCTCCACGATCTGCTTGATCGGCTTGTGGCAGTCGAGGCACTGCGAGGCGAGCTCGGCGTGGAGGAGCTTCTTCTCCTTGGCGTCGTGGGGATTGTGGCAGTTCGTGCACGCCTCGACCGCCGGAGGGTGCTTGTACTTCCGCGCCATGATCTCCTCGAACTCCCCGTGGCAGTCGTAGCAGAGCGCGTTGCCGGCCTTGATCACCGGCCCGGGCTTCTTCGGGTCGTTCGACTGGTGGCACATCGTGCACTCGCCCGAGCCGTACGGCGCGTGCACCACCGCCGCCTTGGTCCCGGGCGGCAGCGGCTTGTTGTCCACCTTGCGGCGCGTCGGGTACTTGTACTGCGGCGCGGCGGCAGGAGCGGCAGCGGCGGGGGCCGCAGCGGGCTGCGGCGGCGCAGCGCGCGCGAGGTCGGGCGCGGCCAGCGCGGCGAGCGCCGCTGCCAGGATGGAGACGTTCCTCACGTGCATCGCGTCACTCCGCTCCGGTGCCCCGTTGGGGGCCCCCACTGGATCCGCCGTGTTGACGGGCATCTAAGTATGATCGCAGGCCGTCATTCCTTGATCGAGATCAATGACGTCACGCGATTGACGGCGGTGGTCGAGGGTGCGCTCCGCGCCTACAGCAAGAGCTTCTTCTTGCGCGCGTTGTGAGGCGAGTGGCAGGCGGTGCACGCGGTCTTCGCCGCCGGGTGGTTCTTCACCGGCTTGCGGAAGTCGTCGTGGCAGTCGAAGCACAGCTCGGGCGCCGGCTTCACCACGTGGCCGGCCACCTTCGCGCCGGGCTTCGTGCTCTGGCCCTGGTGACAGGCGTCGCAGGCGCCCATCTCGAAGGGGCCGTGCGTGGAGACCGCATCCGCCGGCTCGAGCGGCGCCAGCCGGCCTCCTGCGGCGAACGCCGCCGACCCGAGGAGGACCACGGCTGCCGCGGCGAGGAGAAGGGTGAAGCGCATCGAGGGGCTCCGGAGGAGAGTTCGGACCGAGCGTCGCACGATATCGCGCGCACCCCAAGAAAATCCTTGATCTCCGTGGGTATGGAGGTGTGCGCGCACCAGGTGCACGCGATGTCGTTGCGCGCCGCAAGCGGCGCGCTGGGAACTTGCAATGTGGGATCGTTCGGGCATGCTGCCCCATCGGGCGATGGCGGCCGGTATCGGTGGGCCGCGGGCGTGGGTGGACGGGCGTGGAGCGGCGCGTGGCGGGTCGGAACCGCCGTCGGGCGGACAGGGCGGGTGCGGGCGGGAGCGGCGGGCGCGGCCGGAGCTGGCTGCGGGCCCTGGGTGCGATCGCCGTGGCCGCCGCCGCGGTGGCCGGCGGCCTCCAGGCCTGGCGCGCCGTGCGCGAGAGCCCCGCCTTCCGCATCCGCACCATCCGCTTCGAGGGCCTCTCCCGGGCGACCGCCGACGAGCTGCTGGCGCTCTCGCCGGTGAAGCCGGGCGATCACCTCCTCCTCGCCGACGTCGCCTCCCTGGAGAAGGCGCTCGCGCGCCACCCCTGGGTGCGCCGGCTCGAGGTCCGCCGCGGCTGGCCGCCGCGGCTCACCGTGCGCGTGACGGAGCGGAGGGCGGCGGCGCTCGTCGAGCTGTCCGGGCTGTACCTCGTCGACGACGAGGGGACGCCCTTCAAGCGCGCCGAGCCGGGCGACGGCCTCGACCTGCCGGTGGTGACCGGGATCGGCCGCGGCGAGTGGGTGAGCCACCGCGCCGACGCCGAGCCCCTCCTCGCCGGCGCCCTGGCGCTGGCGCGCGCGTGGCGCGAGGCCGATGCGGCGGCGCACCTCTCGGAGATCCACGTCGACCCGGGCGACGGGACGACCCTCTACCTGGGCGAGGAGGGCCTCGAGGTCCGGCTCGGATCGGGCGACCTCGACGCGAAGCTCTCGCGCCTGGAACGGATCCTCTCGACGCTCCGCGCCGAGGGGAAGAAGGCCGAGGTGCTCCACCTCGACGACCGGCTGCACCCGAACCGGGTGACGGTCCGGCTCGCCGGGGCGAGCCCTTCGCCAGCGGTGAAGGTGGGCGTGGGCTCGAGAGAGCCCTAGGCAGACGGAGCGCGACTGCGCCTCCCGTCGGAGGTGGTATGGCGAAGAGCGGCGACATCCTGGTCGGCCTGGACATCGGCACGACCAAGATCTGCGCCATCGTCGGCGAGCTCGGCGACGAGGGCATCGACATCATCGGGATCGGCTCCCACCCGTCGAAGGGGCTGCGCAAGGGCGTCGTCGTCAACATCGACGCCACCGTCGCCTCGATCAAGCGCGCGATCGAGGAGGCGGAGCACATGGGCGGGTGCGAGATCTCCACCGTCTACACCGGCATCGCCGGCGGCCACATCAAGGCCTTCAGCTCGCACGGCGTGGTGGCGGTGAAGGACAAGGAGGTCCGGCAGACCGACGTCGACCGGGTCATCGACCAGGCGAAGGCGGTCGCCATCCCGCTCGACCGCGAGGTCATCCACGTCCTGCCGCAGGAGTTCGTGGTCGACGACCAGGACGGCATCAAGGAGCCGGTCGGCATGAGCGGGGTGCGCCTGGAGGCGAAGGCGCTCATCGTCACCGGCGCCGTCTCCTCGGCACAGAACATCATCAAGTGCGCGCAGCGCACCGGCCTCAACGTCTCCGACATCGTGCTGCAGCCGCTCGCCTCCTCGCTGGCGGTGCTCTCCGAGGACGAGAAGGAGCTCGGCGTCTGCCTCGTCGACATCGGCGGCGGCACCACCGACATCGCCATCTTCGCGAACGGCTCCATCGCCCACACCGCGGTGCTGGCGCTCGGCGGCAACCACCTCACCAACGACGTGGCGGTCGGCCTGCGCACGCCCACGCACGAGGCGGAGCGCATCAAGAAGCAGTACGGCTGCGCGGTCGCCTCGCTCGTGGACAAGAGCGAGACGATCGAGGTGCCGAGCGTGGGCGGCGGCGCGCCGCGCGTGCTCTCCCGCCAGATCCTGGCCGAGATCATCGAGCCGCGCGTGGAGGAGATCTTCATGCTCGTGCAGCACGAGATCCAGAAGTGCGGGATGGAGGAACTGCTCGCCTCGGGCGTCGTCATCACCGGCGGCTCGACCCTGCTCCACGGCATGGCCCAGATGGCGGAGGAGGTGCTCGGGATGCCGGTGCGGCGCGGCGTCCCGCGCGGGGTGGGCGGCCTGGTGGACGTGGTGAAGGGTCCCCAGTTCGCCACCGCTGTGGGACTCGTGCAGTACGGTGCCAAGCAGGTCGAGGCGAGCCCGCACTTCCGCATCCGCGAGGAGAACGTCTACCGCAAGGTCAGGAACCGCATGCAGAAGTGGCTGGGAGAGATCTTCTGAGCGCGCGCACGAGGCGAGGAAAGGACACGGACATGATCGAGCTCTCGGACAGGAACGAGCCCGGCGCGCGCATCAAGGTGATCGGCGTCGGCGGCGGCGGCGGAAACGCCATCAACACCATGGTCGCGGGGCGCCTCGAGGGCGTGGAGTTCATCGCGGCGAACACCGACGTGCAGGCGCTCGCCGCCAACAAGGCGGGCGTGAAGATCCAGCTGGGGAAGAGCACCTCGCGCGGCCTCGGCGCCGGCGCGAACCCCGACCGCGGCCGCGAGGCGGCGCTCGAGTCGAAGGACGCCATCGCCGACGCGCTGGCCGGGGCGGACATGGTGTTCGTGACCGCCGGCATGGGCGGCGGCACCGGCACCGGTGGCGCGCCCATCGTCGCCGACGTGGCGAAGCAGCAGGGTGCGCTCACGGTGGGCGTCGTGACGAAGCCGTTCCTCTTCGAGGGGAACAAGCGGCGCAAGCAGGCGGAGCAGGGCCTCGCCGAGCTGAAGGCGGCGGTCGACACGCTCATCGTCATCCCCAACCAGCGCCTCATCAGCGTGGCGGGCGAGAACGTCTCGCTCTTCGACGCGTTCAAGCGCGCCGACGACGTGCTCCTGCAGGCGGTGCAGGGCATCAGCGACATCATCACGGTGCACGGCCTCGTCAACGTCGACTTCGCCGACGTGCGGACGATCATGGGCGAGCAGGGCATGGCGCTCATGGGGACGGGCCGCGCCACCGGCGAGCGGCGCGCGCTCGAGGCCATGCAGGCGGCCATCTCCTCGCCGCTGCTCGAGGACGTCTCGCTCGACGGCGCGACCGGGCTGCTCGTGAACATCACCGGCGGGCCGTCGCTCACGCTGTGGGAGGTGAACGAGGCGGTCACCATGGCGCAGACCGCGGCCGACCCCGACGCCAACATCATCTTCGGTTCGGTGGTGGACGAGCGGATGGGCGACGAGGTGAAGATCACGGTCATCGCCACCGGCTTCGCCAAGCACGAGCGGCCCATCAAGCTCGAGCGCCCGGCGGAGCAGCCGCTCTACGGCGCCCGCGCGCGCACGGCCCCGCCCGTCGTCGCGGCGGCCACCGCCCCTGCTCCCGCCGCGGTGGCGCCGCCGCAGGCGCTCACGCCGCCGGTCGAGGTCACGCGCCGGGAGACGGTGAAGGTCGCCGCCTCGAACGGAGTGGGCGCTCCGCCGCGGCCGCCACCCCTCCCCTCGCGTCCGCGGCCTGCCGTGGGCGAGGGCTTCAAGCCCGGCGACGAGGACCAGTACGACATCCCGGCGTTCCTGCGCCTGCGCGGGGGAGCTGGCGGCGTCCCGGAGTAGGACGCGCGGGCGGGGCTTCGCGCGCGCCGGTCAGCGACGTCGCGGGGCGGGTGACGCCCGCCCCGCGCGTGCCGACCTTTTCCCGGTGGCCCGTCGAGGCCGCTGGAGGGTGCGAATGCGTCTGCTCGGGAGGGTGGCGGTGGCGTGCGTGAGCCTTTCGCTCGCGGGGGCGACCCCGGCGATCGCGGCCGAGGAGGGCGGCTCGCCGCCGGCCTCGAAGATCGAGCCAGGCTCGCAGGCGGGGATGGAGCGGGCCGTGAACGGCGGAGACGCCGAGAGAGGCGCGGCCTCGAAGACGCCGGATCCGCGCGCGAAGAAGGCCGCGAAGAAGAAGTCGAAGAAGGCGAAGCACGAAGCGGCCGACACGGCGGGCGCCGGCGGCTCGAGCGACCGCTCGCGGTGACGCCGGCGCGTGCACCCAAAGCGGTGCATGCGTTTCTACTGGCACAACTGCACGAACTGGGCCGGAGGCCGCGAGCGAGGCCCTGCTAGGCTGGCGTCGTGACGCCCGCCCCGAGCGCGCTCCCCGCTCTCGCGCCCGCTCTGGCCGCCGCCATCGCAGCCGCAGCCGCTGCGGCGTGTCGCTCCTCGCCGGCGCCCGCCCACGCCGCCAGCGTGCACGAGCCGGCGCTGCTGCTGGTGCACGAGGACGCGGTCGACAACGCGTCCGGCGAGGTCGCGGTCGCGGTCCACGGCTCGGGCCTGGGCGCGGCCGCCCCGGGCAGCTTCCGCGAGGACGCCTGCGGCACGCCGGTGGGCGGGGCGTTCGTCGTCCTCCGCGACGCCGCCGGCGCAGCGCTCTTCACCGCGCGCTCCACGGAGGCGTCCGAGGTCGTCTCCTGGACCGACGCGCGGGTCGTCCTCCGGGCGCCCGGCGCCGCGGCGGCCGCGGCGCGGTTCGAGGTCTGCACGAGCGGCGCGCACCTCGCCGGCGCCGTCACCCGCTGGGCGTACGACCACGTCGACGTGCCGCCGAGCCCCGGCACGTCCGCGGCGCCGCTGGCCGTGGCGCTCGACGCCGCCGGCCGCCTCTTCCTGAACGAGGAGTTCCACACGCGCTTCCACGTGCTGGAGGGTGCCGCCGCGCCGGGCGGAGCGCAGAGCTCCGCGCCGGGTGAGGCGCAAGGCTCCGCGCCGGGTGAGGCGCAGTCATCGTGGCTCGCGATCGACCTGCCGCAGGCCGCCGGGCCCGGCATCTTCGCGCAGACGGTGTTCGGCGACACCCCCTCGCGCATCGCCACGCTGGGCGAGGCGGTCGCGGTGGACCCGCGCGGCCGCGCCTGGTTCGGCGAGGCGGGACCCGCCCCGTACCGCGGCCCGAACGCGAACCACGCGCGCGTGGGCGCGTACGACCCCGCCACCGGCCGGCTCGACCTCTGGGCCGTGCCGGGCGACGCCAACGGCGTCGTCGGCGTCGCCTGGGACGAGGGCCGGCGGCGCGTCTGGTTCTCGCAGGCGCGGCGGTCGAGCCGCGGCACCGCCCCCGGCGTCGCGCTCGAGGCGCGGCTCACCTCGTTCGACCCCGATTCCGTGCCCGCGGACGGCGGCGACCTCGCCTTCGCCCCCGGGGAGGCCTGCCTCGTACCCGCCGGGGCGGGCGTCGGCGCCTGCAGCGCGACCGCGTCGCGCCGCTGCGTCACCGACGCGGATTGCGCGCTCGCCGACCGCGTGTGCCCGCCGGGCGCGGGCGACCGGCCCGGCTGCTTCCGCGAGTACGAGCTACCGTCCGCCCTGGGCGTCGAGCTGCCCTCGCAGCTCCTCGTCCACTCGGACGGTTCCCTCTGGTACTCCGCGTACTGGGGCGGCCGGCACGTGGGCCGGCTCGACCCGGCGACCGGCGCGGTCGACGCGTGGCCGCTCCCCGCGCCCGCGGGCCAGCGCTCCTGCTCGTACGCGGGCTGTGACTGCTTCGCGGCGGATCCGGCGAGGCGCTGCGCCGCGCACTGCTGCCAGTACCTCCTGCTCGGCGCCGGGCCGTGGAGCCTGGTCGAGGGCGCCGGAGGGGAGGTGTTCGGCTGCGGGCAGGCGAGCCTGGCGCTGTTCCGGGTGGATGCGTCCGCGCCCGGCCGGCCCGCCTGCCGCGCGCTCGACGCCGGCGGCGCGAACCCCTGCGTCACGGTGTGGCCCGTCCCCGGCGCCTCCCCCGGGTCGGACCTGCTCCACTCCATCGCGCTCGATGCCGCGGGCCGCGTCTGGTTCACGCTCTCGCCGGCGGTCGGCCACGAGCGCGATCCGGCGCATCCGGCCTCGGTGGGCTGGCTCGACCCGGGCAGCGGCCGGGTGTTCCTGTTCCCGCCGCTCTCCGCCTATGGCATGGAGGACGCCGGCGGATTCGTCGGCTTCGGCGGCGCGGGCATCGCCGTCGACGCGGGCGGCGCCGCCTGGTTCGCCGACTACTTCCGGCGGCGCGTCGGGCGGCTGCGGCCGCTGCCCTGAGGGCGAGCGGGGCCGAGCAGCGCCTCGACCGGCTCGTCCTTGCGGAACGCGGTCCCTCGGAAGAGCGCGACGAGCTCGCCGGCGCCGTCGGTGACGCGGATCTCGCAGACCGAGACCCGGCGCGAGAGCGACACCTGGCGGGCGTCGGCGGTGAGGGTCCCGGCGAGCCCGGGTCGCGCGAAGGTGATGGCGACGTCGAGCGCGACGGCCACCGTCCCGTTCGAGTTGCACGCCGCGGCGAAGGCCAGGTCGGCGAGCGTGAAGATGGCGCCGCCCTGCACGGTGCCGACGCCGTTCATGTGCCGGCGCCCGACGCGCATCGCCGTCCGGGCGCGGCCGCGGCCGAGCGACGTGAGCTCGACGCCGTTCGCCGCCGCGAAGCGGTCCCTGGCCATGAGCGCGCGCACCGCGGCGAGCGCGTCCGGGCGCCGGCTCACGGACGCCCCGCCAGCTCGAGGAGGAGCTCGAGACCGCGCGGCCACTCGCCGAGGCCGCTCGCCGAGTTGAGGTGCCCGGCGGGCCCGGCGGAGACGAAGACGCTCCCCCAGCGCTCCGCGAAGAGGCGGGCTCGCGCCGGCGCGACGTAGGGGTCGTCCTCGCTCGCCACGA
>DASTGH010000738.1:0-2670 GCA_035719345.1 Anaeromyxobacteraceae bacterium
CGGCGCGCGGCGCCGCTCGGACCTCGGGACGGTAGATCGGGACGACGCCCGCGCCCGCGCGCGGCGCCGCCGCGACGGCGGCCGGCGACCCGACCGGCTGGACGCGCACCGGTACCACCGGCCGGCCGACGCGGTGCTCGATGAAGGGCCGGGCCGGACCGCCCCAGGCCGGCGCCGGGACGCCACCCACCACGGCGCGCGGCGGCGCCGGGCGCGTGGCGTGCCAGATGTTGCGGACGTACGCGCCCGTGTAACCGGTCGTGTAGACCGGGACGCCCACGAAGTGCGTGCAGGGCACGAACGTCCACCAGGAGTAGACGACCGGGTACGACGTCACGTAGACCGAGAACCCGGGCCCGAGCGGCGCCCAGCCGATGTAGTCGGGGCTGTAGCGCCACGTCACCCACGCCGGCGCCCACTGGTAGCCGGGGATCCAGACCCAGCCCGCGCCGCCGTCGTACGCCCAGCGCCCGTAGTGGTACGTCGCCCAGCCCCACGGCTCGTCCGACACCCACAGCCAGCCCTCGTCGGTCCACTCCCAGCGGCCGTAGTAGTACGGCCGCCAGCCCGCCGCGACGCCCGTCGGCCGCCAGACGCGGCCGTACGGCGGCATGTCGACCCATTCGCCCTGCGAGGACAGGCCCTGCTGGAAGGTGTCGAGCGTCACCTGGGCGGCGCCGGGGCTGGCGTCCACCGACACGTCGACGTTGGAGGCGTTGTCGTCGAACTCCTGCGGCGGAGGCGGGACCTCGTCGCCGAAGAAGCCGCCCGGCTCCTCGTTCTGCGCCACGGCCGGCGCGCCGACCGCGGCGAGGGCGAGTGCGAGGACGAGGTTGCGAAACATGGCGTGGCCTCCGTGCGGCGACGGCGCTCGGACGCTCGCGGCGCCCGGGCTTCACTCCGGTATCAAGCAATTCCAGTGCCGCATGCAGTGCCACGTGTTTCTTCGGGATTTTGCCTGGCGACCCCGTGCCCGCGCGGCACGCTGTGGCCCCCGGAACGACGGAGGCCCCGCTCCCGCGCTGGGAACGGGGCCCCGGAGAGGAGCGCTCACCCGCGAGCGCGGGCCTCAGGCGAGCTTCTTCTCCTTCTCGAAGGAGAGGAGCGGCGGCTCCTTGTTCAGGATCACGCCCTCCGTGATCTTGCACTCCTTCACGCCCTCCCGGTACGGGACGTCATACATGATGTCGAGCATCGCCTGCTCGAGGATGGCGCGCAGGCCGCGAGCGCCGGACTTCCGGCGCATCGCCTCGCGGGCGCAGGCGCGCAGCGCCTCCCGCGTGAAGGAGAGCTTCACCCGCTCCATCTCGAACAGCTTCACGTACTGCTTGGTGAGCGCGTTCTTGGGCTGGGTGAGGATGGTGACGAGGTCGTCCTCGGAGAGGTCGGAGAGCGTGGCGATGATGGGCACGCGGCCGACGAACTCCGGGATCATCCCGAACTTCACCAGGTCGGCGGGCTCGATCTTGGCGAGGAGCTCACCGAGCGAGAATTCCTCCTTGCGCTCGATGCGGGCCCCGAAGCCGAGCCCCTTCACGCCCACGCGGCGCCGGATCGCCTGCTCGATGCCGCAGAACGCGCCGCCGACGATGAAGAGGATGTTCGAGGTGTCGACCTGGATGTACTCCTGCTGGTTGTACTTCTTGCCGCCGCGCGGCGTGACGTTGGCGCGCGTGCCCTCGATGATCTTGAGGAGCGCCTGCTGCACGCCCTCGCCGCCGACGTCGCGCGTGGGCGAGGGCGTGTCGCCCTTGCGCGCGATCTTGTCGATCTCGTCGATGTAGACGATGCCGCGGGCCGCCTTCTCCACGTCGTAGTCGGCGTTGTGGAGCAGGTTCTGGATGATGTTCTCGACGTCCTCGCCCACGTACCCGGCCTCGGTGAGGCTGGTGGCGTCGGCGATGGTGAACGGGACGTTGAGGAAGCGCGCCAGCGACTGCGCCAGCAGCGTCTTGCCGGAGCCGGTCGGGCCGATGAGCAGGATGTTCGACTTCTGCAGCTCGACGTCCTCGGTGCCGGGCCGCGTCTGCCCGGCGCGCGCCGGGCGCGCGGGCTTCTTCGAGTAGACGCGCTTGTAGTGGTTGTAGACGGCGACGGAGAGGACCTTCTTCGCGCGGTCCTGGCCGACGACGTAGTCGTCGAGGAAGCTCTTGATCTCCGCCGGCGTCGGCAGCGAGACCGCCGGGCGCCCCTCGTCCCGCTCGGCCTCCTCCGCGATGATGTCGTTGCAGAGACGGATGCACTCGTCGCAGATGTAGACCGTCGGGCCGGCGATGAGCTTGCGCACCTCGCGCTGCCCCTTGCCGCAGAAGGAGCAGCTCAGGTTTCCGTGGTGGTGCTCTTTCCGGCTCACGCGTCCCTCACAGGCTCGTCGATCCTACCACCAAAACGCCGGGCTGCACCCATCCGTCGACGCCCTACCGGGCAATATAGCCAGAGCCGGGCGAGGCCGCCGCCGCGAGCACGTTGGGTCGCGCCCGGGCACCTGGCAAGCCGTGCACGTGCCTGTCGTGGGTGCGAGGGGCTTCCGCTACGCAGCGGCGAGCTCCTCGAGGTCCTCGGCCAGCGCCGCGGCGCGCTCGGCGACGGCCCGGGGCACGGCCTCGTCCCCGCGGCACAGGCCGGCGACGCGGTGGGCCAGCGCTGCGAGCTTGCGGAGCCTCTCCCCCT
>DASTGH010000739.1:0-2575 GCA_035719345.1 Anaeromyxobacteraceae bacterium
GGGCGCTCCGGCGCCGGCGGGGGCCGCGTCCGCGGGATCGCTGGCGCCGCTCGACGGCGCGCTCGAGCCGCTGCGGACGCGCTTCGACGCGGGCGCCGGGCGGCCGAGGCTCCTCGTGCTCGCCTCGCCCACCTGAGGCGCGTGTCTCCACGGCGTGTCCGTGGTCTCCGAGGTGCTCCGCAAGGTCCACTCGCCCGAGCTGCGGGTGTCGCTGGTCTGGGTGCCGGCGCTGCGCTGGGACGACCTGGAGGAGGCGAGCCGGGTGGCGGCGGACGTGAGGGATGCGCGCGTGTCGCAGTACTGGGACGAGGGCGGCCGGCTGGCGCACGCGCTCGGCGGCGTCCTCTCCATCCCTGCGCGCGAGGGCGTCGCCGACGGCGCGCCGTTCGCGTGGGACGTGTACCTGCTCTACCCGCCTGGCCCCGTCTTCGGCGACCGCCCGCCCGCGCCGGCGCAGTGGCTTCACCAGCTGTCGCACCTTCCGGAGGGGCGCGCCACCTGGCTGGACGCGGCGGCGCTGGAGGAGCGGCTGCGGGCGCTGACCGGGGCGGAGGGCGAAGCGAGGTAGGTGGGGCAGGGGACGAGGACGGGGTCGAGGATGGGGACGAGGAACGACCGGGTCTGGCTGATCGCCGGCGGCGGGCGGCGCGGACCCTCCGAGGCGTGCGGCATCATCACGCAGGGAGCGAGCGGTCAGCACGTGAGACTTCTCACGGAGAGGAGAAGCCACATGCGCCATGTGTCAGCGGTCCTGGTAGCGCTCGCCATGATGTCACCCGTCCACACCGTGGCCGATGAAGGCCACGGCCATGGGCACGACGACCACGGCTGCTCCTGCTGCAGCCACGGCAGCGGGCACCACGCCCACGCGAAGACCACCACGGGGAAGGAAGCGGGAGCGAAGGCAGGAGACGCGAAGGACGTGAAGCCCGCCGGCGAACAGGCGTCGAAGGGGGGCGAGGCGAAGACGCCGCAGACTGGCGCGCAGAAGTAGCGTTGCCGACGCTGCGGCAGAGGAGGAACCTGCCAGCGCACCGTCACGTTCGGGCACGTCGTGCCGACACCTTGAGTGTCAGACCGCCGTGTCACGATGCGTGCGATGGAAGCGGCGCGCACGCTCGATGCGACGGCACCGGACGCCTGCGAGGCGTGGGCGTCCGCGTTCGCCGCGCCGCCGCTCGAGGTCGATGCGCCGTCCGCCGCCGCGCTCGCGGCGCTGTTTCGCAACGGCGAGCCCGAGGCCGACGTGTGCGAACGGGCCCTGGCGTGCGCCGCCCGGGCCGAGGGTGCGCTCGAGGTGGAGATCGCGGAAGGCCTCCATGCGCTCCGCCGGGGCGATCGCCTCGCCCGGCTGGGGTGCCATCTCGACGATTACGCGCGGAGGTCCTCGACCTCGGCAAGCGCGCGGCGCAGGGCCTGGCGGCGCTCGGCGAGGCGCTTGGCACCCGGCCGCGGCTGCGCGAGGCGCTCCGGTCCGGACGCGTCCGGCTCCGCGCCGCACAGACGGTGCTCCCGGTCGCTCTCGGCGAGGCGGAGGCCCAGTGGGTGGAGCGCGCCGCGCGCTGCACCGTCCGGGAGCTCGAGGCTGCCGTCCGGCGCGCTCGCTCCGGCGAGCCGGAGCCCGAGGACGACTGGGTCCGCCTCGGCGCGCAGCTCGGGGACGACGAGCGGCTCGTCGTCGACGCCGCGCTCGACCTCGCCGGGGAGATCATGCCGGGCGCCAGCCGGATCGAGCGGCTCGAGGCCATGGCCCAGGAGATCCTGGGCAGCGTCCCGGGGGATCCCGACGCGCCCCGGCCGCTCGGCCAGGCGTTCCGGCCGCTCGGCGGGCGTGAAGCGGCGAGGCGGGAAGCGCTCGAGGGCGAGACCGAGCGGTGGGCGATCCTCGAGCCCGTGCCGGACTGGACCGCGCCGGACCTTCCCGCGGACAAGACCGCCACGGCCGAACGGGTCGATCGGCGCCTGCGTACGCTTGCGCGCGTCCGGAAGAGCTGGGACGACGTCGTCGGCTCGTGCGCGGCGATCGTGAAGCGGAGCGGGATGCACCTGCGGCTCGGGTTCGCGAGCTTCCGGCACTACGCCGAGGAGCGGCTCGGTCTCGAAGGGAAGACCGTCGAGCAGCGCGCGAAGCTGGAGGAGCGCATCTGGCGCTCGCCGGCGCTGCAGGAGGCGCGCCGGCAGGGGGTGTCCTACGAGCGGATGCGGCTCCTCGCCCGGCTCTCCGAGGACGAGATCGCGGCCTGGATCCCGCGGGCGAAGGCGCTCACGGTCGTCGCGCTCCGGCGCGAGGTGGAGGGCGAGGTCGAGCGGAAGATGCGTGCGTCGCACCGGATGGGGGTCGCGATGCCGAGGCGCATCGCGGCCGTGCTGGCGGCCGCCTTCGACGCCGTCCGCGCCGTCGCCGGTGCCGTGCTCTCGCCGGGCCGGTGCCTCGCCTTCATCGCGGCGCACTTCCTCGAGACCTGGCGACCGCTGGTGAAGCCGAAGCGCACCCGCTCCCGGCAGGTGCGCGAGCGCGACGGCGGCTGCTGCAAGGTCCCGGGCTGCAGCCGGCGGGCGGCGCAGTCGCACCACG
>DASTGH010000740.1:0-2855 GCA_035719345.1 Anaeromyxobacteraceae bacterium
CCGGACGCGCCCGCTGGTGCTGGCGCGCGAGACCTGGGACCCGCCGCTCTGGGACGAGGCCGCGCAGCGGGTGGTGGAGGCCTACCGGGGCGAGGGGTACCTGGAGGCCGCGCACGAGGGGACCCGCGCGGCGCTCGACGCCGCCGCCGGGACCGTCGACCTCGAGCTGCGCTTCCGCGAGGGCGTGCAGACGCGCGTGCGCGCCGTCGCCTTCCAGGGCAATGCCGAGGTGACGACCGCCGACCTCTCGGCGGCCGCGCGCCTCGCTCCGGGCGATCCCCTCTCCTACGGCGCGGTCGAGGCCACGCGCGCGGCGCTGCTCGGGCTCTACGGCAAGCGCGGTCACCTCTACGCGCGCGTCGTGGACGCCGAGGAGCTGTCCGCCGACCGCCGCGAGGCGACGGTCATGTTCCGCATCGAGGAGGGCCCGCGCGTGCGCGTGGGGAGCGTGGTCGTCGCCGGGGCGCGGCGCACGCGCGAGGACGTGGTGCTGGAGACGGTGGCGCTCCGCGCCGGCGACGTGTACGACCCCGACGCGGCCGCGCGCAGCCAGGCCGCGCTCCTGCGGCTCGGCGCCTTCCGCTCCGTCGGGCTCCGGCTCTCCGACCCCGAGGTGCCGGCGACGAGCAAGGACCTCACCGTGGACATCGCGGAGCGGCCCTGGCGCACCGTGTCGCAGGGGTTCGGGTTCTCGCTCGCCAACGGCCCGCGCGCGGTGGTGGAGCTGGTGCAGCCGAACGTCTCCGGCCGCGCGCTGCAGCTCACGGCGCGCGGCAAGGTGAACTACCCCCTCGTCGCCTTCCGGCCCGATCTGGAGGGCAAGCGGCCCATCGACCGCATCGAGGGGCGGGCCGACGTCGGGCTGCACGACCCGCGCTTCGGGCTGTTCGGGGCGCGGGTCGGGGCGCGCGTCGACGGCATCGCGGAGCAGGCGCACCGGCGCGCCTACGACCTGACGCGCGGGTCGATGGTCTTCGGGCTCGACATCCCGGCCGCGCGCGCGGTGACGCTCTCGCTCCAGTACGAGCTCGAGGGGGACAACGTGCACAAGAGCCCGGCGGTGGCGGGGCTCGTGCTGACCCGGGCGGACATCGAGAGCCGCCGGCTCCCCGACGGCTTCACCGCCCTGCAGTCGTTCCGCCCGGTGATCGCGCTCGACCTGCGCGACGACCCGCTCCGCCCGCGGCGGGGGTGGTTCCTCACCGGCACCACCGAGTACGCGCACTCCATCGGGTCGAGCACGGATGGCATCCTGTTCGGGCTCCTGCCGGGCAGCTCCGTCTTCGTCCACATGCTGAAGCTGTCCGCCAACGCCACCGGTTATCTCCCGGCCGGAACCGCGGTCCTGGCCGTCTCCCTGCGTGCCGGTCGGGTGTTTCCGCTCGACCCGGCGAGCCAGACCATCGGGCCGAAGCGCTTCTTCCTGGGCGGCGCGGCCACGATGCGCGGCTACGGCGAGGAGGAGATGATCCCGGAGGACGTCCGCGCGAACTATCTCGAGCAGGTGCGCACCTGCGCGGCCTCGCTCTCCGGGGTCGCCTGCAGCGGGGTGGCGCAGCAGCTCGCCTCCGGCCAGACGCTGGTGTCCGAGGGCGGCGAGGCGTTCGCGCTGGGGAAGTTCGAGCTGCGCGTCCCGGTGCGCGACACGATCGAGATGGGGCTGTTCGCCGACGTGGGCAACCTGTGGCTCGACCCGCACCAGCTCGGGCTCAACGACCTGCGCGCCAACATCGGCTTCGGCCTCCACTTCGCGTCGCCCATCGGGCCGGTGGTGTTCGACCTCGGCTTCAACCTCTCGCCCGACCCGCGCCTGGGCGAGAAGGTGGCCGCGCCGCACTTCAGCATCGGCGTGTTCTGAGGCGTCACGCGGGCAGCGCCGCGAGCACCTCGTGGAACGTCTCGAACCGGCGGTACGGCACGCCGGCGGCGTCGAGGTAGCCGGGGAGGCGGCCGCGCGCGAAGACCAGGTGCGCCTTCTCCGCCGCGCAGCGGTCGGCGAAGCCGTCGCCGCAGACGGCGACGCGGTACCCGGCGGCGACGAGACCGGCGACCACCGTCCCCTTGCAGAAGCCGCAGCGGCCGCAGCCGTCGCCGTCGCCGTGGAACGCGACGGCCAGGCCGTCGGGCGAGGGCGCGCCGCGGTTGCAGCGCAGCTGCACATGCCCGCGCAGCTCCGGGGAGAGGCGCTCCAGCACCGCCTCGATGTAGAGGTCGAGGCCGGCCGAGACGACGAGGAACGGCCGCCCCTGCCGCCGGCAGCTGGCGACGAGGTCCTCGAAGCCGTCGCGCAGCACCGCCTCGGCGCGGGCGAAGGCCGCGATCTCCTCGCGCGAGGCGCGCACCGGCGCGAAGATGGCGGCGAGCAGCTCGGCGAAGCTGATCTCGCCTGCCGCGTACCGGTCCTCGGCCGCGCGCCAGGCCGCCTCGCCCGCGAAGCGGATGGCGACCGCATCGCCGATGTCACGGGTGGTGGCGGTCCCGTCGAAGTCGCACACCACCGCCCAGCGCTCCGCGTCAGCCATGGACGAACCGGTCGTAGAGGAGGCCCCAGCGCACGCCGCGATCCGAGACGGTGAGCCGGTCGAAGCCGAGGAGTCCCATCGCCTCCAGGACGATGGCGCCGCCGGCGACGATGACGTCGGCGCGCTTGGGCTCCATCCCGGGCAGCGAGGCCCGCGCCGGCGTGGTGAGCGCCGCGAGGCGCGTGACGAGCGCCTCCAGGTCGGCCCGGGAGAGCTCGGACCCGTGCACGCGGCCGGCGTCGTAGACGGGCAGCGCCTGGGCCACGGCCGAGAGCGTGGTGACGGTGCCGGCGAGCGCGACGAGCCGCGCCGGGCGGCAGCTGCCGAGGAGCG
>DASTGH010000741.1:0-5160 GCA_035719345.1 Anaeromyxobacteraceae bacterium
GGGGGCCCTGGAGGCGCCCGGGCCCGCCCCGCGCGCCGCTCCCGCGGCGCTCCCCGTCGGGTCCGCCGCCCCGCCCGCCGATCCGGCGGTGCGCCTGCAGGTCGGGGTCCCCCTCGCCTGGCGGAGCGCCGAGGTGCAACCGACGATCGGGGCCTCCCTCGACTACGGCACCGGCGCGCCGTACCTCGGCTACCTCGTGGCCGCCTCGGCCGCGCCCCTCCGCCTCCTCGCGCCGGGCGAGGGGCCGGCCTGGGCGCGCCCGCTCGAGGTGGCGGTGCTCTGGTCCCAGCGGTTCTTCTCCTCGACGCCGGCCGGCGGCGAGCCGCTGGCGAGCCGCGAGGAGCGCCTGGTCGCGGACGTCGCGTACCCGTGGCGCGTCGGGCGCACGCGCGTCGCGGCCCGGCTCGGGTTCGCGCTGCACCGCTTCGCGGTGGAGGAGAACGCCGTCCTCCCGTCCTCGACCCGCACCGGCCCGCGGCTCGGCGCCGAGGTCTCGCACCCGTTCACGAGCGCCTTCGCGGCCGAGGCGGCGGTGGGCCTCTATCCCTGGTCCGGCCCGGGCGCGGCGGAGCGGGCGGCGTACGGGCAGGACGCGAGCGGGTGGGGGTGGCAGATCGGCCTGGGCGCGTCCGGGCCGCTGCGCGGTACGAGGGGGCTCGGCTGGCGCGCCGGATACGACCTGCTCCACTTCTCCGACTCGTTCTCCGGCCCGGGCAGCCGCGGCACGGGCGGCAGCGGCGGCGCGACCTACCACACGTTCACGGTCGCGCTCACGTACGGGAGGTAGGGCGGCGCCGCGGAAGTTGCCACGGCCGGCGGCTCTCCTCTATGAAGGCGCCATGACCACGCCCCTCGCCGGGAAGACCGCCCTCGTCGTGGGTGCGGGCGGCCTCGGCGGCCCGGCGCTCCTCACCCTCGCCGCGGCGGGCGTGGGGCGCCTCGTCCTCCTCGACGATGACGCGGTCGAGACCTCGAACCTGAACCGGCAGCCGCTCTTCGGCGAGGGGGACGTGGGCGAGCGCAAGGCCGCCGCCGCCGCGCGCCGGCTGCGGCGCCTCTTCCCGGCGGTGGAGATCGAGGCGCTCGACCGCCGGTTCGACGACGCCGGTGCGCTGGCGCTGGTGCGCGGCTGCGACGTCCTGGTGGACGGGTCCGACAACTTCGAGACCAAGTTCCTCGCCAGCGACGCGGCGGTCGCCGCGCGCCGGCCGCTCGTCCACGGCGGGGTCCTGCGCTACACGGCGCAGCTCCTCACCGTGCTGCCCGGGCAGACCGGCTGCCTGCGCTGCCTGTTCGAGGCGCCGCCGCCGCCCGGCTCGGTGCCGGGCTGCGCCGAGGCTGGCATCCTGGGCCCGGTCGCCGGCTTCGCCGGCGCGCTCATGGGCGCGGAGGCGGTGCGGATCCTCACGGGGGAGCGGGGCGCGTACGCGGGCATGCTCCTCGTCTACGAGGCGCGCATGGCGCGCTCGCGCTCCGTCCCGGTGCGCCGCCGGGATGGGTGCCCGGCGTGCCGCGCGCTCGACCTCACCGGCGGCGCTCCGCCCGATCCGGGCGCGGCGGCCGGGAGCGCCGCGTGACCCCCGTGGCGCGGCTCGACGTCCGCGACGTCGCCTGCCCGCTCACCTGGGTGCGCACGCGCGTGGCGCTGGCGCGGCTCGCGGAGGGCGAGCGGCTCGAGGTGCTGCTCGCCGATGGCGAGCCGGCGGCCAGCGTCCCGCGCACCGCCGAGGAGGAGGGGCACCGCGTGGCGCTGCGCGAGCCCCTCACGCCAGCGCCCGGCTGGCGCGTGGTGCTGGAGAAGGGCGCGCCGCCGCCCGCCAACGACGTCGTGCCCTAGCCGGGAGGTTCTCGTGGCCCTGTCGGACGCCGAGGTCGCACGCTACGCACGCCACCTGCTCTTGCCCGGGTGGCCGCCGGTGACGCAGGAGTTCCTGCGCGCCGCCCGCGTGCACGTGGTGGGCGCGGGCGATGTGGCCGGGCCCGCGCTCGTCTACCTCGCCGAGGCGGGGGTGGGGTCGATCTTCATCGACGACGGGCTGGAGGTGGCGGCGGAGGACTCCGCCGCCTGGATCTACGCGCCGGAGCAGGTCGGTCAGCCGCGGGTGCTGGCCGCGGCCGAGTCGCTGCGGGCGACGAGCGCGAACGCCAGGGCGCGCATGTACGCGACCGGCTCCGACCCCACCGCCGCGCTCGTCTGCGCCTCCTCGCTCGGCACGGCGCGCGAGGCCGCGGAGCGGGCGCGGGTGGCCGGCATCCCGCACGTCGTGGCGGTGGCGGACGGCGACGGGGGTGAGGTGGTGACGGTGCCGCCCGGCGCCGCCTGCTACGCGTGCGCGTCGAAGCCGGGGAGCGGCGCGCCCCCGCGGCCCGGCGTCGCGGCGGCCGTGGGCGCGCTCGCCGCCACCGAGCTGCTCATGCTCCTCGCCGGCGTGGCGCAGGGCGACTTCGGCCGCCGCATCGAGCTCGTGCTCGGCCAGCCGCAGGCGCGCCCGACGACGCGCGTCCCCGGGTGCAAGTGCGGGCAGCCGCGTTTCTGACGGAACCGATCCGCTACCCCCCGGCGGTCCTCGACCGCGTGCGCCGCCTGGCCGAGGCCGGCGGGCGGCGCGAGGCGTGCGGCCTCGTGGCGCGGGGGCCCGCCGGGTGGGAGGTGGTGGCCCTCCCGAACGCCGCGGCCGGCGCGGACGCCTTCGAGGTCGAGCCGCGCGCGCTGCTCGCCGCGCTGCGCGCGATCGAGGGGCGCGGGGGCGCGGTGCTCGCGTTCTGGCACTCCCACGTCGACGCGCCGGCGGCGCTCTCGCAGCGCGACCGGGCGGCGGCCGCGACGGCGGACGGCGAACCGCTCTGGCCCGGCGTCGAGCACCTGGTGGTGGCGGTGGCGATGGGCCGCGCCGCGGACGTGGCGAGGTATCGTTTCGAGCGCGGCGGCCTCGTCGCATCGCCGCTCGACGCCTCGGCCGATTGATCGGCGCGCCCGGCGCGATCCGCCCGAACCATCCGCCACCAGGGCCCTTTTCACGATTGATTGCGGTGGCCGTTTCCTGGCCTGCCGCCCATCCGCCGGGCTATACTCCAATCTCCGCGGTCGGACGGGCGAGCACGGGCCAGCCCCCGGAGGGACGGCATGGACGCGCAGGCGCACACGGGCTTCATCGTCTGGATCACCGGAATGAACGGTTCCGGCAAGAGCGCGCTCGCCCGGCACCTGCACACCCGCCTGTCCGGGGCCGGCCGCCTCGCCGAGATCGTCGACGCCGACGATCCGGCGCAGATCCTGACGAGGGGGCTCGGCGCGTCGAAGGACGACCGCGACACGGCCGTCCGGCGGGTCGGGCACGTGGCGAAGATGCTGATCCGCCATGGCGCGGCGGTGATCTGCGCCTCGCTCTCGCCCTACCGCGAGCCGCGCGAGGCGCTGCGCCGGGAGGCGCGCCGCTTCGTCGAGGTGTTCGTCGACTGCCCGATGGAGGTGCTGCAGCAGCGCGACCCCATCTACGGGAAGGCCATCGCCGGGGAGGCGAAGAACGTCCCGGGCGTCGACGATCCCTACGAGCCGCCGACGCACGCCGAGGTCACCATCCTCTCGAACCAGGAGTCGGTGCAGGCGGCCGGCCTGCGCGTCTTCCAGGCGCTCGTCGACCTCAAGTACCTCTCGCCCGCCGAGTTCGCGCGCGTGAGCGGCGGACAGCGCCCCAAGCGCGCCGCCCGGCCCGCCGCCACCCGCAAGGCGAAGCACGCGGTGCGCGCGGCCGTGGCGCGCAAGGAGCCGAAGAAGGTCGCGGCGCGGACCGCGAAGGCCAGGCGGTCGCCCCGGCGTTGATCCCGCGGCGTGCACTTCGCCTTTTCGCCCGCCGCCTCCCTGCACTAGATTCCCGGCGCCATGCCGGGACTCGAGGAGCTCCGCCGCCGCTCGCAGGACAGGCTCGCCGCCATGAAGGCGTCGCTCGGCGCGCTCGAGGGCGCGCTCGTCGCCTTCTCCGGCGGGGTCGACTCCACCTTCGTGCTGGCGGTGGCGCGGGAGGTGCTGGGTGACCGGGCCCTGGCGCTCACCGCCCACTCGCCGAGCGTGCCGCACGCCGAGCGGGAGGAGGCGCGGGCGCTGGCGCGGCGCCTCGGCGCGCGGCACGTCGAGGTGGAGAGCCACGAGGGCGACGACCCGCGCTACGCCGCGAACCCGGTCGACCGCTGCTACTACTGCAAGTCCGAGCTGTACCGGCTGTGCGGGGAGGTGGCGCAGCGCGAGGGGATCGCGGCCGTCCTCGACGGCTTCAACGCCGACGACCGGCGCGACCACCGCCCCGGGCACCGCGCCGCGGAGGAGCGCCGCGTGCGCTCGCCGCTGGCCGAGGCGGGGCTCGTCAAGGACGAGGTGCGCGCCTGGAGCGAGGCCTACGGGCTGCCGACCTGGGACAAGCCGCAGATGGCCTGCCTCGCCTCGCGGCTGCCGTACGGCACGGCGGTCACGCCGGAGCGGCTGGCTCAGGTGGAGCGCGCCGAGGCGGGCCTGCGCGCGCTCGGGCTCAGGAACCTCCGCGTGCGCTACCACGGCGAGATCGGGCGCGTGGAGGTCGCGGCCGACGAGCTGGAGCACGCGTTCCGCGCGCGCGAGGCGGTGGCGCGCGCAGTGCGCGAGGCGGGCTTCCGGCTCGCCGTCCTCGACCTCGAGCCCTTCCGCTCGGGCCGCCTCAACGAGCTCGCTGGCGTGGCGCTCCCCGTCGTCGCCTGACGCTCCCCGGCGCCGGTCCGACCCGGCCCGCCCGTGACGGTGGCCCCGCGCGCGAAGCGCGGGTCGTCCCCCCGCAGGAGGGGCCGTGCCGGCCGATTTCTTGATCCGCGTGTATCGGGTGGTAGCGTGTAGGCAAAGGGAGGAGTTCACGCACATGGACCTTCAGCCCCACTCGCCGGCCGCCGCCCTCCACGCCACCTCGACGACCCGCCTGGAGCCGATGCTGATCCGGCTGCCCCCGTCGCTGGCCGTCCGGCTCCGCCAGCTCGCGCGCTCCACGCGCATCCGCCAGTCGGACTACCTCCGCGAGGCGGTGGCCGACCTGCTGGCGAAGTACGCGCACCTGACGCACGAGGAGGCGAGGCCGTGAGCCCCGCCCCGCGCGCGACCCCCGTCCCGGTGGCGCGCGCAGTGCGCGAGGCGGGCTTCCGGCT
>DASTGH010000742.1:0-3689 GCA_035719345.1 Anaeromyxobacteraceae bacterium
GGGCACGTGCAGCAGGACGCCGAGCGGGCAGGCCGGGAGGTCGAGGCCAACCCGGACGAGCACCGCCGCGCCGAGGAGGAGGGCAGGCGCCGCAGCGCCGGCGAGGCGCCCGGCGACGTCGCGGGGTCGGGCTCGGTCGAATAGCGCGGCGGCGCGCCCGCGCTCAGCCGGCCAGGTCGGCGGCGAGCGCGGCACGCTGCTCGGGCGCGAGGCGCACCTCGAGCTCGAGGCCCGGCAGGTCGCAGCCGAGCCCCACCGGAGCCTCGGCGCCCACCTCGAAGCTGAGGTACTGCACCGAGGAGAGCCGATCCTCGCCCACCTGCCGGGCGTCGAAGCGCGCCCGTGCGCGCCGTCCGTCCGCGGTCACGGCGTAGAGGTGGCCGGGCAGCCCCCTCCAGGCGCGGAGCTTCACGTCGCGCTCGGCCGGATCGGCGATCTCGATGAGGAGCGAGCAACCGAGCTCCCCCGGTCCCCCGAGGAGCTCGTTGTAGGTGTCGAGCTCGTGCTGGATCTCCTCCGGGCGGAAGAGCCGCTCGGCCCGCGCCATCTCCTGCACCTGGTACCGGACCGTCTCCCGGTTCTCGAACAGGAACGTGAGGGCCGGCCCGAGGTGGACGCGCCGCAGCGCCTTCGCCTGCATGGCTCCGGCGCGCAGCTCGCCCCGCCGCGCCTCGTAGGCCTCGAGCGGCAGGATCTCCGATCGCTCCACCTTCCTCATGAGCCCTTCCCCTCCACATCGGCGAAGCCATCCTCCCGCATGGCGCGGGCCAGGATGGCGAGCGGGTGCAGCGGCTTTCTCCCCGCGTGCTGCTGGAACTGCAGCGCCGCCAGCGGGCAGTCGGTGGCCCACACCGCGGTCTCGGCGCCGCGCATCCCGTCGAACGCGCGCTTGCCGATGCGCTGCGACGGCTCGAACCCTTCCGTCGTCATGGCATAGGTGCCGTCGTGCCCGCAGCACTCCATCACCGTTGCCGCGATGGTGACGCCCGGGATCCTGCGCAGGAGGTCGCGGCCCTTGAAGCCGATGCCCTGCGCGCGCAGGTGGCAGGGCGCGTGATAGGCGATGCGGCCGCCGGGCGGTGCGCTCCGGAACGCCTGGAAGAAGCGCGGCTGCTCGCGGATCGACCACAGGTACTCGGAGGGATCCATCACCGCCGGCGCCAGGCGCTCGGCGCGCTCGCGATCGCGCCCCTCGAGCAGGTGGGGCCACTCGCGGCGCATCATCATGGAGCAGGTCGGGTTCACCGCCAGCACCTTCGCGCCGCGCTCGACCGAGGGCAGGAGGAGGTCGAGGTCGCGGTGCGCCTGCTTGCGCAGCTGCGCGAGATCGCCGTGCTCCCACGCGGGCATCCCGCAGCAGGCGAGCCCCTTCACCACCCGCACGTCCACCTGCGAGGCGCGCAGCACGGCGAGGACGTCGCGCCCGATCTCGGGCTCGTTGTGCTGCACGAAGCAGGTCTGGAAGAGCACCGCTTCCCCTCCGGGCTCGGCCTTCACGAACCCGTTCTTCTCCGCCCAGGCGTCGAACGGCTCGGCGGCGAAGTCGGGGAGGAGCTTGTCCCGGTGCACGCCGACCGTCTTCTCCATGAGGACGCGCAGCGGCCGCGAGCGGTTCGCGGCGTTCGCCATTCCCAGCGAGAGGCGCGCCATCTTCGCCGCCTGGTCGGGATCGCCCAGCATCTTCTCGCGCAGCGTCTTGCCGCGGGTGCGCAGGTGGACGGCATCGTAGCGGTGGACGAGCTTGGGGAAGTCGAGCTGGAACTCGTGCCCGTCGCGCGGAGTGTAGGGGCACTGCACCTCGCACAGCTTGCACTGGAAGCAGGCGTCCATCACCGAGCGGACGTCGCCGTCGCCGAGGCGGTGGACGTCGCCGTCGTACTTCTGGTCGAGCATCGCGAACAGGTTCGGGAAGCTGTCGCAGTACTTGAAGCACATGCGGCAGCCGTGACAGATCTCGAACGCGCGCGTGACCTCGCCGGCCAGCGCCTTCGCATCCCAGTACTTCGCCTCCGACGGATCGTAGGAGAGGCCCGGCGTCGGCTGGTACGAGATGCGCTTTCCCTCGGTGCTCATGCGTGCTGGCCTCCCCCTCCGCCTACCCGGGCTGCAGACGCTTTCGCGCCTGCAGCCCTTCTCCGGTCCCCGTCAGCTGATCGACTTCAGCATCTTGTCGAAGCGGCCGGCGTGCGACTTCTCCGCCTTGGCGAGCGTCTCGAACCAGTCGGCGATCTCGGCGAAGCCCTCGTCGCGCGCCGTCCTGGCCATGCCGGGGTACATGTCCGTGTACTCGTGCGTCTCGCCCGCGATGGCCGCCTTGAGGTTGAGCGTGCTGTCCCCCATCGGCAGCCCGGTGGCCGGATCGCCCACCGACTTCAGGTAGTCGAGGTGGCCGTGCGCATGGCCGGTCTCGCCCTCGGCCGTCTCGCGGAAGTTGGAGGCGACCTCGGGGTACCCCTCCACGTCGGCGACCTTGGCGAAGTACAGGTAACGGCGGTTCGCCTGCGACTCGCCGGCGAAGGCGTCCTTCAGGTTCTGGTGGGTCTTCGTTCCATTGAGCTTGGCCATGGGCTCTCCTGTCCTCCTCGGTCCGCGCTGAGCGGGTTTAGACGACGTCTAAACTCATCGCCGGCGCGGCGCGAGGCCCCGGTGGGGGGCGCGACAAGGCGGCGCGGCATTGCGTCCGCGCGCCGGACCGTTTACGTCAGGTGACGTGATCCGCGAGGACGCGAGCGCGCTCCTGCGCCAGCACGGGATCCAGCCCTCCCCGCAGCGCGTGGCGGTCGCGGAGTACGTCCTCGCCACGGACGCGCACCCCTCCGCCGACAAGGTCTTCTCCGAGGTGCGGGCCTGCTTCCCCGACATCTCGCGCGCGACCGTCTACAACACGCTCAACCGCCTGGTGGCGGAGGGGCTCCTCAAGGAGCTGCTCCTGGCGGAGGGCAAGGTGGTCTTCGATCCGAAGACCGAGCCCCACCACCACTTCGTCGACGACGCCACCGGCGAGATCCACGACGTCCCGTGGGACGCGCTCGACGTGCGGCGCGTCGACGCGCTGCCCGGCGTCGAGGTGCGCGAGTACCAGGTGGTGCTGCGCGGGCGCTCGCGCCGCGGGCGGGCCGGATCGCGCCGCGGCACCTGACGGCGCCTCGTTCAGCCGCCGAGCCGCTCGGTCAGGATCCTGCGCACGAGCTGCGGGTCGGCCGAGCCCTGCGCCTCCTTCATGGCGACGCCGAGCAGGAAGCCGAGCAGCTTCTTCTCGCCGGCGCGGTAGCGCTGCGCCTCGCCGGCGTGGGCGGCGATGGCCCGCTCGACCGCCTTCTCCACCGCGCCGCGGTCCTCGACCTTGGAGAGGCCGAGCTCGGACATGCGCCGCTCCGGATCGCCGCCGCGCTCGGCCAGGTCGGCGAGGAGCACCTTGGCCGCGGCGGGCGCGAGCCGCCCGGCCTCGACCAGCTTCACGAACCGGCCGAACGCGTCGCCGGTCAGCGGGAGCGCCGCGAGCTCGCGGCCGGCGGCCAGCCCGGCGAGATCGTTGAGGAGCCAGCGCGCAGCGCCGCGCGCCGACGCGCCCGCGGCGAGCGCCGCCTCGTGGTAGCGCGCGGTCGCGGCGTCCGCCGCGACGAGGTCCGCATCGTCCTCGGCCAGGCCGAGCGCGCGCAGCCGATCGTATCGACCGGCCAGCGCGGGGT
>DASTGH010000743.1:0-8969 GCA_035719345.1 Anaeromyxobacteraceae bacterium
CCCGCCCTTCACCCGGGCGAGCTCGGCCGCGACCCGAGCGCGCAGGTCGGCCACGGTCGGCGCGCCGAGCGCGAGGATGCCGCGGAGCGGCGCCTTCGGCCTGGGCGCGGGCGGCGCGGCGCGGGCGACCGGACCGCCGACCGGCGCGGTGAGCGGCACGTCGACGGTGGACGTCTTCTTTCCGTCGAGCAGGCCGGGGACGTGCTCCTCCAGCACCACGTGGAAGTTCGTTCCGCCGAAGCCGTACGCCGACACGGCGGCGCGGCGAGGCATCCCGGCGGCCGGCGCCCAGTCGCGGACCTCGTGGTTGAGCCGGAAGGGCGTCGCCGCGAAGTCGATGGCCGGGTTCGGCTTCTGCGAGTTGAGCGTGGGCGGCAGCTGCCTGTGGTGGAGCGCGAGGACGGTCTTGAGCAGCCCGGCCGCGCCGGCGGCCGCCTTGAGGTGGCCGAAGTTGCTCTTCACCGACCCGAGCGCGATGGCGCCGCGGCCCGCCGGGGCGAAGCTCTCGGACAGGCTCTGCACCTCGACCACGTCGCCGACCTTGGTGCTCGTCCCGTGCGCCTCGACCAGGCGCGCCGTGGCGGGGTCGAGTCCGGCGGCCTGCCAGGCGCGCTCCACCGCCAGCTTCTGGCCGATCGGGTTCGGCGCGGTGATGCCCTTGCCCTTGCCGTCGCTGGAAGCGCCGACGCCGCGGATGACGGCGTAGATCCGGTCGCCGTCGCGCTCGGCGTCGGCGAGGCGCTTCAGCAGGAAGACGGCCGCGCCCTCGGCCATGACGAAGCCGTCGGCGCCGTCGCCGAAGGGCCGCGTGCCGGTGGCGCTGAGCGCGCCGATCTTGCAGAACTTCACGAACGTCGACGCGCCCATGTTGCGGTCGACGCCGCCGGTGAGGACGGCGTCGCAGTGCCCCTCGACGAGGAGGTCCACCGCCGCGTCCACCGCCGCGAGCGAGGAGGCGCAGGCGGCGTCGGTGGTGAAGCTCGGGCCGCGCAGGTTCAGGATGTTGGCGATGCGGCCGGAGATGATGTTGGCCAGCTCGCCGGGCATCGAGTCCTCGGTGATGCCGGGCAGCGACTTCTTCACCGCCTCCTGCCAGCGCGCCAGGATGGTGCGGCGGAGCTCGTCGGGGAGCTCCATGAACGTGCCGACCTTCTCCAGCGCCCGGCGGAACTCCGGGAACATGACGCGGAGGTTCGTGAGGTAGTGCAGCTCGCCGCCCATGGCGGCGCCGAGCACGACGCCGGTCCGGTCCTGGTCGAGCTTGCGCTCCGGCCAGCCGTAGTCGGCGAGCGCCTCGGAGGCGATGGTCACCGCCCACTGCTGGCTCGGGTCCATCGCGTCCGCGACCTTGGGCGGCACCTTGTACTTGCGCCAGTCGAAGGAGAAGCCGCGGATCCAGCCGCCGATCTTGCTGTAGGTCTTGTCCGGCGCCGCCGGGTCGGCGTCGTAGTACTCCTCGACGCTCCAGCGCTCGGGCGGGACGTCGCTGATGGAGTAGCGGCGGGCGCAGACGTTCTTCCAGAACGACGGCGCGTCCGGCGCGTCGGGGAGCAGCGCTCCGAGCCCGACGATGGCGACGGCTCGCCCAGTCCGATCCGACATTGTGATTCCCCCTCCAGAAGCTCCGGTTGCGGTGGTCTCTAGACCGGGAAGGTCTGGGCCAGGCTGCCGGCGATGACGTCCATGTCCTCGATCCCGCCGGCCTGGCCGGCGAGGCTCGCGGCGAGGTCGAGCGACCGCAGGAAGTCGGGGTCGGTCTGCCCGGCGGCGATGGCCCAGCGCGCGCCCTCGAAGGCGACGCGGGCGACCGCCTCGCGCGCGAAGACGCGCGACATGGCGGCGATGGTGGCGGGCGGCAGCTTCACGGCCGTGGTCGGCTTCCGCGCGGCGCGCTCGGCGAACACGGCCGCGCCCTCCGCCTGCGCCACGAGCTCGCCCAGCCGGAAGAGGACGTGCTGGTGGCGGGTGAGCTTGTCCTGCCGGCACCGCTCCAGGACGGCCGCCATGGTGCGGAGCGCCAGCGCGGCGTTCTTCGCGCCGACGTCGGGCCGCTCGGCGTGGAGCGCCTCCACCTTCTTCGCCCACTCCAGGTAGTGCGCGCCGCGCGACTTGAGGTGGAGCTGCCAGCGGTCGCGCGCCGTCGTCCATTCCAGGATCTCGGAGGTGCCCTCGTAGATGGTGGTGATGCGGACGTCGCGCTTGATCTTCTCCACCATGTACTCGCGCGTGTAGCCGTACCCGCCGAGCGCCTGGATCGCGTCCTCGGCGGCGCGGTTCCCGGCCTCGCTCGCCAGGTACTTGGCGATGGCGCCCTCGGTGGCGAGGTCGGGCTCGCCGGCGTCGATGCGCTCGGCGGTCCACTCGATGAAGGCGCGCGCCGCCTCCAGGCGCACCGCGTTCGGGACGAGCAGCTTGTGGGTGAAGCCCTGCTTGCGCATGAGCGGGCTGCCCGCCGCCACCCGCTCCTGCGCGTAGCGCACGGCGCGCTCCAGCGCCGCCCAGCCGCCGCCCAGGCCGAAGGCGGCGACCATGAGGCGGGTGTAGCCGAAGACCGCCTGCGCCTGGGTGAGCCCCTGGCCCTCGACGCCGCCGACCAGGTTCTCGGCCGGCACGATCACGTCGTCGAGGAAGAGCGGCGTCGTGTTGCTGGCGCGGATGCCGTGCTTGTCCTCGTGCTTGCCGGGGACGAGGCCGGGCGTGCCGCGCTCCACCACGAACCAGGAGGCGCCGCCCGGGGCGTTGGCCAGGATGAGCCACATGGCGGCGACGCCGCCGTTCGAGATCCACTGCTTGCGCCCGTCGAGCTTGTAGCAGGGGCGGCCCTCGATCTCGACCGGCACGGCCGTGGTCTTGAGCGCGGTGAGGTCGCTCCCGGCCTGCGGCTCGGTGGCGCCGTAGGCGACGAGCAGGCCCTGCTCGGCGATCTGGCCCATCCACTTCTTCTTCTGCTCCGGCGTTCCGCCGACGGTGATGGGATCGGTGCCGAGGAAGGTGGCCAGGACGCTCGTGGCGATGCCGAGGTCGATGCGGGCCATCGCCTCCGACACGCGGTAGATGTCGTGCGCGCCGCCGCCCATCCCGCCGTACTCCTCCGGGATGAACAGGAGGTGAAGGCCGATGTTCCCGTAGAGATCCTTGAGGACCTCCTCCGGGAACTCGTTCTTGCGGTCGAGGTCGAGCAGCCGCTCGGGCTTCAGCTCGCGGTCGGCGTACTCGCGCAGCGTGGAGACGATGACTTCGAGGTTCTCGCGATCGATCCCGGGCATGGAGGACACATGCCTCACCCGGGCTCACCGTTCCATTGACCCATGTCACCTGGCGTGCAGAAAACGATGGGGCGCGGCACGATGATCCAGGCGGTGCGCGGCGAGCGGTTCTGGCAGAACGTCGGATTTCGCACGGCAGAGCGGGGCCCACACGGACCCTGGGACGAATTGCCGCGCCCCCGGAGGCGTGCGCGCGGCGGGCGCAGCACTCGTCACGCGGCCGGCCTGCGGCCGATCGCGACGAACAGCCCGCCGTCCCGCGCCAGCTTCCAGCACCAGGACAGCTGCTGCAGGACGTTCTCGAACGCCCAGTCGTCGTCCGCCGCCTCGAAGAGCGCGGAGCCCTCGAGCGGCGGCTCCGCGGTCACCGTGCTCGGGTAGGAACGGAGGTACTCGATTCCGCTGCGCGTGAACCATTGCTGCACCTCGCGCAGCGTGTGGCGGTGCTCCAGCGGGTGAGCGTACTGGTCGCGCAGCCACGCCTCGCGCCGCGCAGGCTCGCCGGCGCGGTCGCGGAGCACGGGATCGAAGGGCACACAGCGCAGGCCGGTGAGCCGGGCGACGGCCCTGCGCAGCCGGTGCGGCAGGCGGGCGTAGGCGTTGTACACGCCGAGCACCAGGAACCCGCCGGGCCGCGCCAGGCGCGCGATGGCGCGGAACGACGCCTCGGGGTCGGGCGTGTGGTGCAGGACGCCGGAGCAGTAGACGACGTCGAACGCCCCGGCGCGCAGCGCCGGCCGGCGCAGGTCCATCTCCACGAAGCGCGCGCGTTCCACCCCGAGGCGCCGGGCGGCCGCGGCGGCCAGCTCGAGCGCGGCGCGCGTCAGGTCGGCGCCGACCACGAGCCGGTCCGCGGTCGCCAGGAACAGGCACATCTGGCCGGTGCCGCAGCCCACCTCCAGGACCGCCGCGTCGGGCGGGATGGCCCGGTCGAGCAGCCGGGCGAACTCGCTTCGAGCGGCGCGCCGGCGGAGGCTCGCGGCGCTGTCGCGCGGCGGGTACCCGGGGAACGGGGCGGCGGAGTAGAAGGCGCGAACGGCCGTCGCTGCAGTGTCGCGGTCCCCGGGCGCGGTCAGGTCCGGGACTCCCCCCGCGACGGGGAACCGGAGCCCGCACCCTCCGCAGCGGAGCCACGCTTCCTGCGGGAGGAGGTCGCGGCCGCAGACGGGGCACGCGAGGAGGGAGAGGAGGTCGCGGGCGACCGCTGCCATCAGAAGATGGAATAGATGAACGGCGCGAGCGCCTCGACGCTGGCGGCGAGCAGGAGGAGGACCGCCGTCACCGAGAGGAAGACGACGAGCGGGATGAGCCAGCGCTTGCGGTCGCGGTCGCGCCACAGGCCTCGCACCAGGTCCCGCGTCGACGGCGCCATGCTCGCCACGACCACGAGCCCGTTCCGGAGCCGCCCGTGCCTGCGGATCATGAGGCCCCCACGAGCCGGACCTCGCGCGCCCGCGCCTTGCGGACGATGCAGCGGCCGGCGACGAGGAGGTCGAGCCCCGAGCGGCGGAAGGTCGAGTACCCCTCCACCGCCCGCGCGACGATCGGCTCGCCGGCGAGGTTGAAGGAGGTGTTGAGCAGGACGGGGACGCCGCGCCGCCTCCCGAACGCGAGCAGGAGCGCGTGGAAGCGGGGCGAGGTCTCCCGGTCCACCGTCTGCACGCGCGCCGTGCCGTCGACGTGCGTCACCGCCGCGAGCCGGGCGCGCCACTCGGGGCGGACCGGGAACACGCCGGACATGAAGCGGCCCAGGCGCACGCCGCCCGGCGGCAGCTCGAAGTAGCGATCCGCCACCTCCGCCGGCACCGCCGGCGCGAACGGGCGGAACTCCTCGCGGTACTTCACCTCGCGGTTGAGGCGGTCGCGCGTCTCGGCGCGATCCGGCGCCGCCAGGATGCTGCGGTTCCCCAGGGCGCGCGGGCCGAGCTCGCAGCGCCCGTCCATCCACCCGGCGATGAGCCCGGCCGCGAGCGCGTCGGCGACCCGCTCCACGAGCGCGCCCTCGTCGGAGACCGCCTCCAGCTCGAGGCCGTCCTCTCGCGCCAGCCGCTCCAGCTCGGCCGGATCGCTCTCGCAGCCCCAGGCCGCATGATCCGGGACCGGGCGATGCGGGTTGCCGAAGTGGAGGCGGTCGGCGTGGAGCGCCGCCCCGAGCGCGCAGCCCGCGTCGCCCGGCGCCGGCGGGACGAAGACGCGCTCGAAGCCGGACTCGCGCAGGATCCGGGCGTTGGCGCAGCCGTTCAGCGCGACGCCGCCGCCCAGGCACAGGTCGGCCAGCCCGGTCTCGGCGTGCAGGTCGCGCGTCAGGTCGACGAGCACGTCCTCCAGGACGCGCTGCGCGCTCGCCGCCACGTCGGCCAGCCGCCGGCCCTCCGGCGTGGCCGGGTCGATGGGGTCGCCGGGCGCCCGCGGCGGCCCGAACGCCTCCTCGAAGCGCGGCGACCAGGCGCGGCGCGCCGAGGCGTGGAAGTCGAAGTAGGAGAGGTCGAGCGCGAAGGCGCCGTCGCCGGTGCGGCGCACGAGCGCGCGGGCGCGGTCGAGGAAGCGGGGCCTGCCGTACGAGGCGAGGCCCATGACCTTGTACTCGCCCTCGTTGACCTCGAAGCCGAGGAAGGCCGTGAACGCCGAGTAGAGCATCCCGAGCGAGTGGGGGAAGTGCAGCTCCCGCGCGAGGTCGATGGCGCACGACCCGTCCGGCCGCTTCAGCCCGCGCCCGGCGGAGAGCGTCGCCCATTCCCCGACGCCGTCCGCGGTGAGGAGGGCGGCCTCGCGCGTGGGCGAGCCGAGGAAGGCGGCGGCCGCGTGGGCCTGGTGGTGCTCGGTGAAGAGGATCTTGCGCGGCGGCACGCCCAGGCGCGAGGCGATGATGCCCTTCACCCACGCCTTCTCGCCCAGCGTGTTCCGCATCGCCTGCGGGAAGGTCCTCCAGGAGCGCGGGAAGGCGCGGAGCGCGGTCACGAGGATGCGCTCCACCTTCAGCATGGGTTTCTCGTAGAAGACCACCGCGTCGAGGTCGCCCGGCACGAGCCCGGCCTGGTCGAGGCACCACTCGATCGCGGCCATGGGGAAGGAGGCGTCGTTCTTGCGGCGCGAGAGCCGCTCCTCCTGGATGGCGCAGACCGGCGCGCCGTCGACGACGAGCGCCGCCGCCGAGTCGTGGTAGTGCGCCGAGATGCCGAGGATCTTCACTAGTACTGGCTCCTCAGCGCGGTGCGGGGATCCCGCGCCACCGGCGCGCGCCAGCCGGGGCGCTCGCGGCGGGCGGAGCGGCGGGCGAGGAGCGCGAAGACGGGCAGGACGAGGAAGTACTGGGCGAGGAGGAGGAGCGTGCCGAGGAGGCTCGCCACGGCGGTGGCGAGGCGGAGGTAGGCCTTCCACAGACGCCGGGCGCGCGCCCACCAGAGCTGGCGCCGGTGGCGCGAGGGCGCGATGCGCTGGAGCTGGGTCCGCGTGTACGCCATGTGGAACACCTCGTCGCGGAGGACGCGCGCGAAGACGCCGCGCGTCTCCTCGTCCGCGATCACGTCGCGGTAGACGGCGAACCGCCGGGCGGCGGCCCGCTCCGAGAGGTGGAGGAAGGCGAGCAGCGCCGCCTCGCGCCCCTCCTCGATCCGGACGTCGTCGAGCCCACGCTCCCCGGGCGCCAGCCAGTTCGCCTCGAAGGTCGCCCCCGGGCTCGCCGCGAGGGAGGCCAGGAGGCGCCGCCCCCGGGCGCGGAAGAGGTCGGCGTGGCCCTGCTCGTCGAGCGCGTGCTGCAGGAAGAGCCTTCGCAGGAGGGGATCGCGGGTCAGCTCCGCGGCGCGCGACAGGTCGCGCCCTCCGTCCGCCTCGGTCTCGGCGAAGGTGAGCAGCTTGCGCGCGCGACGCCGCGGATCCCGCCACACCCAGCGGTGAACGGGGCGGAGCGCCCGCTCCAGCGCGTGACCGCGAGGCTCCTGCACGCTGATGCGTACTGTTGGGATGCGCGAGGCGTGCGGGAACGCTCCCCGAGGGATGGTCGAGATGCGGCGAGCGGTCGGCCGGATGCGGGCGTGGGTGGTGGGGGGAGCGGTCGGCGCGCTGGGGGCGGCGCTCGCGGCCTGGGGGCTCCGCACCGACGGCACCTGGGCGGAGCGCCACAGCCTCCCCTCGTACTGTGCGACGGACCCGGTGGAGCGAACCCTGGCGCGCTCGCTCGGCGGGATCGCCTGCGCGCTCGGCGTCCTCCTCGCCGCGGTGCTCGCGCCGGCGCTGGCGCGAGCGGCGCGCCGGTGGTCGATCCGCGGCCGGGCCGGCGCGATCGCGGCGGTGTGCGCCGCGCTGGCGTGTTCACTCTTCGTGACGGAGCTGTGGATGCGCCGGCACTTCGAGCGCCTGACGCTGGCCGCGCGCCTGACCGTCCCGGTCGCGGGGTCGAGCCCGATCGCGCGCGCCGACCCGCGGCTCGGATGGAGCTACGTGCCGAGGCGCACGACATGGGTGCGGGTCGACGACCGCGTCGTCCCCTACACCATCGACGCCGACGGCGACCGGTCCGCCTCGGTCGACGACGCCCCGGATCCGCACGCGCCTACGGTCCTCTTCGCGGGGGAGTCCATCGCCTTCGGCCATGGACTGCGCCACGAGGAGACCATCCCGGTGCTCGCGGGGCGAGCCCTCCACCTGCAAGCGATCAACCTCGCCGTCGCAGGGTACGGCAGCGACCAGGCCCATCTCCGGGTCCTCGACACCCTGCCGCGGTTCCCCGGGACGGTCGCGGTCGTGAGCGTCTTCGTGCCGGCCCAGATCAGGCGCAACGTGGAGACCTGGCGCCCGCGGCTCGCGCTCGGGCCCGACGGCGCGCTCGACCTCCTGCCTCCCTCCTCGGGGCTCAGGATCGCGAGGCTCCTGCAGGCGCTTCCGTACCACGGCGACGGTGCGCTGCGCGTCACCGCCGCCGTGCTCCGGGCCACGGCGCAGGCCGCGCGGGAGCGCGGCGCGGCGCCGCTCTTCCTGGTGACGAACTACGGCCGACCGTGCCTGCGCGAGGAAGGGGAGGAGCCCTTCGTCGTGAAGGAGCTGTTCGTGAAGCAGGGGCTCCCCTTCGTGCGCGTGGACCTCGAGTCGGAGGACCTCCTCGACGGCGCGTTCGAGTGGCATCCGAATCCGCGGGGTGCAGCGAAGCTGGCGGGGGCGGTGGTGAAGGCGTTGCAGAAGCAGCTCGCGGAAGCCGGGGCAGCGGCCGTACTCCGCCCTTGAGCCGTCCCCGTCCCCGAACCCCGACCCTACCTTGCCGGCCGGCGAGGGGAGCCTCACCGTCGTGCAGGGGGTGTCGCATGCCTGAGAAGGACGTCGTCGACCGCGCGAAGAAGGACCTGCGCACCGGCAAGAGCCCGAGCACGGCCGCCGGGGAGTTCGTGCGGCGGGAGATGGAGCACGTCCGGCAGGGGAAGCACGGAGCGCGCTCTCCCCAGCAGGCCATCGCCATCGGGCTCTCCGAGGCCCGCCGCGCCGGCGTCCCGCTGCCGCCGCCGAAGCGGGGGCGGACGAGCGAGAGGACCCGCCGGTCCGCGGAGCGCGCCTACGAGGTCGGCCAGGGGAAGCGCCGGCCCAGGTCGCCGTCGAAGAGGCGGCAGGCGTCCGCCGAGCGGGCGCTCGAGCGCGAGCCGCGCAGCACCGCCTCGCACGCGGCGCTGTCGAAGGCCGCCAAGCGCGGCTGGGCGCGGAGGCGCGCGAGCGGGTCGC
>DASTGH010000744.1:0-8213 GCA_035719345.1 Anaeromyxobacteraceae bacterium
GTGGGGACGCGCCTGCGTCCGCGCAGCCGCGCGAGCTTCGGCCGGACCCACGAGTCGAGGGCGAGGTGGTCGTAGCGGCCGAGCAGTCGCAGCAGGTGCTCGCTCGCGTAGGGGCCGAAGCCGGGCAGGTCGCGGATGACGGCGCCCAGCGCGTCGGTGGAGAGCGGCGAGCGCCGCCAGGACTCGACGTCGAGCGCGCCGGACGCGACGTCGCGCGCGATACACCGCAGCGCTCCGGCACGGTACCCGGCGCGGATCTCTTCGCGGAAGAAGCGCTCCGTCCGGTCCGCCATGGCCTCGGGCGTCGGGAACGTCCGGCCTCCGCCCGGAGCCGGGATCCCCAGCTTCTCGACGAGATTCGTGATCATGACGCGGGTGAGGCCCCAGGTGCAGTTCGTCGTGCAGAGCGTCTTCACCGCATCCTCGAACACGGTAGGGGAGCGGAGCAGCCGGCCGGCGCCTCGCTCCGCGGCCCAGACGAGCCTGGGGAGCGGGTGCCTTCCGACCGGGCACGCGTCGAGCTCGCGCACGCGCGCGTAGAAGGGGCCGAGGTCCTCGTCGAGCGCGAGGCAGGTGCGCAGCTGCGCGCGCACCTCGGCCGCCTCGGCCGCCGTGAGCCGCCCCTGCGCCGCGATGCGCAGGGCGAGCCCGCCTCCCGCGCCCTCCCGGGGCGCGACCTCGGCGCGCACCGCGCGCCCGAGGCCGACGAGGAGCGGCCGCGCCAGGATGCGGCGCTCCGCCTCGTAGGACCACGGTGCGAGATCGTAGAAGCCGTGGCTCCGGACCGTGAGGTCGAGATCGAACGGCTCAGGCGTGTTCAGACCACCCTCCCGGGTCGTTGCGGTCTGTTGACGGATCGTGCGCTCTAGGGGTGTCCCATCGCACCATCGCTCGCAACCGCGGAGGTCCCCATGGCCGAGGAGATTCGTAAGGATCCGTTCGAGGATGCGCCGCCCGACCTGCCGCTCGAAGGGGACGAGGAAGCGCCCGAGATCCAGCGCCAGCGCGACGTGGGGAAGGCGATCCTGGAGACGAAGATCTCGGAGCTGAAGCCACACGCGCCGGTGACCCTCCCGGCGGATGCGAGCGTGGCGAAGGCGATCGAGACGATGCGCAAGAAGAAGCTCGGCGCGATCATGGTGGTCTCGAAGAAGCGCCCGAAGCCGCTCGTCGGCGTCTTCACGGAGCGCGACCTCCTCGACCGTGCGCTGGCGAAGAAGGGCTTCGGCAGGCTCACGCTCGCCAAGGTCATGACCGCGAGCCCGGAGACGCTCCGGCCGAAGGACAGCCTCGCCTACGCGCTCAACAAGATGAGCGTGGGCCGCTTCCGCCACATCCCGCTCGTCGACGACCGGAACGTGCCGGTCGGCATGCTCTCCATCCGCGACGTCATCGACTTCGTGGTGGAGTGCATCCCGGAGGCGGTGCTGAACCTGCCGTCGGAACCGCAGCTGGAGAATCACCCGACGGTGGACGGGGACTGAGCATCGGTATCGCAACGGCGAGGCCCTCACCCCGACCCTTGTATGTCGGGGACCCATGAGAAAGAGCTTGGTCGTACGGCAGATCGTTCGACCCTTGGTGGCGAACACCGTGGGAGAGCATGAGATCGCCGTACGACCACCTCACTCCCCGGCCCGTACGGTTGCCAGAGCCAAGAGCTCGAATTTCACAAGGACGGGCGGCCGGAGTGGACGCAAGCGAAAGCAGGCGCCCATGGCTGACGTGTTCGTCGGAATCGATGTCTCGAAGGCTCGGCTCGATGTCGCAGTCCAGCCGGGCGGAGGGGTGTGGAACTGCAGCAACGATGAGGTGGGCTTCGCGGCGCTGGTCGAGCGGCTGAAGCCGCTGACTCCGACCTTGGTGGTGCTCGAGGCGACGGGTGGGTACCAGGCGCCGCTGGCGGCTGCGCTCAGCGTCGAGCACATCCCAGTGGCTGTTGTAAACCCGCGCCAGGTGCGGGATTTCGCGAAGGCGACGGGACAGCTCGCGAAGACGGACGTGCTGGACGCGCTGGTGATCGCGAGGTTCGCGGAGGCGGTCAAGCCGGAGCCTCGGTCGTTGCCGGACGAGGAGACGCGGGAGCTTCAGGGAGTCGTGTCGCGTCGGCGACAGCTCGTCGAGATGATCACGGCGGAGACGAACCGGATGGGCACGGCCCTGCCGCCGGTGCGCCGGGATATTGAAGAGCACGTGGCGTGGATGAAGAAGCGGCTGAAGGACGTCGACGAGGACCTCTACACGCGCCTGAAGAAGAGCCCGCTCTGGCGCGTGAAGGAGCAGTTACTCCGGTCGGCGCCCGGAATCGGTCCTGTCCTCAGCTCGACCCTCCTCGCCGAGATGCCTGAGTTGGGGCGGCTGAGCGGCAAGAAGATCGCGAAGCTGGTAGGCGTCGCTCCGTTCAACCGCGACAGTGGGACGCTGCGCGGCAGGCGGTTCATTGGTGCGGGTCGGGATGAGGTCCGCCGGGTGCTCTACATGGGGACCCTCGCCGCGATGCGGTTCAGCCCATCGATGCGAGCGTTCCGCGACCGACTGCGGGCGAGCGGCAAGCCCGGCAAGGTCATCGTCGTGGCCTGTATGCGCAAGCTGCTCGTCCGCCTGAACGCGATGATGCGCGATGGCGTAGCCTGGGCCGAGGACGTCCCAGCCTGCGTCGCCTGAATCGGTTGACAACCAACACGGTTGCTCTCCCGCTGCCGCGGGAGAGGGGATCGGCCGCCGACCTCCGAGATCCGCAGCGCTCAGCGCCGCGCGAGCGTGTCCTGTCGGCAACCGTGTGGAGAGAGATCCGAGGCCACACTCGACGTTCCGATCTGCGCGCGTGAGGTGACGATCGCGCAGGGCGGCGGGGTTCAACCGGCGAATGCCGGCTGAACCGGGGCGGAAAAGGGCTGCGGGCGCGCACGCGCCCACAGCCCGGTTGCCGGTCGGTGAAAGGGCGCAGGCACGCGGCGTGACAGCGCGGCGTCGAGCCGCGAGTGCCTGTCGTGCCAGCCGCGCTGGCGCGCGCTGCGGGCCTGGGCCCGCCGCGTGCTGCGCACGGTGGCGCGCGAGGAGGCGTTCGTCGAACGTCTACGCCGGCAGGAACCCGCCGCGAATCACCCGCCGGGAGGCTGCACCGACGCCCCGGCATGACGCCCGCGCGCAAAGCGAAGCGGCGGCGATCCAGCAGGACCGCCGCCGCCGCGAGCTCTGCACGACGCGAGCGAAGACCGCGGCTAGGCGGTCGCCTCGGTCGCCCCGTGGCACTTCTTGTACTTCTTGCCGCTCCCGCAGGTGCAGGGGTCGTTGCGCCCGACCTTGGGCGTCGTGCGAACGACGGTCTCCTGCTTGGCGGCAGCCTTGGCGCGGGCGTCGCCGCTGCCGTCGCCCTCCGCCTCGCCGCCATGCGTCTCGAACATGCGCTGCCGCTTGGCGAGCGCCAGGCGCTTCGCCTCGATCTCCTGCGCCGTCTCCTGCCGCACCAGCTGCAGGCGCAGCACGTTGCCGATGACCGCGCTCTTCACGCGCCAGGTCATCTGCACGAACATCTCGTAGCCTTCCTTCTTGTACTCCTGCTTCGGATCCTTCTGGCCGTAGCCGCGGAGCCCGATGCCCTGGCGCAGGTGATCCATCGCCAGGAGGTGGTCCTTCCACAGCTGGTCGATGGACTGGAGGTAGATGTACTGCTCCCAGCGGCGCAGCGTGGGGATGCCGTCCGCCTCCATCCCGAGCTGCGTCTCCTTCGCCCGGTAGGCCTTCTCCACCACGTTGTAGACCTGCTCCTCGAGCGCGCGGCGCGCCTCGGCGGCCCGGCCGGCCGGCGGGCCATCGAAGTTCATGCCCACGCCGAACTGGTCGCGGACGAGCGTGCCCAGGGCCTCGACGTCCCACTTCGACGGCGGGGCGCTCTCCGGGCAGGTGTTCGCTACCATGTCGAGGACGAGGTCCTCGAGGAGGTCGAGCATGTGCTCCTTCTCGTCCTCCCAGCTCCAGACCTTCTCGCGGCGCGTCTTCTTCTTGGTCTTCGGGTCCTCGTCGAACTCGACGACGGGGATGCCCGCGCCGAAGCCGAGCACCATGCGGCGCAGCCGGTACACCGACTTGCGCTGCTGGTTCATGACGTCGTCGTACTCGAGCAGGTTCTTGCGGATGTCGAAGTTGTGGGCCTCGACCTTCTTCTGCGCGTTCTCGATGGCCTTCGTCAGCCAGCGGTGCTCGATCTGCTCGCCCTCCTTCAGGCCGAGCGTCTCCATCATCCGGGAGATGCGCTCCGACCCGAAGATCCGCATCAGGTCGTCCTCGAGCGACAGGTAGAAGATCGAGGACCCGGGGTCGCCCTGCCGTCCGCCGCGCCCGCGGAGCTGGTTGTCGATGCGGCGGGACTCGTGGCGCTCGGTACCCACGATGTGGAGGCCGCCCAGCGCCACCACCTCCTCGTGCTCGGCCGCCGTCTGCGGCTTGAGGCGCGCGATCGCGGTCTCCAGCCGCGTCGCCCAGTCGGCACGGCGCACCTCGAACGCGGCCTGCTCCTCTCCGTCCATCGGCTCGTCCGGCGCGAGGCCGACCTCGTGCTTCGCCATCATCTCCGGGTTGCCGCCGAGCACGATATCGGTGCCGCGGCCCGCCATGTTGGTGGAGATGGTGACCGCGCCCTTGCGGCCGGCCTGCGCCACGATCTCCGCCTCGCGCTGGTGGTGCTTGGCGTTGAGGACGTTGTGCGGCACGCCGCGCCGCTTGAGCAGGGAGGAGACGACCTCGCTCTTCGCAACGGAGACGGTGCCGACCAGGACCGGCTGCCCCTTCTTGTGCCGCTCCTCGATCTCGGCGCACAGCGCGTTGAACTTCTCGCGCTCGGTCTTGTAGACGACGTCCTCGGCGTCCTTGCGGATGTTCTTCCTGTTCGTCGGGATGACGACGACGTCGAGGTTGTAGATCTTGGCGAACTCCTCCGCCTCGGTGTCGGCCGTGCCGGTCATGCCGGCCAGCTTCGAGTACATGCGGAAGTAGTTCTGGAAGGAGATGGTGGCGAGCGTCTGGTTCTCGTTCTCGATCTTGACGCCTTCCTTCGCCTCCACCGCCTGGTGCAGGCCGTCCGACCAGCGCCGGCCCGGCATGAGCCGTCCGGTGAACTCGTCGACGATGACGACCTCCCCCTCCTTCACCACGTAGTCCACCTCGTTGCGGTAGAGGTGGTGCGCGCGCAGCGCCTGCTCCACGTGGTGGAGCATCTCGATCTGGTCGGGGTCGTACAGGTTCGCGATCCCCAGCTTCGACTCCATCTTGGCGATGCCGGAGTCGGTCATGACGATGGTCCGCGTCTTCTCGTCGACCGTGAAGTCCTGGTCGCGGATCATCGACGGGATGACCTTGTTCACCGTGTAGTACTTGTCGGTCGCCTCGTCGGAGGGGCCGCTGATGATGAGCGGCGTGCGCGCCTCGTCGATGAGGATGGAGTCGACCTCGTCGACGATGGCGTAGTGGAGCTCCCGCTGCACGTAGTCCTGCAGCCGGAACTTCATGTTGTCGCGCAGGTAGTCGAAGCCGAACTCGTTGTTCTGGCCGTAGGTGATGTCGCAGCCGTACTCGTGCTGGCGCTGCGCGTCGGTGAGCCCGTGGACGATGACGCCGACCGACAGCCCGAGGAACCGGTAGAGCCGCCCCATCCACTCGGAGTCGCGGCGCGCCAGGTAGTCGTTGACGGTGACGACGTGCACGCCGCGCCCGGCGAGCGCGTTGAGGACGCAGGGGAGCGTCGCGACGAGGGTCTTCCCCTCGCCGGTCTTCATCTCGGAGATCTTGCCGGAGTGCAGCACCGCGCCGCCGATGAGCTGCACGTCGAAGTGGCGCATCCCGAGCGCCCGGACGCCAGCCTCGCGCACCGCGGCGAACACCTCGGGCATGACCTCGTCGAGCGGCCGCCCCTTCGTCTGGACCTGCTCCTTCCACTCCGCCGTGAGGCGGGGGAAGTCGTCGTCCCTGAGCGCCTTCATCTTCGGCTCGAGCTCGCCCACGCGGGCGACGAGCGGGACGAGCTTCCGGAGCTCCCGCTCGTTCTTCGTGCCGACGATTTTCTTGAGGACGTAGTTCAGCATTCGGGGTCCCTTCGGCCGCGCAAAGGGGCCGAAAACTACCCCCTTAGGTAACGCAGCGCCACCCGAAAGCAAACGCGCCGAGGAGCACGGCCCCGCATTCCCCCGCGGGTCGCGCCGGCGGCCGTCGCCCTACTCCAGGATGAACTTCCGGGGGTTTTCCGGGATCCCGTTCACCCGCACCTCGTAGTGCAGGTGGGGGCCGGTCGAGCGGCCGGTGTTCCCGACGGCGGCCACCCGCGCCCCGCGCTTCACCCGCTCGCCGAGCCGCACGAAGATCTCGGAGAGGTGCCCGTAGCGCGTCTTCACCCCGTACCCGTGGTCGATGACGAGGACCTTGCCGTAGCCGCCCTCGGTCCCGGCGAAGACGACGGTGCCGTCGGACGGGGTGTGCACCGGCTGTCCGTAGGCGGTGGCGATGTCGAGTCCGCGGTGCATCATCCGCTCCGCGGTGTAGGGATCGAGGCGCACGCCGAAGTCGGAGGTCACCCAGCCGCGCGCCGGCCACAGGGACGGCGTCGAGGCGAGCAGCGACTTCTGATCGTCGAAGTACTCCTGCAGCTCGCGGAGCGACCCCTCCTGGCGCGACGCCTCCGTCTGGAGCGTCGCGAGCCGGGCGGGGAGCGCCGACAGGTTCTCCTGGGCCGCGGGGGCGGGCCCCGGGATCCCGGGATCGTCGGGCTTGCCCACCGGCCCGATGGCGAGGTTCCGCTCGGGGTCCTGCAGCTGCGTCACCGCCGTCCGCAGCTTGGCGTCGAACCGCTCGACGCGATCGAGCGTGGCCGAGATGTGCGCCACCTTCTCCTGGACGAGGAGGATCTGCGATCGCAGCTGCGCGTTCTCCTCCTTGAGGACGCGGTTCTCCGAGCCGACCCCGAGCAGCGAGAAGTAGTGCCCGGCGGTGATGAGCCCCACCAGGACCACCGCCGCGGCGATGCCCGCGCCGCGCGTGAGCCAGCGATGAGGCAGGTGGAACTTCCGTACCGCCTGCGAGTGATCGCTGACGACGATGACCGTGTACTGTTGGGTCTTCGCTGGCGCCGCCATCCCTCGACCGTCGGTGGGCCCCGCCATCCGCCGAAACTAAGGGCGGGCGCGCGGGCCGGGAAGCACGCTGTGTGACCGCGACACTCGTCCGGGCAGAGGGGTAGCACCGCTCGAAAGGGGGCGTCAACCGGAGGAATATGGCGGTCGACCACATCGACCCACCTCCCCCGACCAGCCCCCCGGGGACGCTCATCACTCCAGGTGAACGACGATCACCGTGATGTTGTCGTCGCCGCCGCGATCGTTGGCGAGGTCGATGAGCCGGCCCGGCGCCTCGTCCAGCGTCGCCGTCCCGAGCACGCTCAGGATCTCCGCGTCGTCGACGAGGTTGGTGAGCCCGTCGCAGCAGACGACGAGCCGATCCCCGGCCTCGACCTCGACGCCGATCATGTCGACCGCCACGTCGGCCTCGAACCCGACGGAGCGCGTGATGATGTTCTTGAAGCGGCTGTGGCGCGCCTCGTCGGCGGTGATGGCGCCGGCCTTGAGCTGCTCGTTGACGAGCGAGTGGTCCTCGGAGACCTGGTAGATGCGCCCGCGCCGGACGAGGTAGCAGCGGCTGTCGCCGACGTGCGCCACGAAGGCGTTGGGGCCGGCCAGCAGCGCGGCCGTGACGGTCGTGCCCATGCCGGCCAGCGCAGGGTCGCCCTGCGCTGCGCGGTAGATGCTGAGGCACGCGCCCTCGACCGCGGCGCGCAGCACCTCGCGCAGCGGGCTCTCGTCGAGCGACGCCGCGCGCTCGAAGGGGGCGGGGTCGGCCGCGCGCGCGTCGCGCAGGCGGGCCTGGATGGTCTCGACGGCGATGCGGGACGCGGTCCCGCCGCCCGCGTGGCCGCCCATCCCGTCGGCCACCACGAACAGCCCGAGCGCCTCGTCCACGAGGAACGAGTCCTCGTTGTGGTCTCGCTTGCGACCGACGTCGGTCTGTCCGCGGGCGGCGACGCGCATGGCAGGTGCGCCGCTCGGAAGCGGCCTTCCGGGATCGTAACCGTGCCGTGCTCCCACGGTCAACGAGCGGCGCGCGCCCCTGCGCGCCGCGCTGCGCTGCGCCCGCCGACCGCGCGGCGCCCTCGCCCGGGGGCGCCCTCGGCC
>DASTGH010000745.1:0-4059 GCA_035719345.1 Anaeromyxobacteraceae bacterium
GGCGGCGCGCGCCGCGAGCGTCACCGGCCCGACCTCGCGCCCGCGCAGGCGGGACGGCGCGAGCTCGAGCGCGACGAAGCCGCGGGCGTCCGCGAGCGTGCGCCCCGCGACCGCGCCGCGCGCGGCGAGGTGGATCCGGCCAGCGGGCGCCTGCGCCAGCACGCGCGAGGGATCGAACCCGTCGAGCGCCACGTCCACGCCGGCAGCGGGCCCCTCCCCGAGCCGCAGCGCGAAGGCGGCACGCGCCGACCCGGCGCCTCGCGCCCCGCCGCCGGGCGGCACGTCGAGCGCCCCGGAGAGGAGCGCGCCGTCGAGCTCGGCGTAGCCGGAGGCGGAGAGGTCCTCCTCTGCCGCCGCCGAGGCCAGCCGTCGTGCGTCGGCCGCCGCCAGCCCGAGGCCCATCAGCGCGGCGCGAAAGGCGCCGCTCAGGACGTCGACCACCCCCACCGCCTCCGCGCGCGTCGCTCCCAGCGCAGCCTCGAGGCGCGTCACCTCGAAACGGCTCCCGCGCAGCCGCGCGGCACCGTCGGCCACGAGCGGCCCCGGGAACGGAGCCCCGAGTGCCGCGCGCAGCCTCAGCCGGACCTCGGCGTCGGCCGCGGGCGCGGCCCAGCCGCCCGCCGCCGCCAGCTCGACCGCGTCGGCCTGGAGGGCCGTGCTTCCGTCGGAGTGGACCCAGCGGAACGCGCCGCCGCGGACCAGCAGCCGGACCACCTCCAGGCGGAAGGCCGGGCCCGCGGAGGCGCCGCCGCGCGAGGGCGGAGCCTCCGCGGACGCGTCGGGGCGCGCAGGCGACAGCGCGCGGACGAGCCCGAAGCTCCCGTCCGGCGCCTCGTCGAGCAGGATCGTCGGCCCCTCCAGCTCGAGCGAGACGGACAGCTCGCGCCGCGCGAGGCGCGTGACGGCGACGGTCATCCGCGCCCGCCGCACCTCCGCCACGGTCTGGCCCTCGGGCGTGCGCAGCCGGACGCCGCGCAGCTCGACGGCGCCGCGCGGCGAGAGCCGGACCGCCTCGGCCGTCAGCCGGCCGGCGAACAGGCGCTCCAGCTGCCCGCTGGCGATGCGCGCCAGCGCCGCCTCGCCCGCGCCAGCGGCGGAGAGCGCGGCCAGCGCCGAGAGCGCGATCCCGGCGACGGCGAGCGCGGCCACCAGCGCCGTGGCCGCCACCGCCAGCAGGCGGGTGAGCGCGCGCGGCACGGTCAGTACGCCTCGCCGAGGGTGAGGTGGAACGCGACGATGGGCTCGTGGTGCCCGGAGTCGCCGGGCACCGCCGGGAAGCGCTGCTCGAACGGCACGCCCGCGCTGAAGTCGTTGGGCAGGCGGCAGGCGAGGTCGGCGCGGAAGGGGCCGAAGGGCGTGCGGTAGCGGATGCCGATGCCGATCGCCGCCTGGAGCTTCGAGAGATCCAGCACCTCGGTCCACGCCGAGCCGCTGCCGGACGAGGAGGAGACGTTGCCGACGTCGAGGAAGAGCGCGCCCACGAGCTGGCCACCCAGGCCGCGGCGCAGCTCGACCGACCCCTCGATCATCCCGTTCCCGCCGGTCGGCACCCAGGTGCCGTCCTCCTGCTGGACCATGGGGGAGAGGCGCTCCGCTCCGTAGCCGCGCATGCCTCCCGAGCCGCCGGCCGTGTAGAGGGCGACGACGGGGGCGGGGCCGCTCTCGCCGAGCGGGACGATGGCGCCGACCCGCAGCCGCGCCGCGAGCACCGAGCTCCCGCCCAGCGGCTGGAAGTACCGGACCTCGGGCAGGATGCCGACGTAGTCGTAGCCGACGCTCCCCAGGTGGAAGCCTTCCTGGACCCGCAGCGACGCGTAGAGCCCGCTGGTCGTGACGAGCGGGTTGTCGCGCAGGTCCCAGCTGATGCGCTGCTCGAGGTAGGACAGGACGCACACCTGGCTCGGGCAGTTCTGCACCTCGGGGATGGTCGCGCCGGAGCCCTCGGTGACGTTGCTCAGCTGGTACACCTCGATGTTGTAGCTCGGGAAGATCGTCCAGCGCGGCGCCGGGCGGAGGGGCGTGCCGATGCGGAGCTTCTCCGAGTAGGACTCGTAGGCCTGCTCGATGCTCTTCTCCAGCTCCACCTTGATGGTGAAGTCGACGGTGTTGCCGATCACGGCCGGCTGCGTGAACTCCGCGCCGAGCGTCCCGACGACGCCCTGCCGGATGGGCGACACGGGATCCGGGAGCCAGGCGTAGCCCCCGCGCGCGTCGAGCCGCAGCTGCCGCAGGCCGCCGAGCCAGTTGCGGTGGATCCAGGCGCCCTGGAGCTTCAGCTCGGTCCGGCTGGGATCGAAGCCGATGCCGGGGCCGAGCCGGATGGTGTGGAACGGCGCCTCGCGCACCGACACCAGCACCGGCATCGCGCCCGCCTCGAGGTCGGGCTCGCCGCGCTGTACCCTCACCGCCCCGAACACGCCCAGCTCGAGGACGCGCGCCTGGACGCGCTCCAGCCGCGCCTCGTCGTACCAGTCGCCCGGCGTCACCGAGCGCGCGGCCTGGGCCTGGACCTTCTCCTGCGGGACCTCGGCCGTGCCGCTCACCGAGACCCCCCCGAAGCGGAAGCGGGGGCCGGCCTCGACCCGGTAGGTCACGTCGGCGGTGCCCTCGGCGGCGTGGACCCGCGCCGACTGCGTCACGGTGCCGGTCGCGTACCCCGTCCCGGCGAGCGCCGCCTGCAGCTGGGAGCGGCCCTCGTCGAAGGCGGCCCAGGTGAACACCTTCCCCGGCTCGAGCGACAGCTTCCCGGCGCGCGCCGCCGCCTCGGGCGCGGCGTCGAGGCCGGGGACGTCCACGCGCGCGACGCGGACCGGCTCCCCCTCTCGCACCCGGAGGTGGACGATGACGCGCCCGTCGCCGTCCGGCTTCACCTCGAGCGGGTCCACCTCGGCGCGGTAGTAGCCCCGCTCCCGGTAGAAGGCGAGGACGCGGCGGCGGTCGAACTCGAGCGCATCCGGGTCGAGCAGCCGCGCGTCGCCCCAGGTGAAACGGTCGGAGGCGCGGGTGGCGAGCTTGTCGCGGAGCTCGTCGGGGTCGACGGCGGTCACGCCCTCCAGCTCGACCGAGACCACGGCCGGGGCCTCGGCCGTGCCGCGCGCGTGGAGGCACCCCGCGGCCAGGAGCAGCAGGAGGACGCCGCCATCGCGGCACGCCGCCATGGGATGTTCCTAGCACGCGACGCCCGGGCGGGCGGGGGCTTCGGACCTTCGTCCCATGCCCGGCCGGCGGGGGATGCGGAACACTGGCACCCCACGCCCCGGCCGCCTCGCGGCATGCCGCCGCACGCCCGGGCAGGCGAGAGAGGGATCCCATGCCCATGCGGTTCGCGGTCCTGGCGGCGCTGGCGCTCGCGGCGGCGGACGCCTCCGCGAAGGAGTTCAAGACGTCGCGCACGCAGACGGTGACCGCCACGGTGAAGGCGGTCGACCAGGCGACGCGGCAGGTCACGCTCCTGCAGGAGAACGGCAAGGAGCTGACGTTCAAGGCCTCGGACCGGGTGAAGAACCTCGCCCAGGTGAAGCCCGGGGACACCGTGGTGGCGAAGGTCGCCGAGCAGATGACGCTCCGCCTGCTGGGCGCGAACGAGGAGGCTCCGGCACCGACCGCCACGGCCAAGGTCCAGGAGGCGAAGCCGGGCGAGGAGCCCGGCGCGACCATGCTGGCCGACGTGAGCGGCGTCGCCACGGTCGAATCGATCGCGCCCGACAAGAAGTCGGTGAAGCTCAAGGGCCCGCGGGGCAACGTCGTGAAGCTGCACGTGAAGGACCCGAAGAACCTGGAAGGGGTGAAGGTCGGGTCGCGGGTGGCGGTCACGTACAGCAAGGCGCTGGCGGTGGACGTGGTGTCCAAGAAGAAGTGATCCGCGGCGGGCGGCGGCCGCGATACCCTGCCCTCACCCCAGCCCTCTCCCCGCCGGTGGCGGGGCGAGGGGGATCCGCCGCCGACCTCCAAGATCCGGGCCGCCGCCCCGTCCCCGTCCCCGTCCCCGTCCCCGTCCCCGTCCCCGTCCCCGTCCCCGTCCCCGTCCCCGTCCCCGTCCCCGTCCCCGTCCCCGTCCTC
>DASTGH010000746.1:0-3276 GCA_035719345.1 Anaeromyxobacteraceae bacterium
GGCGGCCGCGCCGGCCGCGGTCAGCGACCGGCCCCGCTCGCCGGTGCCGGCGTCGTGACCTCGCGCAGCACCCGCAGGAATTCGGCGACGTCGATCGGCTTTGTCAGGCAGCGGTCGGCGCCGGCGGCGCGGGCGCGGGCCAGGTCCTCGAGGTCCACCGAGAAGAAGGGCGGCCGCAGCAGCGCCGCGTGGGCCACGCCGTCGTCCCGGTCGGCGAGCGCGCGCAGGCCGAGGAGGAACTGCCGGTGCAGCGGATCGGAGAGGAAGAGCGTGCCGCCGCGCGCGGCGTAGGGCACGCCCAGGCGGTCCAGCTCGGCGAAGAGCAGCGGCAGGTGGAAGGTGGACGCCGCCAGCACCGCGGCGTCGCCGTACCCGGCGGGCCTCGGCGCGCCGGTGGCGGGGTCGCGGATCGCGCGCGAGCGGCGCTTCACCAGGCGGCGCAGGAAGGCGGCGACGGCCCTCGCCTCGGTCGCGCGGAAGGCGCCCTTCCCCCCACCCTCGGCCGCGAGCGGCAGGACCTGCACGGCCGCCGCGGCGCCGCCCTCGCGGCCGGCGAGGAGCGGCTCGTTGGCGACGGTGCCCGCGGCCTCGTCGAACGCGGGCTCCCCGGGCGCGGCGCGGCCGAGCAGCTCGTCGAAGCGGTGGTTCAGCCAGGCGACGAGCGACGGCTGGCAGCGGAAGCTGGCCGTGAGTCGCGCCAGGAGGTGCGGGCCGCGCGCGGCGATCTCGCGCACCGCGGCGTAGACCGCGATGTCGGCACGGCGGAAGCGGTAGATGGACTGCTTCGGGTCGCCCACCACCGTGAGCTTCCCGGGCGCGAGCGCGACCTCGCGCCAGTCGCCGGCGACGGCGCCCTGCTCGCACAGGTAGAGGACGATCTCGGCCTGCAGCGGATCGGTGTCCTGGAACTCGTCGACGAGCACGTGGTCGAAGAGGGCCTGGTAACCGGCCCGCGCGCCGCGGTCGTCGCGCAGGAGGTCGCGCAGGACGAGGAGGAGGTCGACCTGGTCGGCGGCCCGGTGCCGCGCCTTCACCGCCTCGTACATGGCGACGGCGGCCGGCGCCGCCGCCACCAGCCGGCGCGCCATCCACCCCGAGAACGGCCGGAGGAGGTCGTCGTGGAGCGCGCCCTCGCGCACCGCGTCCTGGCGGTCGTCGCCCCGGAGCGCCCGGTACGCGTCCCAGCCGGCGTCGTCGCCCGGGAAGTCCCTGCCCTTCCTGAAGTCGGGAGGCCGGCAGCGGAGGAGCTCCCGCATCGCGAGCACCGGGTCCGCCTCCTCCCGGGCGCGCGCCAGGCGGCGGAGCGTCGCGGCGATCCAGCGCGACCCGCGGCCCTCGCCCGCGGACGCGCGCGCGAGGACGGCGAGCTCGTCGACGAGGTCGCGGAAGCGCGAGAGGTCCGGCGGCCGCGGCGCCGGGACCCCGGGCGCGACGTCGCGCGTCCGCACCAGCGCCTCCACCAGGCTGTCGAGCCCCGGGATGACGGCGTGCTCGAAGACCCGCCGCTCCACGCGGACGCCGGCGCGGAGCGCGTCGACGAGCGCCGCCTGCGCAGAGGCTGCCACGGCCGGGTCGGCGCGCCCGGCCAGCTCCTCGGCGAGCGTGCCCGCCTCCACCGCGTGCAGGAGCGCGGTGAAGGCCTCGTCGAGGAGCGCCGTCTCGTCCTCGACGATCTGGTACGTCGGCGAGAGCCGCGCCTCCACCGGCCGGAGCCGGAGGAGCCGGTCGGCGAAGGAGTGGATGGTCCCGACGGGCGCGGTGTCGAGCGCGCCGAGCGCCGCCGAGAGGCGCTCGCGCCGCAGCGCCCCGGGCCCGGTGCCCGCGAGCTCGCGCAGGAGCGCCTCCCGGATGCGCAGCCGCAGCTCGCCCGCCGCCTTGCGCGTGAAGGTGATGGCGGCGATGCGGTCGAGCGTGAGGGCCGGGCCGTCGTCGCCCGGCGCGACGAGGCCGACGAGCCGGGCCACGAGCAGCGTCGTCTTGCCGGTGCCGGCGCCGGCCTCGGCGAACACGTTCACGCCGCGCGCGCCGACGACGGCGTCGCGCTCCTGCTGGTCGGGCGCGGGCCTCGTCGCGGTCACGCGTCCTCCTCCTCGTCGCCGAGCTGGAGCGCCGCGAAGCGCGCCAGCGGCCCGTCCCGCACGCCGGCCAGCGCCTCCCGCGCGCGTCGCGTCGCCTCGTCGCCGCAGAGCACGTGGAACGGGCAGTACCCGCAGTCGCCCTCGTCCACGCTCGGCGGGAACGCGCGCGCGGCGAGGAGGTGCGCCGCGGTGGCGATCCAGCCCCGCGTCCTCGCCTCGAGCGCACCGGCGTCGCCGCGGAAGGCGCGCTCCTCCACCTCGCCCCACCCGCTCGCATAGGCGTAGGCGGCCTGCACCGTCGCGGGCGTGCCCCACGCGCTCGCCAGCTTCCCGGCGGCGAGCTGGTAGAGCCCGAGCTGGATGTCGCGGAACGCGGTCGGGCCCGCTTCCCTGCCGGCGCGCGGGTGGGCCCTCCCGGTCTTGAGATCCCGCACCAGCGTCGCGCCCTGCCGCACGTCGACGCGGTCGATGAAGCCGCGCACGTGCAGGGTCGCCCCGCCCGCCTCGAGGGCGAGCGGCGCCGCGACGCCGAACGGCACCTCCACGCCGTGGAACCGCCCGGCCGGGCCGGCCCAGTCGTACTCGAGGAAGGCGCGGAGCGCGTCGCCGAGCCGCTCGCGCTCCTTCCTCCGCACGCCCTCGCCGACGAGCGGCACCTCACCCAGGAACGCCTCGAGCTCGCGATCGGCGACCGCCTGGGCGAGCGCGTGCCAGCGCTCGAGCGTCCCCTGGCGCGCGGCGAAGGCGGCGCCGTGCTCGCGGTAGAACGTCTCGGCGACGCGGTGGAGGAGGGTCCCGAACGCCGGCGGGTCGAGCTCGCGGAGCGAGGGCGCGGCGGCGGCCTCGTCCCAGCCCAGGATGCGGCGCATGAGGAACATGCGCGGGCACTGCAGGAGCTGCTGCAGCGCGGACGCGGAGATGGGGCGGGCGGGGTCGAGTCCGGGAACGAGCGGGAAGGGCTCGCCGGCGCCGCAGGACGCGAGCGGGTCGGCCGGGGTGCGCAGCGCGGCGATGCGCGCCAGGTCCTGGGCCGGTGCGCCGACCCAGGCCGGCGGGAGCGCCGGGTCGACGCGGGCGAGCCGGTCGAGCCAGGCCGCGTCGCCGACCGGGTGGACGGCGCGGAACGCCGCCGCCGCCTCGGCCGCGGGCTGGAAGTGATCGCGGCGCAGCGCGGCGGCATCCGGCACGCCGGAGGACC
>DASTGH010000747.1:0-7263 GCA_035719345.1 Anaeromyxobacteraceae bacterium
CGCGCCGGCGTCGGCGGTGCGGACCTCGACGGCCGGCAGGTCCAGGTCGGCGGCGGCGGCGCGGGCGCGGTCGCACAGGCCCGGCCCGGCCGGCGGCATGGGGTCGACGACGCAGTCGGCGTCGCGCTCGCAGCGCCGGGCCTCGGCGTAGGCCGCGGTGTAGCGGCGGAGGAGCCCGCCGCAGGGCGTGCGGAAGGCGAGCACGAGCGCGACCGCCCCGGCCATGCCGGCGAGCACGAACCCGACGACCAGCCAGCGCGCGGTGGTGACGTTCATGCGCGCCGACTGTAACGCGGCCGGCGCTGGAGACCGGCGGCATGGTGGCGCAGGCGCCGGCGTCGCGGCGCCCCGCCGGCGACGGCTACATGCTCACCACGCCCATGATGTTCTGTCCGGCGTCGACGTGCAGCACCTCGCCGGTCACGTTCCTCGCCAGGTCCGAGCAGAGGTAGATGGCGGCGTCGCCGACGTCCTCGTGGTCGATGTTGCGGCGCAGCGGCGTCCTCTCCGCGTTCTCGCCGAGCATGGAGCGCATGCCCTTGATGCCCGCGGCGGCCAGCGTCTTGAGCGGACCGGCGCTGATCGCGTTCACCCGGATACCCTCGATCCCCATGTCCTGGGCCAGGTAGCGGACGCTGCACTCGAGCGCGGCCTTGGCGATGCCCATGACGTTGTAGTTCGTCACCACCTTCTCGGCGCCGTAGTAGCTGATGGTGACGATCGACGCGCCCGGCTTCATGAGCGGCTTGAAGGCGCGCGCCAGCCCGATGAGCGAGTAGGCGGAGACCTCCAGCGCCGTGCGCCACGCCTCGCGGCTCGTCACGTCGGTGAAGCGACCGCCCATCGCCTCGCGCGGCGCGTACGCGATCGAGTGCACGAGCACGTCGAGGCCGCCCCAGGCCGACTGCACGTCGCTGACGCAGCGGTCGATCTCCTCGTCGCGCGACACGTCGAGGTCGAGCACGAGCTTGCCGAGCGGCTGGACCAGCGGGATGACGCGCTTGCCCATCGCCTCGCCCGGGTAGGTGAACGCCAGGTCCGCGCCCTCGTCATGGAAGCGCTGCGCGATCGCCCAGGCGATGCTCCGGTCGTTCGCGACGCCGGTCACCAGGGCGCGCCGTCCCTGCATGAGACCGCGCCGGGCGCTCGCGGCGGCCTCGCCCACCGCCGTCGTCCCCTTGACCGCCTGCACCACCTTCTCGTCGATGGACATCCGCTATCTCGCTCCCTGCGCGGAGAGGACGTCGAGCGCCTGCCCGAGCTCACTCCGCGCGTGCTGATCGTTCATCCGGGTCGCCGCGGCGACGCCGGCCTCGTATGCCCGGGCCGCCTCGGCGGTCCGCCCGAGCCCCTCGAGCACCTGCCCGAGCATGAGATAGGTCGGGACGTAGTCGGGCGCGCGCCGTGTCAGTTCCGAGAACTCGCGCGCGGCCTCCTCGGGACGCCCGAGGGACCGGTAGCTCATCGCCAGCGAGTAGCGCGCGAACGGCTCCTGCGGCCGCTGCTCGACCAGCTTGCGGAAAGCTTCCAGGCGCTGCTCGGGGGTCACGGCGCGTCTACATATCGCACGCGGGCCCACCCTCCAAGCGGCGCGCCCCGTTTTGGCGATAAGCTCCGCGTTCCATGCACCGGCCCGATGACGCGCCGCGGTTGGCAGACTGCACGGGCGTCCTCGTCGCCGGAGGCCGGGCGAGCCGGCTCGGCGGCGTGCCGAAGGGGCTCCTGCGCATCGACGGCGAGGCGGTGGCCGCGCGCGCGGCGCGGCTCTTCGGCGGCATGTTCGCGGAATCCTTGCTCGTCGCGAACGACCCGGCGCCGTACGCCTCGCTCGGCCTGCGCGCCGTGCCGGACGCGCTGCCGGGGAAGGGCGCGCCCGGTGGCCTCCACGCGGCGCTGGCGGCGGCGCGGACGTCGTGGGTGTTCCTCGCGGCCTGCGACATGCCCTTCCTCGCGGAGGGGCCCATCCGCTGGCTCGCGGCGCGGCGCGGCGACGCCCGGGCGGCGGCGGTCGTGTGGCAGGGACGGCTCGAGCCGCTGCACGCATTCTGGGCCAGGTCGGCGCTGCCGGAGGTGGACCGGATGGTCCGCGCGGGCGAGCCCTCGATGTGGCAGATCGCGACCGCCGTCGGGGCGCGCTTCGTGACCGAGGCCGAGTGGCGCGAGATCGATCCGGATGGCCGCGCGTTCGCCAACGCCAACACGCCGGAGGACGTGGAGAGGCTGGGGCTGGAGCTTCCTTAGCAGGCGGCGCTTCAGCGCCGCCCCGTCCCCCCCACTACCTTCGCCCGATGCCCGCCATCCGCGACGTCCTCCCCCCGCTCTACCGCTCGCTCCTCCGCGCGCCGTTCGACGTCGACGTCCCGGCCGAGTCGAAGGCGACCTGTGCCTCCTGCGCCATGCTCGAGGCGAACTGCGGACCCGCCGCGCGTGCCGCGCCCGTCGACGGGGTGCCGCGCTTCTTCCGGCCGGATACGAAGTGCTGCACCTTTCACCCGCGCCTCCCCAACTACCTCGTCGGCGCCATCCTGGACGACGCCTCGGCGGCGGGGGCGGAAGGGCGCGCACGGGTGGAGGCGCGGATCGCGTCCGGCGTGGGCGTCACGCCGGCCTGGCTGCACCCTCCGCGCACCTTCCACGTCCTCTACGACGGCGCGCGCGGCGCGTTCGGGCGGGCGGAGGGTCTGCGCTGCCCGTACTACGCCGTCGAGTCGGGAGGCTGCACCATCTGGGCGCATCGCGAGGCGGTCTGCGCCACGTATCACTGCAAGTACGTTGCGGGCGAGGACGGCCGGCGCATGTGGTCGGCCGCCAAGGAGCTGCTGTCGCTCGTCGAGATCCAGCTCGGCCGGCTGGCGCTGCTCGAGCTCATGCCGGAGGCGCTCGACGCGCCCGCCGCGGCGCGGACGGCGGCCGCGCCCCTCGGCCCGGAGGACATCGACGGCGCACCGCCGCCCGAGCGCGAGCGCCGCGCCGCCTGGGGCCGCTGGCGGGGGCGCGAGGCGGAGTTCTACCGGGGGTGCCACGCGCTCGTCTCCCGCCTGCGCCCGGCGGAGCTCGAGGCGGCGCTCGGGCTCGACGGCGTCGTCGCGCGCCGGCAGCTGGCGCAGGCGATGGCGCGCGCCAGCTCCCCCTCGCTCCCGCCGGTGCTGCGCCTCGACCCGCGCGCCACCGTCCGCTGGCTGCCCGACGGGACCATCGCCCTCGCCGCCTACAGCGAGCTCGAGGCGCTGGCGCTGCCGGCGGAGGCGTGGCCGCTCCTGCTCCGCTTCACCGGGGAGGAGCCGGTCGCGGCGGTCCGCTCCCGCCTCCGCGCGGAGGCTCGCGCCGACCTCGACGACGAGGTCCTCCTGGCGCTGTTCCGGCACCGGATCCTGGCGGAGCCCCTTGAGTGATGGCACCCCTTTGGGGCCAAATAACGGTTCCGACCCACCTCGCCACACACTCTGACACATCGAGTGGGGCACCCGTGCGGCACTCGCATGCCATGTCAACGAACGCTTCGCGGGTCCCGCCGGGGTTGTCACGCACGGTGCCGGTGCACGGTTTTGCACGAAAGATGTGCGCAGACCGTCGCCGGACGGCGCCGGCAGGCGTTCTTCACGTTCTCCACCGGCTTCTTCACATCGGGTGTCGAGGGCTTCGACCGTGGGTGACGGGCGGACGGAGCGTCACACCCCTCGGGACGCAGCCGAGCGGGCGTACGGTGGGTGAGGGACACCACCGCCCGCATCCCACTCCGGCGCCTTTGACACCGGCCCCTGGCGCATGGTGCGCTCCGCGCCGGCGTGACCGGCACCTCGAACCTCCTCCGCGTCGCCGCCGGCCTGCTCGCCCTGCTGCTCCTGCTCGCCGCGCCGCCTGGCGGCGCCAGCCCGCTCACCGACCCGCTGGGCACGGGCACGCCGGGGCCGATCCGGCAGCTGTTCCTCGACCCCGTCCTCGCCGACGCGCGGGCGGTGGACCGGCCCTCCCTCGCCGCCCGCCTCGAGCTGGCGAACTCCTGGAGCGTCCCGACGCTCCTGCAGCGCGGCGGCCAGGTGGCGGTCGTGCAGCTGGACGCCGAGGCGGAGGCCGTGGCGGTCTCGGGGCGGCTCCCCTGGTCGCGCCTCCTCGGCTCCGCCGACGGCTGGCCGGGGCGCATCGCCTCGACGCTCACATGGCGGGCCACGTACTTCTGGGGCGGCTTCACCGACGGCGGGATCGAGGCCTGGCACCACCTCATCGGCTCCTACAACTTCCAGCGGCAGCTCTACCCCCGGGACCACCTCCACCTCACCCTGGCCGAGCCCTCCGGGGCGCGAGCCATCGCCCTCGACGCGGCGACGTTCGCGGCCGGCGACGCGGTCCTCGGGACGCAGGCGCTGCTCGCCTCCGGCGGCGAGTCGTCCCTCGACGAGGGCCGGCCGGCGTGGGGGCTGGCCACCCGCCTCGATGTGAAATTGCCGCTCGGGTCGCTCTCGCGCGCCGGCGGGTCGGGCGGGTTCGACGCCGCGCTCTCGCTGCTCGCCTCTGGCGAGGTGACGAGCTGGCTCGTCCTGCACGGCCGGGCGTCGGCCGGCGTGGTCTCGCCGCTCGCTTCCTCCATCGCGCTCCAGCCGCGGCGGTTCCAGGGGTCGCTCGAGGCGTCCGTGGTCGGCGTGTGGAAGGGTTGGGGGCTGGTGGTGGAGGACCGGCTCGTCTCGCCGCTGATGGAGTCGGGCTGGATCTCCGTCGACGGCGGCGACGACGGCCTCTTCGTCTCCTCCGCCTCGAACGCCATGCTCCGCTGGCACAACCAGATCTCGGTGGGCGTGCGGCGGGGCGGCGTCACCCTGTCGTTCGGCGAGGACTTCACGCCGGGCTACAACCCGAGAGGCGAGTTCAGCTGGTTCTACAACTCGAACGCACCCGACGTGCTGCTCACGCTGTCCTGGTCGCGCGAGCTCTGATCGAGGAACCGGCGCGCCGCCGCCCGCAGCGCCGGCAGCGCCGCGGCGACCTCCGGCGAGAGGCCCTCGCCCAGCCCGAAGTCGGCGCCCTGCACGGTGACGAGCGCCGCCCGCGGCCGGACGCCGTGCACGAGCGCGGCGAGCGCCAGCACCTCCTCGGGCGAGCAGGCGTGGCCGAGGGTGGAGGGCGGAGGGGCCGGCTGCACGCGCCGCGTCTCCACCGCGCCGGGCGTCGGGCCGGCGCGCGCGTCGAGGAAGACGACGGCGTCGGCGGCGGCGACGTCGTCGGCCAGCTCGGGCGCGAGCTGGTGCACGATCACCACCGCCACCCCGGACGCGCCCAGCCCCTCGGCCGCGGCCGGGCCGGCCCCGTCGTCGCGGCGCAGCGGGTTCCCGCAGGCGACGACCAGGCGGCGGTGCGCGGCGCTCACCGCCGATCCAGCGCGTCGAGGAGCTCCCCGCCCGGCCCGCGCAGCTCCACGCGCAGCGGCATGCGCCCGGCGGCGTGGGTGGAGCAGGAGAGGCACGGGTCGAAGGCGCGGATCCCGGCCTCGACCCGGTTCAGCATCCCCTCCTCCAGCTTCCGGCCGTTCACGAAGCGGCGCGCGATCTGCGCCACCGCCTGGTTCATGGCGAGGTTGTTCTGCCCGGTGGCGATGAGGAGGTTCACCCAGGTGATGATGCCGCCCGGCTTCACCTTTTAGTGGTGGAAGAGCGTGCCGCGGGGCGCCTCGAGCGCGCCGACGCCCTCGAAGCGGTTCCGGCGCGCCTGCGCCTGCACGTCCTCGCTGGAGAGCGCCGGGTCGTCGAGGATCCGCTCCATCCGCTCCACCGCGTGGATCATCTCGACGAGCCGCGCGCCGTGGTAGTGGAACGACGACAGGACGGCGCCCGGCGCGCGCTGCCGGAACTCGGCCAGCGCCTCGTCGGCGCGCGGCGTCCCGGCCCGGCGGCAGACGTTGAGGCGCGCCAGCGGCCCGACGCGGTAGCTGCCGCCGGGGTAGCCGAGCGGCTTGTAGTAGGGGAACTTGAGGTAGCTCCAGGGCTCGACCGCCTCGCCCACGTGCTCGGCGTAGCGCGCCGGGTCGATGCCGTCGGCCACGACCTGCCCGTCGGGGCCGACGAAGCGCAGCTTGCCGTCGTAGTGCTCGAGCCCGCCGTCCTCCCCCACCATGCCCATGAAGAGCGTGGGGGACGAGCCGAACGCCTCGACCTCGTCGCGGTGGCGGTCGAGCGCGCGCCGGTACCAGCCGAGCGCGCGCGCCAGGATGGCGAGCGCGTCGGGCAGCGAGGCCCGCAGCCGGTCCCGGGCCTCCGGCGCGAGCGGCGCCACCACGCCGCCCGGCGTGGCGTAGGGCGAGTGGATGCGCTTCCCGCCGAGCGCGGCGATCACCTCCTGGCCGATCTGGCGCAGGCGGATGCCGTCGCGCGCGATCCCGGGCTCGGCCGCGAGCAGGCCGACGAGGTTCCGCCGCGCCGGGTCGGCGTCCATCCCCAGCACGAGGTCGGGCGCGGAGAGGTGGTAGAGCGAGAGCGCGTGGGACTGCAGGAGCTGCCCCAGGTTCATGAGGCGGCGGAGCTGCTTGGCCGCGTCCGGGATCTCCACCGCCAGCAGCGCGTCGCAGGCCTTGGCCGAGGCGAGCAGGTGCGACACCGGGCAGATCCCGCAGATACGGGAGGTGATGACCGGCATCTCCCGGAAGCTCCGGCCCTCGCAGAACTTCTCGAAGCCGCGGAACTCGGTGACGTGGAAGCGCGCGTCCTCCACGCGGCCCTCGCCGTCGAGGTGGATCGTGATCTTGGCGTGCCCCTCGATGCGGGAGACGGGGTCGATGACGATGCGCTCGGCCATGGCCTATCCGAAGCGGAGGAGCGCGCCGAGGTCGGGCATGCGGCCCGCCACGAGCTCGGTCACGGCGTGGTGGATGAGGTCCGGGGCGGGCGGGCAGCCCGGCAGGTGCAGGTCCACCTGCACCACCTCGCGCAGCGGGCGCACCCGGTCGAGGAGCCGCGGCACGATGCCCGGCTCGTGCGGCACGCCCGGCGCGAGCGTCACGTTCTCCACGTAGGCGCGCTGCAGCACCGGCTCGGCGCGGCCGAGCACGTTGCGGAGCGCGGTCACGTTGCCGGTGACGGCGCAGTCGCCGAAGGCGACGAGGAAGCGCGAGCGCGCCCGCACCTCGCGCACCGTGGCGAGGTGCTCCTCGTTCGCGATCGCCCCCTCCACCAGCGCCACGTCCACGCCCAGCGGGTAGCGCTTCACGTCGACGATGGGCGAGTAGACGAGGTCGGCCGCGGAGAGGAGCGCCTCGAGGCGCTCGTCGAGGTCGAGGAA
>DASTGH010000748.1:0-7050 GCA_035719345.1 Anaeromyxobacteraceae bacterium
GGCCAGGTCCCGGGCGAGCAGCGCCGGCGTGGTTCGCTCGCGCCAGCGCGAGGAGAGCAGCGGCCACGCTTCGTCCCAGCGGCCGGCGTCGACCGCCTCGGCGAAGCGGGCCAGCGCCTCGCGCGGCCCCGGGGGCTCGGCGACGGCCGCCGGAGGAGCCGGCGCCGCCGGCGCCCGCTCACGGCTCTCGCCGCCCGGCGCCGCGCATCCCGTCCAGGCGGCGAGCGCGGCGGCGCAGCCGACCGCGGCGGGGAGCGGCAGGAGGCGCACGCCCCGAGCATGGCGCGGCGCGGGGTGGCGCGCCACGCGTGCTATGGTGCGCCCGCCGGCGTCGCGGGAGGTGCGAGCGCATGTTCCGGGCGGTCCGCCTCGAGGCGGGCGTGGCGCGTCAGGGCGGGCGGGAGCTGTGCGGGCCGGGCGCGCCGCTGTTCCTCGATCTCACCCCCGAGCCGGAGCACCTCGCCTTCCTGCGAGAGCGCTTCGGGTTCCACCCGCTGGCGCTGGAGGACTGCGCCACCGAGGACGAGCGCACGAAGTACGAGGAGTACCCCGGCTCGACCTTCATCGTCGTCCACCGCATCGGCCCCTCGCCCACCGACGACGGCCTGCACACCCGCGAGCTGAACCTCTTCCTCACCGCCGAGGCGCTGGTGGCCGTGCACGGCGCGCCCATCCAGGAGGTCGACCGGGTCTTCGAGCGCTGCGCCGCGGATCCGGCCGTGCTCGCCCACGGGCCGGACTGGGTGCTGTGGTCGGTCCTCGACGCGCTCACCGACGCCCACTTCGACGTGGCCGACCACCTCACGGACCAGATCGAGGACCTGGCGACGGAGGTCGTCTCCGGCCCGCGCGGGCGCGACGACGACCTCCTCCCGCGCCTGCTCGAGGCGCGGCGCACGCACGCGCTCCTGCGCCGCCGGCTCGCGCCGCAGCGGGAGGTGCTGGCGGCGCTGGCGCGCCCGGGCGAGGGGCGCGTCCGGGCCGAGACCGCGCCGTACTTCCGCGACGTGCTCGATCACCTGCTGCGCATCACCGAGGAGATCGACACCGGCCGGGACCTGCTCGGCTCGGTGATGGACGTGCACCTCACCGCCGTGAACAACCGCCTGACGCTGGTGACGACCCGCCTCACCCTCGTCGCCACCATCTTCCTGCCGCTCAACTTCGTCGCCGGGTGGTTCGGCATGAACCTCGAGATCCTCCCGCCCGCGGCCGGGAAGGCGATCGCGGTGGGCGTGACGCTGATCCTGCCGCCGCTCCTCTTCGCCTGGTTCCACCGCAAGCGCCTCCTGTGACGGCGCGGCTCGGCGGCCGGCGCCATGACCCTGGGTGCGTCCGCACCGGCGGTGGCGCCGGCGGGTACCGGCCACCCCGGTCTCGCAAGCGCGCGCCCCGACGGTCGGTTCGGCCGCGGCGGCGCGCGCCCTCGCCTCGCGGGCCGGGGCCCCGGCCTTGCTCTCTCGTGGCGGCGACCCGGCGCGGCCGGGAAACCTGACCGAGGGACGACGCATGCGAAAGACGATGACGATGGCGGCGGCGCTCTGCGCGGTGATCGCGACCGGCGCGCACGCCCAGGCTGGCAAGAAGGTCCTCTTCGTGAACTCGTATCACGAAGGGTACGAGTGGAGCGACGGCGTGGAGCGGGGCCTGAAGACGGCGCTCGCGCCCTCGGGCGTCGAGCTGCGCATCGAGCGCATGGACGCGAAGCGCCACCCCGAGGAGGCCTTCCGCAAGGCGGCGGCCGAGAAGGTGAAGGGCGTCATCGAGAGCTGGAAGCCGGACGCCGTCGTCGTCTCGGACGACGTCGCGGTGAAGTACATCCTCCAGGCGTACTTCAAGGACGCGAAGGTCCCGTTCGTCTTCGTGGGCGTGAACTGGGACGCCTCGAAGTACGGCCTCCCCTACCAGAACGCCACCGGCATGCTCGAGGTCTCCTTCGCCAAGGAGCTCGTGGACAACATGAAGCCGTACGCCAAGGGCTCGCGGCTCGCCTACATCACGGTCGACTCCGAGACCGAGCGCATCGAGCTCGCCGCCTACAAGAAGGAGGCGGGGCTCGCCTTCGAGAAGGAGGTCTTCGTCAAGACGTACGCCGAGTGGAAGGCGGCCTACGAGAAGCTGCAGGCCGAGGTGGACATGGTCTTCATCGGCAACTACGCCGGCGCGGCGGACTGGAAGTTCGACGAGGCCGCCGCCTTCGCCGCGAGCCACGCCAAGGTCGTGTCCGGGTCGATCTACGACTTCATGGCCCCGGTCTCGATGGTGAACTTCTCGAAGATCGCCGAGGAGCACGGCGCCTGGGGCGCGAAGACCGCGCTCGCCATCATGAGCGGCACGGCCCCCTCCGCCATCCCCGTCGCCAAGAACAAGCAGTCGAAGATCGTGCTCAACCCGAAGCTGGCGGCAGGCGCGGGCGTGGTCTTCAAGCCGGACCTGCTCCGCAACGCGGTGGTGGCCTCGAAGTAGCGCACTCCGAGCGCACGGGTGGAGGGCGCGGGTCCCGCCAAGGGGCGCGCGCCCTTCTCGTCTAGGCCTGCTCCGGGCTGAGCGGCACGATCTCCACCGCCGCGCCGCGCGGCTGGATCCGGACCTCGCCCTCGTCGTCCTCGCGCCCCACCACCGTCGCGTCCACGTCGAGGAAGCGCTTCACCACCGCCACGTTGGTGGTGAGGTGCTTCGTCACGGCGGCGACCGAGTAGCGCGTCGCCGGCACGACGCCCTCGGGCGGCGCGACGAGTCGGGCGGCCAGCAGCGCCGCGGGCAGCACCAGCTGATCGCCCAGGTACCGGTCGACCGCCGCGCCGCGCTGCAGGAAGGCCGCGCACGCCTCGGCCGCCTCGTCCGCGGCGCGGTCGGGGGTCTGGCCCCGATCGCCCAGCCCGCCGAAGCCGGCGCGCCCGCGCTGGAAGTGGGCCACGAGCAGGAGGTGGCTCCCGGACGAGCGGCGCGCCGGCACCGGGACCCGCGTCGCCTCGGCGGCGACCCCGATCTCCCTGAGACGCCGCAGCGCGCGCTCGGCGAGCCGCTCCGCCACCGCGAAGGAGAGCCCCGCCACCATCGCCACCACCTCCACCTCGTCGAGCGTGCCGCGGTGGCGCAGGTCGAGCGGCGGCATGGCGTGCGCCGGCTCGATGGCCGCCGTCATCTCCCCGCCGCCCTCCGGGTAGAAGCCGGCCGCCTGCAATCCGAGGTCGAAGCGGAAGCCGAGCCGGGCCGCGGCAGGCGCCCAGACCAGCGCCAGGTAGTGGAACGTGGGGCTGTACTGCTGGTGCGTCCCGCCGCGCAGCGTGAGCTGGGAGGGCCCCTTCGCCAGCGCCAGCGGCCAGCACAGCGTCTGGAAGAGCAGCGGGGCCGAGCCGGCGGTGCCGATGTCGAAGGCGTGCTCGCCGGCGCCGACCGGAGCGCCCGGCCGGAACTCGACGCGCTCCGACCCGACCTCGGCGCCGCGCACCTCCGCCCGGCACAGCTCCGCCGCGGCCACCACCGCCGCCCGGTGCTGGGGCCGCAGCCCCGGCTTGATCCGGTTGGCGCGGATCCGGTCGATGGCGAACGCCTTGCCGGTGATGGCCGAGAGCGACAGGGCAGTGCGCAGGATCTGCCCGCCGCCCTCCCCAGCGCTTCCGTCGAGCACGATCTCGAGGTCGCCGGACATCCGCGGCAGCGTGCTATATCGCGCCCCCGCGCTCAACGTCCCCGCGCGGCCCATCGGGGGCGGGGCGGAACGCCATGACCTCCGCGCTGCTCGTGTTCGCCGCCACCTACGTCGCCATCGCGGCGGGTCGCGTCCCCTTCCTCTCCCTCGACCGTCCGGCGGCTGCGCTGCTCGGCGCGGTGCTCATGGTCGCCGTGGGTGTGCTGCGGCCGGCGGAGGCGGGCGCGGCCGTGAACGGCGACACCATCGGCCTGCTCCTCGGGATGATGGTCCTCGCCGCCTACCTGACGGAGGCCGGCTTCTTCCGCTGGGCGAGCTGGAAGGTGGTGACCTCCGTCTCGACGCCGCGCGCGCTGCTGTGGGGCCTCGTCCTCTCCGCCGGCGGGCTCTCCGCCATCCTCGTCAACGACACGGTCTGCCTCATGATGACGCCGCTCGTGCTGCGCATCGTGGACGACGCGGAGCTGCCGGCGATGCCGTACCTGCTCGCGGTGGCGTTCGGCTCGAACGCGGGCTCGGTCGCGACGCTGACCGGCAACCCGCAGAACATGATCGTCGGCACGCTCTCCGGGATCTCCTACGCGCGCTTCGCCGCGGCGTGCGCGCTCCCGGCGCTCGCCTCGGTCGCCATCGTGGGCGCCATCCTGACCGCCACCTTCCGGCGCGAGCTCCCGCGGCGCGCGCTCGCGCCCGCGGGGCTGCCGCGGCCGGAGCTCGACGGGCGGCTGCTGGCGAAGGCGCTCGGCGCCGCCGCGCTCGTGCTGGCGGGCTTCCTCGCCGGCCTCCCGCTGGCCTGGACCGCGCTCGCCGGCGCGGCGCTGCTCATGGCGCTGGGCGGCCTCGTGCCGCGCGAGGCGCTGCTCCGCGTGGACTGGCCCCTCCTGCTCTTCTTCGCCGGGCTGTTCGTGGTGGTGGCGGGCGTCGGCCGCTCCGGGCTCGCCGACCGGATGTGGGAAGACATCGCCCCGCTCCTCGGGCGCGAGGTGCCGCGGCAGGTCGCCGTGTTCTCGCTGTTCACGGTCGCCGGCTCGCAGCTCGTGTCGAACGTCCCGTTCGTGCTGCTGGCCGGACACTGGATCCCGCGGCTGCCGGAGCCGGGCCTCTTCTGGCTCGCGGCCGCGCTCGCCTCCACGCTCGCCGGCAACCTGACCGTGGTCGGCTCGGTGGCGAACATCATCGTCCTCGAGCTCGCCGGGGAGCGCGGGCGCATCGGCTTCTGGCGGTTCCTCCGGCACGGCGCGGCGGTGACCTCCGCGACGCTCGCCGCCTCGCTCGCCATCCTCCTCGCCGAGCGGTGGTTCGGGCTCCTCGGCTGACTCCCCTTGCGGGACGGCAGGCAACACCTTGAAACGACGGCGCTTCACGGTGAAGCTCCCTCGCCCGCGCAGGCGGCGACGGGCCGCCGTCACGCTTTCGAAATAAAGCGGGCAAGTCCGCGTAACACCTCGCATGAACGGCGCGATGGCGCTCGCCGGGTGGCCAGTCGCGGCGGAGGGGCTCGGGGCGGTGGAGGCGGAGCTTCCGGTCGAGGCAGCCCTGGCCCGGGCCGCAGCCCGCGGCGACCGGGCCTCCTTCGCGCGGCTCGTCGAGCTGCACAAGCGCGTCGTGTACGGCCTGTGCGTGCGCCTCCTCGGGGACCGCGAGGAGGCGCGCGACGCGGCGCAGGAGACGTTCGTGAGGGCGTGGACGGCCATGAGCACCTACGACACCGCGCAGCCCTTCGCGCCGTGGCTCCTCCGCATCGCCAGGAACCACTGCATCGACCTGGCGCGCCGCCGCATCCCCGCCGCCCGCAAGGTCGAGCTCGACGCGGCGCCCGAGGAGGGCGAGCGGCGCGAGCTCGCGGACGACGCGGTCGCGCCCGCCGACGTCGCCCTGGAGCAGGCGGAGGTGGCGCGCGGCCTCGGCGCGGCTGTGGCGGCCCTCCCGCCGAACTACCGCGAGGTCATCCACCTCTTCCACGTCGAGCACATGAGCTACAAGGACATCGCCGCCACGCTGGAGGTGCCCATCGGCACCGTGATGACGTGGCTGCACCGCGCCCGCGCCCGCCTGCGCGAGGCGCTCGCGAACCGCCCGGAGGCCGAGTCATGACCCGCCACCTCGACGACGCGCTCGCCCAGGGCTACGTGGACGGCCTCCTCCCCGGCCCGGACCGCGCCGCCTGCGCCGACCACCTCGCCGGCTGCGCCGACTGCGCGCTGCTCGTCGACTCCTACCGCGCGCTGACCGAGGCCCTCGACGACCTCGACGCGCCGCTCCCGCCCGCGGGGTTCACGCAGGCCGTGATGGCGGCCGTCGACGAGCGCGAGCGCGCCCACGCGTGGGAGCGGCGGCTCGCGCTCGGCATCGTCGGGGTGGCCGCCTGCGCCGCGGTCGCGCTCTTCGCCGCCGCGGGCGCCAGCGCCTGGGCGCCGGCGCTCTCCGGCTTCTTCGACGGGCTCGCGCCGGTCGTCACGCTGGCGACCGTCGCGGCGGACGCCCTCCGCCCGGTCGTCGGCGCGCTGCGCCTGCAGATCGCGGTCGCCTGCGCCGCCGCGGCGCTGCCGCTGCTCTTCGCGCTCTCGCGGCTCGTGCCGCGCGGCGCCGAGGTCTCCGCCTCGTAGCCGAACCCCTCCGGACCGGGACGCCATGGTCACGACCGCCCTGCTCGCGCTCCTCCTCGCCGCCCCGGTGCCGCCGGCCCCGCCCGCGCCCCCGGCGCCGACGGCCGCCGCCGAGTCCCACCGCGCGGGCGAGTGGCCGCGGCAGCCCTCGGGCAAGACGGTCACGCTGAACCAGCACCACACCGTGGACCAGGCGCTGGAGAAGATCGCGGACGCCGCCGGCTGGAACCTCATCGCCAACACCGGCCGCCTCGGCGATCGCAGCCTCGTCGTCAGGGTGAAGAACGCGCCCGTGGAGGAGGCGCTCGACGCGGTCCTCGACGGCCTGCCGCTGGTCGCCACCCGGCGCGGGAACACGGTCACGGTCGCGCCGTCGCGCAGCGCCCCGGCGCCCGACGCGCCGGTGCTCTCCGGCTTCGAGAAGCCCACCGGCAAGCGCTTCAGCGGCGACTTCACCGACGAGCCGGTGGACCGGGCGCTGCGCAAGGTGGCGGACGCCGCCGGGCTCTCCGTCGTGTTCCCGCCGGGCCTGCGCGGGGCCGTCTCCGGCCACTTCAAGGAGGCGCCGGTCGAGGACGTGCTCCGCGCCGTGCTCTCCCAGGCCGGCCTCGTCGCCGCGCGCGAGGGCTCCATCCTCAGCGTGTCGCGGCCGAGCGGCGGGTCGAGCGTGGTCATCGACGGCCGCCGGCGCGTCACGGTGCCGGCGCCGGGGTTCGACGGCGACATCAAGCGCGAGATCGATCAGGCCATGCGCGAGGCCAAGCGCGCCGTGGACGAGGCGCGCCGGGAGGC
>DASTGH010000749.1:0-3476 GCA_035719345.1 Anaeromyxobacteraceae bacterium
GGTTGCAGCGGTTGAGCAGGTTGACGCTGGCGATGGCCGCCTGGCCGCGGCGCAGTCGCCACAGCACGGCCGCCGCGCTCGGGGCGCGCCGGGCAGCGCGGGCGAGGTTCACGGCCGGCCCTCCCCGGCGTGGCGTGGCCCGGGGGCGTCGGCGACCTTCGGCTCGAAGGCGATGGGCGGCACGACCGCGCCCACGACGGCATCTCCGGCGGGCGTGGCGATCCCGGCGGCGGGCGCCACCAGCACCGCGGCGGCGGCCAGGGCGGCCGCCGTGAACGCCCCGGCGACCGCACGCCGGCCGGCCTCGGCGAGGCGCGCCAGGGCGAGCCCGACGAGCGCCATCGCGAACGGCACGACCGCCACGGCGCTGTTCGTCCAGATGGGGCGCCGCGCCAGCGCGAACGGACCGTAGGCGATGGCGAAGAGGGCGAGGAGCGCGAGCGCCGCCCGGTCGCCGCGGCGCAGCGCGCGGAAGGCGGCCCAGGCGGCGGCCGGGAGCACCGCCAGCCACGCCACGGGGTTGCCGATCCCGACGATGCGCGCCTGCGCCTGGCCCGCCCGGTGGACGGACACGTCGGCGTACCAGACGGGCTGCAGGAACCAGCGCCAGGCGCCGACCAGCTCGCCCTCGTAGCCGGGCCGCTTCGTGCCGGCGTAGCCGGTGTGGGTCGCCGTCTCCAGCGCCATCGAGCCGTGGAAGCGGAGCCAGTCGCCGAGGCCGTAGCCGCGGCCGAACCACGGGCCGAAGGTGGCGAGGTAGATGGCGAGCGGCAGCGCCGCCAGCGCCGCGCCGGCGAAGGCCAGCTCCGCCGCCTTCTCGCGGCGCGTCCCGGGGCCGCGCAGCGCGTCGGCCGCCACCAGCGCCGCGGCCGCAGCCAGCGGGAAGGCGGCGCTCCACTTGGAGGCGAGGCCGAGCCCGAAGAGCGAGCCGGCCGCCAGGAGCCACCCGGCGCGGCGCGCGGCGCGGTAGCGCCAGGCCGCGGCCAGGCCGGCCACGGGGAAGAAGGCGAGGTAGACGTCGTTGATCGCCTGGCGCGAGAAGTCGAGGTGCAGCCCGTCGACCGCGGTGAGGAGCGCCGCCAGGACGGCCGCGACCGGCCCGCCGCCCACCGCCAGCACGAGCAGCGCCACCGCCGGGACCGAGAGCGTGCCGAGCGCGACGCTCCACGCCTTGAGGCCCCAGGGCGTGTCGCCGAGGCGGTCGAGCGAGGCGGCGACCAGGTGATCGCGCAGGCGCGGGTGGTTCCACATCGTCGGCTCGGGCAGCCCGGCGTCGGTGAACTGCCGCGCCGTCGTCGCCACCGACAGGTCGTCGGGGATGACCGGTTGCGCGGAGAGGCCCGCGGTGCGGAGCGCGAGCGCCAGCACCGTGACGGCGGCGAGCGCGGCGGCGAGCCGGCGGAGGGACGGCGCGCTCACCGGCGCACCTCCAGCGCGACCGCGCCGCTCCGCTGCGCGAACCCGGCCGCGCGCTCGCGCTGCGCGGGCGTGGCGGCGGGATCGGCGAGGGCGACGAGCCCCACCTCCAGCCGGAGCCCCCGCGCCGCGGCGAAGGCCGCGAGGTCGGGCGGCGCGCCCTCGCCGAAGAACGACGGCTCGACCACCGCGATCGCCGGCTCCGGCGGCGCCGCGAACGCCTCGGGGCTCGAGAAGCGGCGGGGGTAGCCGTGGAAGGGGAGGTCGAACCAGCCGTCGCCGTCCGAGAACCCCTTCGCGCCCTGCACCTGCGCCCGCCGCGCCTCGTACGCGGCCGGCAGGAGCACGGCGCGGAGCTCGCGCGCGATGGCGAGGCGCGCGGCCGCGACGGTGGCGGTGTCGGCGTCGATCTGATCGTCGGGGCGCTGCGGCGCGCCGGGGACGTCGGTCTCGAAGGCGGAGGCGCGCACGTCGGGCCACCGCCCCGAGAAGAGCACGAGCACGCGGCCGTGCGCGCCGCCCTCCGCCAGGACCCGGATGGCGTCGCCCGCGTCCTGCACGGCGAACCAGCGGCCGCCCGCCGGCCCGCCCGGGGGCGTGAACGTGGTGCGCGAGGAGCGCCCGTGCCACTCCATGGCCGCGGCGGTGCCGGCGAGGAGGGCGACGAGCGCGCCGGCCCAGGCGAGCCGCGCTCGGATGGAAGGGGGCATGTTCACATCGAGCCTAGCACGCGGCGTACCACCCAGATCCGCGAGAACACGGCGGAACTCGGCGCGACACGGCGGGAATTGCGCGGCGGGGCCGGCGCTCGCAGAACTTGCGCTGGATCAACCCGAGGGCGCCGGCGGACGGCGCGGCGCGCTAAGCTCCGCCCATGAGCATGCGGAGCATGGGCCTCGCCGCGGCGTGGGCGTGCGGGTGCGCGGCGGCGCTGGCCTGCGCCGGGCCCAAGGTCTACGAGCCGGTCGCTCCCGAGGAGGCAGCGAAGGTCTCGAACCCGCACCGCTTCCGCGACGCCTCGCTCTGCCAGGCCTGCCACGTGGGCGGCCGCGCCGACCTCGCCGCGGAGCCGGTCCCGCTCTGCAAGGGCTGCCACGTGCAGGCGCACGGGAACCACCCCGTGCTCGTGGCGCCGAAGCAGCCGCCGCCGCGCGACGTGCCGCTGTGGCGAGGGCTCGTCACCTGCGGCAGCTGTCACGATCCGCACGCCGTCGCGCGCTCGTCGCGGTACGGGCTGCGCCTCGCCAGCGCGGGGAAGGACGCGCTCTGCCTGGCGTGCCACCGGATGGGCTGAGCCGCCGGCTCCTTCTCGCCACTACCGCGCCGCGGCCACCTGGTCGCAGCCGAGCGCGGACAGCTTCTGCTGGGCGCGAGCCGCGGCGAAGCCGCCGCGCGTGGCGCCGTAGACGGCCCACGCCTGGCACGCCTCCGGCTTGCGACCGAGGTGCTGCAGCGTCGTGGCGTAGTTGTTCAGCGCCGGGAGCGAGTCGGGGTCGAGCTGGCGGCCGCGGTCGAACTCGGCGAGGGCGGCCGGGTACTCGGCGGAGAGGTAGAGCGCCTCGCCCAGCGTGTTGTGGGCGGCGGCGTAGTCGGGCTTGATCCCGACCGCGCGCTGCGCGTGGCGGCGCGCCTCCGGCAACCGGCCCAGCTCGAGGTACGCGATGGCGAGGTTGTTCTCGAGCTCCGGGTTGTAGGGCTCCATGGCGGTGGCCTGCGCCAGGAGCTCGGCGGCCTCGGCGAAGCGGTTCAGCCCGAGCAGCGACGCGCCCATGTTCCGCATGAGGTCGCCCCAGCGGACGGTGCCGTCGCGGACGAGCGGCAGGGCGGTGCGGTAGGCGCGGAGCGCGGCTTCCTCCTGGTTGGCCTCGGAGAGGGCATGCGCCAGGTTGAAGTGCGCGCGCGCCTTGCCGGGCGACTTCGCCACGGCGTCGGTCCAGAGCGCGACGCGCGAGCGCCACACCTCGTTGCGGAGCGAGGTCGCGGCGAAGAGCGCGACGGCCAGCGCGCCGGCGACCGCGGCCGTCGCCGCGGCGCGGGCCCGGGGGCGCCAGGGCACCGCC
>DASTGH010000750.1:0-10102 GCA_035719345.1 Anaeromyxobacteraceae bacterium
GGCTTCGAGAAGTCGAAGGCCGACGGGCTCTACTACCAGGTGCGCGAGGCGCGCCACGAGGGCAGCGCGGACGAGAAGGCGCTCCTCGCCACCCTCGAGGGCCAGCAGCAGGTCATCGCGCGCAAGGCGGCCGCGTACGCACAGGCGCGCGAGGCGCGCGAGAAGGCGGCGGCCGCGCGCTCCGCCGTCGAGCAGCGCGTGACCACCGCGCGCGCCCGGCTGGAGGCGCTGGAGAAGCCCGTGCGCGAGCTGCGGGCGAAGCTGGACGCCGCGTCCGGGCTCGGCGCCAAGGGCACCGAGCTCACGCAGTACTGGGTGCGGGCGCTGCCCAACTCCTGGGGCTCGGAGACCGTCGATCGCTGCCACGTCTGCCACGTGTCGATCGACAAGGCGGGGCTCTCGACGCCGGCCGAGGTGCTCGACGCCAGGAAGGCGGGGCTCGCCGCGAAGGACCTCGCGTTGCAGTACGCGGTCGACGACGAGGTCATGGACGGCTACCAGGCGGTGCACGATCGGATCTGCGAGGAGGTCGCGCTCCCCTCGCCGGTGACGCCGTTCGGCGGACACCCGAAGGCCGAGCCGCCGGCGGCGGTCGATCCGGCGCGGGCCACGGAGTGCCGGCCGGTCGAGACCTACCGCCGGTGGCTCGCGCTCTCCGCCGCCTACTGCGGGAGCGGCGACCGCGCGCTGGCGCGGACGGTGTTCCTGCTGCGGGACGCGAAGGGTGCTCCGGTGGAGCGGCCGCTCCGGCTGGCGCCCCGGGTGCAGGACTTCGAGGGCCGCGAGCACGCGCCGCGGCACGAGGCGGACGACGACGGGCTCGCCGGCGTCGCCTCCGCCTGCGGGCCGAAGGCGGTGGTGGCCTCCTTCGAGCAGGCGCAGAAGGCCGACACCTTCGACGTGCCGCCCGTCTTCCGCACCCACCCGCGCCGCGCCGAACTGCTCACGAAGACGCATCCCCCGGAGAGGTTCGGCTGCAGCGTGTGCCACGGCGGGCAGGGCGCCCAGACGAAGGGCGTCATGCACCGGGAGTTCCGCCACGGCGCGGAGGACCACGACTGGAACGACCCGCTCACCGACGAGGTGCGGATCCTCGGCGCGAAGCAGAAGGGCGCCTTCCTCCAGTCGAAGTGCGACAAGTGCCACCGCGAGGAGCTGACCGTGAACCGCGCGCCGCTCCTCACGCGCGGCAAGAAGCTCTTCGTGGAGGTGGGCTGCTGGGGCTGCCATCCCATCGAGGGGTACAGCGACCTGCCGCGGCGCGGCCCGCAGCTCACGAACCTCGTCTCGAAGACCTCGCCCGGCTGGCTGGAGCGGTGGATCTCGTACCCGCGCGGCTGGCGGCCGGCGACGCGCATGCCGAACTTCTGGCCGGGCGCGGTGGACGGCACGAACGTGCCGCGCATCGGCGGCGAGACGGCCGAGGCGGCGAAGGCGCGGCACGAGAAGGCCCGCGCCGAAGAGGTCTCGCAGATCGCGGCCTACCTGTGGGTCACCTCCACGCCGGGGAAGCTGCCGGCGATGCCGGCGAAGGCGGGCTCGGCGGAGCGCGGCAAGGAGATCTTCGACTCCGTCGGCTGCCGCGCCTGCCACGTCGCGGCGAAGGGCGCCACGGCGCGCCGCAGCGAGGCGAGCCCCGACCGCGACTACGCGCCGAACCTGTGGAACGTGGGCGACAAGGCGCGGCCCGAGTGGATCTACGGCTGGATCAAGAACCCGCGCGCGCAGTGGTCCGAGACGAAGATGCCGGACCTGCGGCTCTCGGACGAGGAGGCGGCCGACGTCACCGCCTACCTCTCGTCGCTGAAGAGCGGCGAGAGCTACCCGGCGCCGGCGCAGTACGCCGACCGGAAGAAGCTCGAGGCGCTGGCCGAGGGCGGCAAGAAGCTCGTGAACAAGTACGGCTGCTTCGGCTGCCACCAGATCAAGGGCTTCGAGAACGCGCAGAAGATCGCGACCGAGCTCACCGAGCACGGCCGCAAGGACCCGAGGCTCCTCGACTTCGGCGACGTCCGGTTCTTCACCGAGGAGCCGAAGCACCGCGAGACGTACGCGAACTTCGTCTGGACGAAGCTGCACACGCCCCGGATCTTCGGATACGAGTCGGTCGAGACGCGCATGCCGCAGTTCGACTTCTCGGACGACGAGGCGCTGGCGCTGCTCACCTTCCTCAAGGGCCAGACCGGGGAGCGGTCGCGGATGCCGCGCGAGGTGCTGCCCGGCCTCGACGGCCCGAAGCTGGCGGTGCTCACCGGCGAGCGCTTCGTCTTCTGGAACGGGTGCCGCAACTGCCACGAGCTGGAGCGGCGCGGCGCGGTGGTGCGCGACCTCTTCAACGAGGAGACGATGAGCTACGCGCCGCCCATCATCACCGGCGAGGGCGCGAAGGTGCAGCCCGGCTGGCTGTTCGGGTTCCTCAAGGGCCCGACGCCGCTCCGGCCCTGGCTGCGCATCCGCATGCCCACCTTCCACTTCGCCGACGAGGACGCGGCCCGGCTGGTCGAGTACTTCGCGGCCTCGTCCGCCAGGAGCTTCCCCTACCTCACCGTGGACGTCCCGCCGCCCTCGCGCGAGAAGGCGAAGGAGACGATCGAGCTGTTCACGGCGCTCCAGTGCACGAAGTGCCACGTCGTCGGGAAGCTGGCGCCGAACCAGGATCCGGCCTCGGCCGCGCCCGACTTCCTGCTGGCGAAGCGGCGCCTCAGGCCCGACTGGATCCCGCTCTGGCTCACGAACCCGAACGCCCTGATGGAGGGGACGCGCATGCCCTCGTTCTGGGATCCCGACCCGGACGCCCCCGCGCCGCACAAGGCCTTCGGCGGGAACAAGGCCGCCCAGCGCGAGGCGCTGCGCGATCTCCTCATGCACCTGGGCGAGCCCGGCTACGAGCTCGCGCCTCCCCCCAAGGGCCGCGTCGCGCTGGCGGCCCCCCGCTGAATCGCCGCCTGGCTCCGCCCGTCGAAGCTGTCGCCGTCCACCACGCCGTGCCTTCCGAGGAGAGATCGCGCATGAGGACCTGGAACGTCTCGCTGGCCGGAGCGCTCGCCGCGCTGGCGCTGCCCGCCGTCACCCCCGCCGAGACCGTGAGCGGCGCCGTCGAGTTCACGGGCTCGCCCCCCGCGATGGAGAAGCTGAAGCGCGAGTCGGACGCGTTCTGCGGCAAGACGCCGATGAACGACGAGTCCGTCATCGTGAACGGCGGCAAGCTCGTCAACGTCTGGGTGCACGTGGTGAAGGGCGCCCCGGACTCGAAGGCCGCCGCCGACGCGGCGCCGGTGATGGTCGGCCAGCAGAACTGCATGTACAAGCCGCGGATGCAGGCGGCCGTGGTCGGCCAGAAGATCGTCGGCAAGAACGGCGATCCCATCCTGCACAACGTCCACACGTACCTGGGCGCCGCCACCGTCTTCAACAAGGGCATGCCCAACGCGGCGGCGAAGCCCATCGAGTACGTCGCCGACAAGCCGGGCGTCATGAAGTGGAAGTGCGACGTCCACAACTGGATGCGCGCCTACGTGGGCGTGAACAAGAATCCGTTCCAGGCGGTGACGGGCGACGACGGCACGTTCAAGATCGACGGCCTCGCGCCCGGCACGTACACCATCGAGGCCTGGCACGAGACCTACGGCGCGAAGACCGCCGACGTGACGGTCGAGGCCGGCAAGCCGGCCACCGTGACGTTCAAGTACGACGGCTCCGAGAAGACCAGCTAGCCGCCCGACCGGGCGGAGAATCAGTTGCTTCAAGTCCTTCGCGGCGGCAGCGGGAGACCCCTCGCTGCCGCCGCCGCCTTCATGGCGGCGCGCCTGGCGATGCCGCGCTGCATGTAGCCGAAGCCGACCAGCAGGGCCGCGAAGATGGGCGAGACCGCGGCGGCGACGGCGAGCCAGGCGTGGTCGAACAGGAACCGGCTCAGGGCGCCGGCCGCGCCCGTGAGGAAGTCGGCGCGCGCCACGAACGCGAACACGGCGGCGGCGCAGAGCGCGGCGAGGACGCTCGCCAGCGCCAGCATCCCCGCCGCGCGCTTGAACGCGCCCCTGGGATACTTTCGCGGCTGCTCGGCAGGGACGGCGGTCGCATCGGCCACGTCGGACCTCCTCCAGGTGAACCCAGCGTGCACGCGCCGGGCGAGCCCGGCGCCCCGCCGGTGGGAGCCTGGCAGAATATGCACGTCAAGGCCGGTGGAGCGCAAAAGGCGCGGCGTATTGCCGCAGCGCGTTGACGGTCGTCACGGCAACGCGATGCGCTGTACCTCGACGGCGGGGCAGAACGGCGCTCCAGCCGGCGGAGCGACGTCCGTAGACGCTCGTGACTCCACGTGATCGCGCCTGCCCCGGCTCGCCGAGGGCGCGGACCGGGGGGCGGGATGCGGCGGGCGGGCCGCCCTCTTCGACGGAGGGTCCGACCCTTGCACACAGCGGCGCGCATCGGAGGTCACCGCCCCATGCGCACCGCCCGCCTCGCCACCGCCGTCGCGTTCGCCCTCGCCCTCGTCGGTTGCGACATCGAGGAGCCCAACCCGGCGGCCCCCGGCGACCCGCCGGCCTCGAATGCGTCGGCCGAGCCCGGCGCCGGCGGCGGCGACCCCGGCGCGGGGTCGGGCGGCGGGACGCCCACCCCTTCGCCGGGCGATCCCGGCGGCGGGACGACCACGCCTCCACCCGCCGGCGGCGGGACGACGACCCCTCCTCCCGGCGGCACGCCGCCCCCCGCGGCCGTGACCGTCGTCGTGAACCTCTCGAACATGCAGTACAAGGACGCGAAGTCGGGCTCGACGCAGACGACCATCAAGGTCGGCGACTCCGTGACCTGGAAGAACATCGACTCGATGGACCACACCACCACGTCGGACACCGGCCTCTGGGACACGCCGCTCGCGCAGGGCGCCTCGTTCACGCGCAAGTTCACGACCGCCGGCTCGTTCCCGTACAGCTGCCTCAAGCACAAGAGCACCATGAAGGGCACGATCGTCGTCAGCCCGTAGCGCTATACCCACGGCTCACCATGATCACGCACCGGGCTCGGCTCTCCACGTGAACGCACCGCGAGCGGCGTCCCTCAGCGCAGCGCTCGTCGTCCTCCTCGCCCTCCTCACCCCCCGCCCCGCGAGCGCCGAGCCGCGCTTCGCGGCCCGCCTCGGGTTCGCCTGCGTCGTCTGCCATGTGAACCCGACCGGCGGCGGCCTGCGCACGCCCTACGGCCGCGACGTCTTCGAGAAGCAGCAGCTCACCTGGGCGGCGGGCAACGACGCGGCCGAGGGGCTCGACTTCGACCCCCGCATCAGCGACCGGCTGACGCTGGGCGGTGACTACCGCCTCGCCTTCATCTGGCAGCCGAAGCGGAAGCCGGACGATCCGCCGGCGGTGAGCCCGACGATGTGGATCACGCTCCCGTCGAAGCTCAGCTTCTTCCCGATGCAGGTGGACACGTACATCGGGGCGGACCTGTCGCGCCACGTGACGCTCTACACCGACGTCGGCGCGAACGGCAGCTTCGAGGCGTTCGGGCTCTTCCACGGCCTCCCCTTCGGCACGTACTTCAAGGCCGGCTACTTCATCCCGCCGTACGGGACGAAGCTCCCCAACCACACGGCCGTGCACCGGCAGCCGTTCCTGTTCCAGCCCACCGACAAGGACGCGGGCGTGGAGGTGGGCATCACGCGCTCCTGGCTCGACGCCCAGGTGGCGGTGCAGAACGGTTCTCCGGGCAGCCCGTTCGACCAGGCGTACCGGCCGGCCGTCTCCAGCCGCCTCGCGCTCATCGGCGATCTGTGGGGTCTCAAGACGACGCTGGGCGGCTCCTGGCGCCTCAACACCTTCGACGTCGATTCGCAGGACGCCGCCGGCAATCACGTCACGCTCACCACGAACGACATGCAGACGGGGCCGTTCCTCTGGCTCTCGTACGGGCGGCTCACGTACATCGGCGAGGCGGACATCCGCATCAAGGACGACGCCTCGAAGCTCAACGCCCAGAACAAGGCGACCCGGTCCGGGTACTACGTCGTCTACAACGAGCTCATGCTGCTCGCGTCGCGCGGCGTGGACCTCGGGGTCACCTACGAGTACATGGACCGCGACGTCTACAAGTCGGGCGACGCGCTGCACCGCTTCGGATTCCAGTGGGCGCTCTTCCCCATGCCGTACATCGAGTTCCAGGGGTTCGTCCGTTACTACCGGACGGCGTTCACGCCGACCGAGACCGACAAGGTCCGGGTGGAGCAGAACCAGTGGGAGCTCATCGCCTTCTTGCACTTGTTCTGGTGACGGCCGCCGCCGGAGCCACGGGCACCGCGCGCGCCGACGAGGCACCGGCGCCGCCTCGCGTGCCGGGCACGCCCGACGGGCGGAAGGTGTTCCTGCGCCATTGCGCGCCGTGTCACGGCGAGCGCGGCGACGGGATGGGCCGCGCCGCGCCCTGGCTGGCGGTGCGCCCGCGCGACTTCACCGCAGGTGTCTACCGGTTCCGCACCACGAACTCGGGGACGCCGCCGACCGACGACGACCTCGTCCGCACCATCAAGCGGGGCATCCCCGGCACGCCCATGCCGTCGTGGGATCGCATCCTCTCCGACGACGAGATCCGGGCGGTGATCAAGGTGCTGCGCTCCCTCGCGCCGGCCGAGCTCGCCGCGGCTCCTCCGCCCTCGGAGGTGCTCGCGGTGCCCAAGGCGCCGGCCGAGGCGGCCATGTCGGCCGCGCGAGGCCGGAACGTCTTCCTGCTCATGGGCTGCTTCAACTGCCACGGCGTGCGCGGCGCCGGGGACGGCAAGGCGGTGCTGCAGGACGACAAGGGCAACCCCATCCGCGCGCTCGACTTCACCAAGGGCTATCTCAAGGGCGGCGGCCGCCCCGAGGACGTGTACCGGACGCTCCTCACCGGGCTCGATGGATCGCCCATGCCCTCGTTCAAGGACGCGCTCGTGCTGGTGAAGGACTCCTACCAGGACCTCTCCGGTGTCGCGCCGGTGGTGAGCGCGGGCGAGCTGAAGGAGGTCGAGGCCTACGTCGCGACGCTCCCGACACAGGCGGCCTTCGATGCGCTCTCCGACGCCGACCGCGAGAAGCTGCAGGCGTCGTGGCGCTGGGACCTCGTCGCCTACGTGCGCAGCCTCGGCCAGCGGAACGCCGTCGCGAAGTGGCTGTTCGACGCGCCGTACACGACGAAGTGAGGAGCCGCCCGGCCATGAGGAACGCCGCCGTCGCCTTCGCCCTCGTCCTCTGGGCCGCCGGGTGCGTGCCGAGCTGCGGCGACACCTCCATCCCGCTGCCGGTGGAGGAGGGCGGCGACGCCGGCCCCGACGCGGGTGGAGTCGGCGGTCCCGACGGCGGAGGGACGCCGGACGCGGGGTCCACGCCCGACGCCGGGGGGACGCCGGACGCCGGGACCATCGCGCTCGTGGCGTGCACGACGCTCTCCGAGCCCGCCCTCGCCTGCACCGCGCCCGGCGAGTGCTGCAGCAACGACTGCGTGAACGGGTCGTGCAAGGCCGTGTGCCGCGCCGACGGGCAGGCGTGCACCGCGGCGACGGACTGCTGCTCGCTGGCGTGCAACGGCGGCGTCTGTGGCGGGACGATCTGCACGCAGTTCGGTCAGGATTGCACGTCCGCTTCGCAGTGCTGCTCCGGCGTCTGCGCCATCAAGTGCCGCGACGCGTCCCCGGTCTCGCAGACCTGCCGCCGCCCCGGGGAGCGCTGTTCCGGCGGCGGGCTGCCCGGCAGCGGCTGCTGCCCCGGGTCCCTCTGCCTGCGGCAGGGAACCGCCAGCGAGCACTGCGGCCTGCCCGTCCCGAGCGACATCTGCCTCGCGAACGGCGCCGCCTGCAGCTCGTCGGGCGACTGCTGCGGCGGCGGCTGCAGCGGTGCCGGCGCCTGCTGTGTCGCGACGGGGAAGGCCTGCTCGGCGGACGTGGAGTGCTGCGTCGGGACCTGCACCGCCGGCGCCTGCAGCGGCTAGGTCGCGCCGGCGTCCGGCTGGAAGGGGCCTAGACCGCGCGCGCGGTGAACGGCTCGGCGGGCGCGACGATCTCGCCCTGCGCCGCGACGAGCGGCAGGTCGCGGGCGCCGGGCTCGACGCGCTTCACGAGGCCGTAGAGCGCGCTGGTGGCGTGCTCCAGCGCCCGGGGCAGCGCCGCCCCGGCGAGCAGCCGCGCCAGGAACACCGCCGAGAAGACGTCGCCCATGCCGTTGGGCGGCGGCGCGAGCGGCAGGAACGGCGTGTCCACCGTGAACGCACCCTCCGGCCCGACGCCCAGCGTCTCGAGGCGGCCCTCCGGCACGTCCGGCGTGCGCAGGCTCGTCACGGCGACGGCGCGGCGCCCCGCGCGCACCAGGGCGCGCGCCTCGGCCACGGCGTCGGCGCGCGACGCGAGCGGCCGTCCCAGGATGGTCTCCAGCTCGAACTGGTTGGGCGTGAGGACGTCGGCGGTCGAGGCGGCGCGATCGCGGAAGAACTCCGGGATGCCGGGCCGGACGAAGAGGCCGCGCCCCACGTCGCCCATGACCGGGTCGCAGCACCAGAGCGCGCCGGGCCGGGCGCGGCGCACCTCCTCCACCGTCTCCAGGATGACCTCCCCGATGGCCGGGTCGCCCAGGTAGCCGGACAGGACGGCCGAGCAGCGGGGGAGGACGCCGCGCTCCCGCAGGCCCAGGACCACGTCGCGCACGTGATCGGCGCCGAACACCTGGCCGCGGAAGGCGCCGTGCCCGGTGTGGTTCGAGAACTGGACGGTGTGGATGGGCACCGCCTCCACGCCGAGGCGCTGCAGGGGGAACACGGCCGCGGCGTTGCCGGCGTGCCCGAAGGCGACGTGCGACTGGATGCTGAGGACGAGCGGTGGGGACGTCACCGCGCCCTCGCCAGCCAGGCGGCGAGCCGGTCCACGGCGGCGGCGGCCACCTCCGGGCCGCGCGCGTAGGACAGGCGGACGGTGCGCCCGCCGCGGGCCAGGTCGAAGTCGAGCCCGGGGGTGATGGCGACGCCGGTGTCCTCGAGGAGCTTCCGGCAGAACGCCGAGCTGTCGGAGGTGAGGTGGCCGACGTCGGCGTAGACGTAGAACGCGCCGTCGGGCGGAGCGATGCCGCCGAGGCCGAGGCGGGGGAGGGCCTCGAGCAGGACGGCGCGCGCGGCGGCGTAGCGGCGCACGTGGCCGTCGAGCTCCTCGGTCGCGTCGAAGGCGGCGACCGCGGCGGCCTGCGAGACGGCGGGCGGACAGATGAAGAAGTTCTGGGCGAGCCGCTCCACCGGCCGGACCAGCTCCTCGGGCACGATCGTCCACCCGAGCCGCCAGCCGGTCATGGAGTAGTACTTGGAGAAGCTGTTCACGACGAAGGCCGAGGCGGAGACCTCCGCCGCGCTCGCCGCCGGCTCGCCGTAGCTGATGCCGTGGTAGATCTCGTCGGAGACGAGGCGCACGCCGCGCGCGTCGCACCAGGCGGCGAGCGCGGCGAGCCGCTCGCGCGAGAGCACGCTGCCGGTCGGGTTCGACGGGCTCGCCACCACCAGGCCGTCGAGCGGGAGCGCCGCCTCGAGCAGCTCGGGCGTGGGGTGGAAGTGCGTGTCGGGCCCGCAGGGCACGGTGACCACCTCGATCCCGAGCGCCTCGAGCGCGTTCCGGTACGAGGGGTAGCAGGGGCTGGCCAGCGCCACCCGGTCGCCCGTGTCGAAGGCGGCGAGGAAGGCGAGCTGGAACGCGCCGAGCGAGCCGACCGTGACGGCGACGCGCTCGGCGGGGACGGCCACCCCGTGCCGCTCGCGGTAGTGGCGGGCGATGCGCTCGCGGAGCGCGGGCTCGCCCAGCGCCAGCGTGTAGCCGAGCAGCTCGGAGCGGATGGCGCGTTCCGCCGCGGCGCGGGCGAGCGCGGGCGCGGGCGTGTTGGGCTGCCCGACCTCCAGGTGGAGGACGTCCTTCCCCCCGGCCTCGCGGCGCGCGGCGGCGGCCATGACGTCCATGACGATGAAGGGCGGGACGTCGCTGCGGCGGGAGACCTTGAGGGCCATGGCGATACCAGTCGTGGAGGGTGGACCGCGTGTCAAGCGTCGGCGGCGTTCACCCATCGCCGCAGGCGCGGCGCAGCCGGTCGAGCACGGCCTCCCAGGCCGG
>DASTGH010000751.1:0-9853 GCA_035719345.1 Anaeromyxobacteraceae bacterium
TCTCCTCGGCCGCCTTCGACTGTGCCTGGAGGATGGCGAAGATGAGGTCCTGCTTCTTCATCGCGCCCGCGGCCTCGATCTGCAGCGCGGACGCCAGCTCGGTGAGCTGGGCCACCTTCATGTGCTTGAGGTCGGTGAGGCTGGGCGAGGCAGGGGCAGCGGCGGGCGCGGCGGCGGGCATGTCGGGATTCCGGGGGAAGGGTGGCGCGCGGGAGGTCGCGCGGCGCGGAGGGAGGCGCCATTCGTAAGCCCGCCCCCTCGCGATGTCAACCGGTTGGGGGTCGCGCACGTGCACCGCGCGGGTGCGACGCGGGCGCACCGGATCCGCCGCTGTGCCGTCGTCATGGTTCACTGAACGCGACTGTGCCATCGTCATGGTTCACTCACCGGCTCGGTGTGCGAGCACCCCGCGGTCTAAGCTTCGCCGAGGCGCGCGATCTGCGCGGGAGCGGTGATGACGGAGAGTGTCCAGTCGGTCGTCGCGGGTTCGAAGAGCTTCGTCGACGCGATGGGCGCGACGCTCCGCATCCGCCTCGGTGCCGCGCCGCGGGTGGCGCGCGATCCGGCCGAGGCGGTGAGGGCCGGGGGCGGCGCCGAGCTCGTGGTCGTGGAGTGCGGCGGCCCGGAGTGGCTGGGCGCGGTGCGCGACCTGCGCACCCAGCACGACCGGGGCGCCTGCGCCATCGTGGCAGCCGTGCCCGCCGTGCGGATGACCGAGGCCGAGGCGCTCCGCGCGGCCGGCGCCGACGAGGCGGTGCGCTGGGACGGGCGGGTCGATCCGGTGGTGTGGGCGGTCGACCGCGTGGTGGCGGCGCGAGCGCGCGCCGCGCCGGCGACGGCCGCCGACGCGATCCCCGTGCTGGCCGAGGCGGGCGCCGCGCCGGGCCCCGCGCCGGAGGCGGCCTTCGACCTGCGCGAGCTCGGGGTCGAGCCGCTGGGGGACGCCGACATCGAGGGGCCGCTGCTCGTTCCCCTGGAGCCGGAGGCGGCCGCGGCCGCACCCGAGCCCGCTCCGGAGGGCGTGGTCGCGCCGCTCGCGCCCGCCGAGCTGGCCTCGGGCGAGGAGGTGGAGGCGCTCCTCGCCGAGCACCTGCGCTCGGGCAGCGTCGCGCCGGCCTTCCGCGCGACGACCGAGGCGATCGCCGGCGGACTGACGCAGCTCGAAAGAGCCGCGCTCCTCGGCGAGTCGCTCCCGGTCGACCCGCTGCCGCTCCGCAGCGCGGTTGCGCTGCGGTGGCGCGCCACGGCCATCCTCGCGCGCGCGCACTCGAGCGGGGCGGTGGACGCGCCGGCGGCGCAGGCGTTGCCCGCGGAGATCGACGTCGCGCTCGCCGCGCTGAAGGCAGCCGGCGACGCGGCGCCGAGCGACCTCGCCGCCGACCTCGCCTCCTCCCGCAACGCGCTCGTCAGCGTCGCCGTGGCGCTCACGGACTCGCTCGCGGCCAGCTGCGAGGTGGAAGAGGCGCCGGCCGCAGCCCCGGTGCAGCGCGCCCGGCCCACCACGCGGATCCTGAGCACCCGATCCGGCGAGGAGCGTCGCTGGGCGTGGAGGAAGGCGGCCGTGTTCGGCACGCTCCTCGTCGTAGCCGCCGGTGTCGCGGTCTCGTACCACCTGAGGACGACGAACGCCGTGGCGCGGGCCCGTACCCTCCATCAGCTGCCCGGCGCGCCGGCCCACACGCTCGGCGCCGTGCGTGGGACGGGGAAGGTCCTCTCGGTGCTGCCCGGAAAGACGGTCGATCCCGCGGACATCGAGCGGTTCCGCGCGGCCGAGGAAGCTCAGGGCAACGTGGTCGAGCAGGTCGGGCCCGGGACGTGGGTGGTGAGGCCGAAGCCGGCCGGAGGTGTGCGATGACGTGCGCGCGAAGGCTCTCGTCGGGGTTCACGCTGATCGAGCTCATGGTCGTAGTCGCCATCATTGGCATGCTGGCGTCGGTCGCCGTCCCGGAGCTGACCCGGATGCATTACCGGAGCAAGGCGGCGGAACGCCGGACCATCATGGTGACCGTCGCGCGCGCCGTGACCGACCTCACGATGTCGAGGAGTGGCATTCCCGGCGGGACGCTGCTCGGCGACTTCAATCCGCCCGGCACGCCGGGCACGGCCAAGCAACAGTTCCTGCCCGGCGCGGCGGGCTGGAGGGAGCTCTCGGTCTCGGTCGAGGGCTCGACCTACTATCAATACAAGTTCCTGGCTGACACGCAGCCGGCGGCGGGCCTGATGCCCGCCACGACCACGCTCGACGTCTGGGCGTCCGGAGACCTCGACGGCGACGGGCTCACGAGCGACAAGCGGATCTCGTATGTCGGTCTCGGTGAGGCGTTCCAGGAGATCAGCGAGACCCCGCAGCAGGGCGCGGAGGACGAGGGCACCTTCTAGGAAGGTGTTGAGAGCGTCCGGTCTTCCGGCCATGTTCCGGGCGTGGCCCCGCCCGACGCCGACCGCGCCCGTGCGCTCCGCGAGCAGCTCCGCGCCGCGGACCACGCCTACTACGTCCTGGACCGCCCGCTCCTCTCGGACGCGGAGTACGACCGGCTCATGCGCGAGCTGGTCGAGCTGGAGGAGGCGCATCCGGAGCTGCGCACGGCGGACTCCCCGACCCAGCGCGTGGGCGGGGCGCCCTCGGAGAGGTTCGGCAGGGTCGTGCACCGCGAGCCGATGCTCTCGCTCGGGAACGTGCAGACCGACGGGGAGCTCGACGAGCTCGACGCGCGCGTGCACCGCTTGCTCGGGCTCCCGGCGGAGGAGCCGGTGCGCTGGGTGGTCGAGCCCAAGCTGGACGGCCTGGCGGTGGAGCTCGTCTACCAGGACGGCGCGTTCGTGCAGGGGTCGACCCGCGGCGACGGGGTGAACGGCGAGGACGTGACGCCGAACCTCCGCACGGTCGGGCGCCTCGGCGCGAACCGGGGCGTCCCGGAGCGGCTCGCCGGCGCGCCCGGCGCGCCCGGCGGGCGCGTCGAGGTCCGCGGCGAGGTTCTCCTTCAGAAGAAGCACTTCGAGGCCATGAACCAGATCCTGCTCCGTCAGGGCGAGGAGCCGTTCGCGAACCCGCGCAACGCCGCCGCCGGGTCGCTGCGGCAGCTCGACTGGCGCGTCACCGCCACGCGCCCGCTCTCGTTCATCGCCTACGAGGCGCTGGCGGTGGGACCCGAGCCCTGGAAGCACCACTGGCAGAAGCTCGCGGACCTCGCCGCCTGGGGCTTCGAGACGAACGAGGAGAACAAGCTCTGCCTGGGCATGGGCGAGGTGAAGGCCTATCGCGACCGGATGGCGGAGCACCGCTTCGAGCTGCCCTACGACACGGACGGCGTCGTGGTGAAGGTGGACGACCTCGACCTCCGCCGGCGGCTGGGCGCGGCCTCCAAGTTCCCGCGCTGGGCGGCGGCCTTCAAGTACCCGCCGCAGGAGGAGGCGACGCGGGTGAAGGCCATCTGGGCGTCGGTCGGACGCACCGGCATCCTCACGCCCGTGGTCGAGCTCGAGCCGGTGCGCCTCTCCGGCGCGACCGTCACCCGCGCCACGCTCCACAACGAGGACGAGATGCGCCGCAAGGACGTCCTCGTCGGCGACTGGGTGCTCGTGCGCCGCGCCGGCGAGGTCATCCCCGAGGTGGTGAAGCCGCTCCCGGAGCGGCGCACCGGCGAGGAGCGCCGCTTCGAGTTCCCGGGCGCGTGCCCGGTGTGCGGCGCGCGCGTGGTGCGGGAGGAGGGCGAGAAGGTGTGGCGCTGCACCGGGTCCGCGTGCCCGGCGCAGCTCGTGGGCAAGCTCCGCCACTTCGCGCAGCGCCGGGCGATGGACGTGGACGGCCTGGGCGAGAAGCTCTGCGCCCAGCTCGTGGAGCGGGGGCTGGTGCACGAGTTCGCGGACCTGTACGCCATCCCGCTCCAGACCTGGGCCGAGCTGGAGCGCATGGGGGAGAAGAGCGCGGCCAACATCGTGGCGGGGCTCACCCGCTCGAAGCAGACGACGCTCCGCCGCTTCCTGTACGGGCTCGGGATCCCGCAGGTGGGCGAGGCCACGGCCGCGGCGCTGGCCGGGCACTTCGGCGATGCGGAGCGCTTCCTGGCCGCGGCCGAGGAGGACCTGGCGGCGGTGCGCGACATCGGCGAGGAGACGGCGCGCGAGATCCGCGCCTGGACGGCCGAGCCGCAGAACCAGCGCGCGGTGCGGCGCCTGCTGGAGGCGGGCGTCATGCCCGCTCCCGAGGAGGTCTCGGCCCGCGGGTTCTTCGCGGGGAAGACCGTGGTGCTGACCGGCACGCTCGCCCGCCGCTCGCGCGACGAGGCCAAGGCCGAGATCGAGCGGCGGGGCGGCAAGGTGTCGGGCACGGTCTCGAGGAAGACGCACCTCGTGGTGGCGGGCGAGGAGGCGGGGTCGAAGCTCGCCAAGGCCCGCGAGCTGGGGGTGCGGGTGGCGGACGAGGAGGAGTTCGACCGGCTCCTGGCGGAGGGATGACCATGCGTGAATCGATTCGCGCCCGCGTCCTGGTCTCCGGCGACGTGCAGGGCGTCGGGTTCCGGCAGGCGACGGTCGAGGAGGCCGGACGCGTGGGCGCGCTGGCCGGGTGGGTGAAGAACCTCCCCGACGGCCGCGTCGAGGTGGTGGTGGAGGGCGAGCGGGGAGAGGTCGAGGCGCTGGTCGCCTGGCTCCGGGTCGGGCCCCGGCTCGCGCGGGTCTCCGGCGTCCAGGTGGACTGGGGCACGGTGCGCGGCGACCTGGCACCGTTCGGGATCGCGTGGTCCCGGAGTTGAACCGCGCCGCGCCACGGTGCTAAGACCGCGCCCTTCCCTTTGGGTGATCGGCGGTTCGAACCCGCCGCCCGAGGTCGACATGAACGGCTCCACCCCTGCCGGCGCCCGCTCGCCGTCCGTCCTCGACGAGCTCATCCTCCAGGCCCAGAAGCCCTCCCGCTACGTCGGCTGCGAGCTCGGGGCGGTGGTCAAGGACGACGCCGCGACGCGGCTCCGCTTCGCGCTCGCCTTCCCCGACACGTACGAGGTCGGGATGTCGAACCTCGGCTTCCGGCTCCTGTACCACGGGCTCAACGACCGCCCCGGCGTCGCCTGCGAGCGGGTCTTCCTGCCCTGGCCGGACATGGAGGGCATGCTGAAGGAGAGCGGCCTCCCGCTCTTCTCGCTGGAGACGCGCCGGCCGGTGCGCGACTTCGACGTGCTCGGGGTGACGCTGCAGTTCGAGCTCTGCTACACGAGCGTGCTGGCGCTGCTGGACCTGGCCGGGATCCCGCTCCTGGCCGCCGAGCGCGGCGATCGCGATCCGCTGGTGCTCGGCGGCGGCCCCTGCGCCATGAACCCGGAGCCGGTCGCCGACTTCTTCGACGCCTTCGCCGTCGGCGAGGGCGAGGACGTGGTGCACGAGATCGCCGACGCGGTCGTCGCCTGGAAGGGCTCCGGCGCGCCGCGCGCCGACCTCCTGCGCGCGCTCGCCGGCATCGAGGGCGTCTACGTCCCGAGCCTGTTCCGGCCGCGCTACGACCCCGCCACGCGCTCGCTGGCCGCGCTGGAGCCGCTCCTCCCCGGGTACGAGAAGGTCTCGCGGCGGGTGATGCCGGACCTGGACCTCCTCTCCACCTCCGCCTACGAGCGGCCGATCGTGCCGTTCATGCAGACGGTTCACGACCGGCTCCCCATCGAGCTGCAGCGCGGCTGCACGCGCGGGTGCCGCTTCTGCCAGGTGGGGATGATCACGCGCCCGACCCGGCAGCGGAGCCCGAAGCAGATCCTGCGGCTCGCCGAGACGGGGCTCGCCGCCTCCGGCTACGAGGAGGTGGGGCTCCTCTCGCTCTCCTCCGGAGACTACGACGCGCTGAACCCGCTGCTCGACGACTTCCTCGCGCGCTGGGAGGGCGAGAAGATCTCGATGTCGCTCCCCTCGCTGCGCACCGAGACGATGAACGACGCGCTGGCGAAGAAGATCGGGCGCGTCCGCAAGACCGGCTTCACGCTCGCGCCCGAGGCCGCCACCGAGCGGATGCGCGCCGTCATCAACAAGGGGAACCGCGAGGAGGACCTGCTCCGCGCCGTCGAGTCCATCTTCCAGAACGGCTGGTCGCTCCTGAAGCTGTACTTCATGATCGGGCTGCCCGAGGAGAGGGACGAGGACGTGGTCGAGATCGCGCGGCTGGCGAAGCGCTGCCTGGCCGTGGCGCGCCGGGCGCTGCCCAAGGGCCAGGGCTCGGCCGCCATCAACCTCGGCGCGTCGACGTTCGTGCCGAAGCCGTTCACGCCCTTCCAGTGGGAGCCGATGATCGGCCCGGACGAGACGCGGCGGCGGCAGGCGCTCATCACCGCGGAGCTGGGCGGCCGCCACGGCGCCATCGCGTTCAAGCCGCACGACTCGCGGCAGGCGTCGATCGAGGGCGCGCTCGCGCTCGGCGACCGGCGGGTGGGCGCGGCGGTTCTGGCGGCGTACCGCGCCGGGCAGCGGCTCGACGGCTGGAGCGAGTGGTTCGACGAGGGGCGGTGGCTCGCCGCCTTCGCCGAGATGGAGCGCGTCCACGGCGTCGGGCTCGACTTCTTCGCCTACCGGCGCAAGCCGCTCGACGAGGTCCTCCCCTGGGACCGCATCGACTGCGGCGTGACGAAGCCCTACCTCCAGCGGCAGGTCGCCGCCGCGCGCAACGAGGCGGAGGTCGTCGACTGCGTGCTCGCGCCCTGCACCGTGTGCGGCGCGTGCGACTACGACGTGGTGAAGAACAGGGTGCACCTCGCGAAGGACTACGTGCCGGAGCCGGCGCGCGCGCCGCGGCCGCCGGCGCCGGAGGCGCGGACGCACGTGCGCGTCCGCTATGCGAAGGGGGGGCGCCTCGTCGCGCTCTCCCACCTCGAGACCATGCACGCCATCCTGCGGGCGGTGCGCCGGGCCGCGCTGCCGGTCGCCTACTCGCAGGGGTACCACCCGAAGCCGCGCGTCTCCTTCGGCCCGGCGCTGCCCGTCGGCGTCGAGAGCCGGTGCGAGCACCTCGACCTCGAGCTGCTCGGCGTGCACGACGCGGCGGCGATGGGCCGGAGGCTCGCGGCGGCGCTGCCGCCGGGACTCACGGTGGAGGACGCGCGCCTGCTGGATCCGCGGGCGCCGTCCATCAGCGCAGCGCAGCGCGCCGTCCACTACATCGCTGAATTTCCTGCGCTTTGGTCCGAGGCATCGCTCCAGGAGCGGGTCGATGCCTTCCACGGGGCGTCCCAGGCGACCGTGAGGCGCGCCGCCCCCCCCAGGCCGCGGGAGCGAAACCGCGGCGAGAAGATTGCGCGCGGTAAGGCAAGGGAGATAGACCTGAAGGACATCGTGACTCACCTCGCCGTCGAGGGCGGGGGTCGGGTCGCATTCAGCTTGAAGGCGGACCCATCCGGGAGCGCCAAGCCAGCCGAGGTGCTGGGGGCGATCTTCGGCGACGGCGCGCCGCCCAGGGGAGTCAAGGTCTTGAAGGAAGGCGTCAGCTTCGAGCGAGCCCCGGCCCCACCCAGCGGGCAGCCACGGGCCCCTCGCTACGTCGACGCCTGAACATCAACGCCCGGCCGGCCCGCGCCTGCGGCGCCGGCGCCCGGCGTGACGAGGATGCGGACTTGAGCGACAGCTCGACGATCGGCCGGACGCGCCCCGCCCCACCGGGGCCGGATCCGTCGCGGCCGCGGGCCCTTGGGGCCTCGCATCCCTCGCGCGCGCGGCGCGCACGGGCCAGCGAGGTCCCACATGGCAGGCCAGAGCATCCTCGTCATCAACGCGGCCGGAGCTGAGACGCGCGTCGCGCTCGTGGAGAGCGGCACCATCCACGAGTTCTACCTGGAGCGGAAGCGCGAGAAGGGGATCGTCGGCAACATCTACAAGGGCCGCGTGGTCCGGGTGCTCCCCGGAATGCAGGCGGCCTTCGTCGACATCGGCCTCGACAAGGCCGCCTTCCTCTACGTCGGCGACGTCTACGGGGACCCCGACTTCTCCGAGGAGTTCGAGCTCACCGAGGGTGAGCACGCGCCGTCGCTGAACGAGGTGCCCACCGAGGAGGAGGCGGAGCAGCAGGAGGCGCACGCCCGCGCCGCCGCCGCGTCCGGCGTGGTGGCGGGCGAGGACGGCGCCGCGCCCGCTGCGGATGCCCCCGCCGCCGACGCGCTGCCGGAGACGTCCGCGGAAGCCGTGCCGGAGGCGCCGGCGGAGGCCGCTCCGCCGCCCGTCGCCGAGACCGCGCCGCCGCCGCTCCCGGAGGGTGAGCCGGCGCCGTTGGCCGCCGCCTCCGAGCCCGCGCCGGTGATGGCCATGACGCCCATCCCGCTCACGCAGGCCGTCGGCCTCGAGCCGGTGCCGGCCCCGCCTCCGCTCCTCGTCCCGGCGTTGCCGGAGGGCGCGGCGGCGGCTCCGGTGGCCATCGAGACGACGCCCGCCGGCGACGTCCCGGTCGCAGGCGCCCTCAGGGCGCCGGCGGAGCCGGCGCCTGCACGGGAAGCGCGCGAGGGGCGCGACCGCGACCGTGAGCGCGGCCGCCGCGACGACCGCCGCGGCCGGGATCGGGACCGCGACCGGGAGCGCAAGGAGCACCGGCACAACGGCCACGGCCGCGAGGAACGCCGCGACAAGGCGCCGAAGAACATCCAGGACCTCCTCAAGGAGGGGCAGGAGGTCATCGTCCAGGTCGCGAAGGATCCCATCGGCACGAAGGGCGCCCGCATCACCAGCCACGTCTCGCTGCCCGGGCGGCACATGGTGTTCATGCCGACGGTCGATCACATCGGCATCTCGCGCCGGATCGAGAAGGAGGGCGAGCGGCGGCGGCTCCGCGAGATCGTGGATCGCATGCGGCCGGAGGGGACGGGCTACATCGTCCGGACCGTCGCCGAGAACGTGGAGGCGCCGAAGCTCGAGGCGGACATCCGCTTCCTCATCGGCGTGTGGAACGAGATCATCCGCACCAAGGACAAGGTCGGAGCGCCGGCGCTCCTGCACCCCGACCTCGACCTCATCCTGCGCGCCACCCGCGACCTCTTCACCGCCGACGTGACGAAGCTCGTCATCGACGATCGCGACGAGCACGAGCGCATCCTCCGCTTCGTGCGGGATCAGGCTCCGCACCTCGAGTCGCAGATCGAGCTCTATCGCGGCGACGAGCCCATCTTCGACGCCTACGGGATCGAGCAGGAGCTGAAGCGCGCCAGCCAGCGCAAGGTGTGGCTGAAGAGCGGCGGCTACATCATCATCGACCAGGCCGAGGCGCTCACCGCCGTCGACGTCAACTCGGGCCGCTACGTCGGCAAGAAGAACCTCGAGGAGACGATCACCAAGATCAACATCGAGGCGGCCAAGGAGATCGTCTACCAGCTCCGCCTGCGCAACATCGGCGGCATCATCATCATCGACTTCATCGACATGGACAAACCCCAGAACCGCGACAAGGTCTTCAAGGCCTTGCAGGAGGCGCTGGGGCGGGACAAGGCCAAGACCAACGTCCTCAAGATCAGCGAGCTCGGTCTCGTCGAGATGACGCGCAAGCGCGTCCGCGAGTCGGTGACGCGGATGATGTACGAGCCGTGCACCTACTGCGAGGGCAAGGGCCACGTGAAGTCGAAGGTGACGGTGGCCTACGAGATCTTCCGCGAGATCCGGCGCGACGCGGCCTCGTTCCCGGAGCCGGTGCTGGCCGTGAACTGCCACCCCGAGGTCGCGCGCATCCTGCAGGGCGAGGAGCGGGAGGAGCTGCGCTACCTCATGGACCGGTTCAACAAGACCATCCAGGTGAAACCGCAGAACGGCTACCACGTCGAGCAGTTCGACATCTACGGGCGCCAGGACCGGGACAAGGACGAGGCCCGGCGCGGGCGCGGCGGGCGGGGCGGGCGGGCGCAGGAGCGCG
>DASTGH010000752.1:0-6068 GCA_035719345.1 Anaeromyxobacteraceae bacterium
CCGAGCGGGTAGTACACGCCGCCCGTCCCGCCGGTCGCGATGGAGAGGCGCTGCTGGGCGCGGGCGGGGCCCGCGGCGAGGAGGGCGAGCGCGGCGAGGACGGCGCGGCGGAGCATCGCGTGCTCATACTTGCCGGTCCGCGCCGCCGCCTCGGCGGCCGCGTCCGTCGACCCTTCCGGGCGACGCGCCCGTCCCCGGCCCGCGTCGCTCGACCTCGGGACTCCACTGCCGGTGCGTGAATCCCGGAGGGGGCGAAAGCTGATCGCGATCAACGTGCACCCTGGCGCGCGCCTGACACGGTGCGTAGGTCAGGTTGACGGTCGGTCCGTCCAGCTCCGCCGCGGGAGGCGAGCTGGCTCCCCCTTCGCGGTGAGACGCGCCATGCTGCTCACGGACGCTTCGCAGCTCGACCTCAGGGGCGCGTTCGACCTCGCCATCATGGTGGAGGAGGATGCGCAGTCCCGCTACGAGCGGCTCGGTGCGCTGCTGGGCGAGGATCCGGGCGGCGCGGGCGACGTGTTCCGTGCCATGGCGCTGAGCGAGGCCAGGCACCGCGCGGAGATCGAGGCCTACCGCGCCGCGGTCTTCCGCGCCGAGCCGCCGCGCATCCACATCACCGTCCTCGACCTGGGTGTCGAGCATCCGGAGGTGGACGACGGGGATCTCCCTGCGACCGCGCGCGAGGCGCTCCTCATGGCGCTCGAGGCGGAGCGGCGCTCGTTCGAGTTCTACCGGGACGCGCTGGCGCGCGTCGCCGATCACGCGGTCGCCTATCTCTTCCGCCAGCTCATGGAGGAGGAGACCGAGCACGTCGCGCTGCTCGCGGCCAAGCTCGACCGGCTGCAGGCGGCGGGAAGCGCTGCCCCGGCGCGTCCTGCTCGCGCCCGGATCGGCCCGCCGCCCGGGCCCGTGCCGGACACCGCGCGGCTCGAGGCCGTGCTGCAGCGGTTCGATGCGGCGACCCAGCTCGTCGTGCGCCGCGTGCTGGTGGAGGGCGTCGCCGCCGAGGTGGTCGCCGCCTCGCTCGGCGTCTCGCGGCGCACGGTGACCCGGAAGCTCGACCGGTTCCTGGCGGCGGCCCGGCGAGAGCTCCCCGCGGCGCCGTAGTCTGCGCCGTCAGGAGGCGATCGGCGCCGGCCCGGCGGGCCTGGGCGTGGCGCTCCGGCCCGCGCCCTCCATGCGGACGGCGCCGTTGTGCACGACGCCCTTCTCCATGGAGAGCGACGGCGTCTCGAGGTCGCCGCGGACCCGCGCCGGCTGGCGCAGCTCGACCGCGTGGGCCGCCTTCACGTTCCCGATGAGCTCGCCGTGGACGATGATCGAGCCGCAGGTGACGTCGGCCTCGATCCGGGCGTTCTCGCCCACCACCAGCACGTCGTTCGTGATGATCGTGCCCTTGAACTTGGAGTCGATGCGCACCGTCCCCCGGAACGTGAGCTTCCCCTCGAACTCGGCGCCGACTCCGAGCAGGAGATCGCTCGTCCCGCCGAGGTTGGTGGGAAGTTCGTCGCGCTTCATGGACGCGATGGCCATGGGTTCCTCCTGCTCGTACGACGGCAGCGGTTCGGCGGGAGGCTCCGATCCCGGATGGAGGGTCCTCGCCGCGGATTGCTTCCCGTTCCAGAAGGACACGGTGACCTCCGTTCGCGCACAGGAGGTAAGGCGCGCGCCCCCGGACCGCGAGTGACGCCTCGGGGCCTTGCGCGCATCGGAAAGCACCCGTCGGGAGCCCCGCCATGGTCCCCCCCGTGACCCAACGACTCACCCGGGAGCCTCTCCCGCCGCAAGGTGCAAGCGACGCGCGGGACGCCGCGGCTCGTCGGTCGGAGGGACGCACACATGACGGGGATGATCGCCCTGAGGCGCCTCGTGCTCGCCGTCGCGTGCCTCGCGGGCGCGCCGCACGCGGTCGCGGCCAACCTGCCGTTCGCGTTCCGGGGGCCGCTCAGCCCGGTCCATCCTTTTCCGCTCTGGTACCAGGACGCGAACGGCGTGCAGGCCGAGCCGTGTCTCGAGGCGACCGGCTGCATCCTCCCCGCGACGGGAGTGAGCGGCGCGTTCTCGACGGCAGCCCCGGTCGCTTACCCTTCCAACTTCCCGACGAACCTCGTCTACGGCTACGTGAACGTGGACGTCCCCGTCTTCGACCAGTCGAGCGGGAAGGTGCAGCAGAAGGGGCTCACCTACACCGCGCAGCTCACCGGGCTCTTCAACGCCGGCGTCGCGTCCGCCCCCGTCGTGTGGACCGAGATCAGCTTCGTCACCACCGGTCCCGGCCAGTTCCGGCCCAGCCAGACGTACACCATCGATCACCCCTACGGCTCGTTCGTCCTCGCCAGCGACGCCACGGGCGACCTGTGCGCGAACCGGTTCCAGGGCGGCCGGAACCCCTGCGTCATCCGCTTCCCCGCGGCGCCGGCCGCGGGGACACCGTTCGACGGCGTCCTCGGCGCGAACCCGGGCACGGATCCGACGCTGGGGACGTTCCTGGCGCAGGTCGGCGCGCCCGCCGGGCTCCTCGGCGACGGCCTCACCCGGAGCGGGATCACCGGCAGCCCCGTCGGCCAGAACCTCATCCGCATCTCGGGCCCGGGGGTCGGCACGAGCGCCGGCCTGGCCTGCACCAATGGCCTCGTGACGGACTGCATCGAGGTGGGCGGCGCGAATCCGCCGAAGGGGCAGGGATTCATCGTCGCCGGCAAGAAGCTCGCCGTCGGCCCGACGACCCAGTTCTGGATCACCGACCCGGCCACGGCCTCGCCCGCCGGGACGATCCCGCGCAGCGACTTCGCCACCACCGCGGGCACGGCGCTCACCCTCACCATCCGCGCCGTCGACGTGAACGGCAACCTCACCGCGGGCTACAGCGGGAGCGTCCTCCTCCACTCGAACGATCCGGGCGCGGTCCTGCCCGCCGCCGCGACGCTGACGAACGGCGTCGGCACGTTCTCGTTCACGCCGCACCTGGCGACCGCGGGGGCGATCAGCTCGGCCATCACCGCGACGGACGGCGTGCGCACCAGCACCGCGCTCGGCGTGGTGGACGGCGGGCCGGCGAGCGCGCTGCTGCTGACCCAGACGACGACGCCCGCCGTGGCCGGCGGGTCGACGTCGTTCGCCATCGAGGCGCTGGACCCGTTCGGCAACCTGGACGCGAGCTTCGTCGGAGTCGTCGGGGTGACGTCGACGGATCCGGCCGCCACCGTGCCGACCCCCGTCACGCTCGCGCTCGGGCGGGGCGGCTTCAGCGCGACCTTCAGGACGGCCGGGAGCATCCAGGTCACCGCCGACGGCGGCCCGCTGCTCGTCCCCGGCGTCGCGACCGCGGTCGTCTCGGCCGGCGCCGCGGCGTCGATCGCGGCGGTCTCGGGCGCGGGCCAGTCGGGGCCGGTCGGCGCCGCCCTGGCTGCGGCGTTCACCGTCGTGGTCAGGGACGCGTTCGGGAACGGCGTGCCCGGTGTGCCGGTGACGTTCGCACCGCCGGCCGCGGGCGGCAGCGTCTCCGCCGCGGCCGTGACCACCGGCGCGGGCGGGGAGGCCTCGTCCCTCGGAACGATGCCGACGGTCCCGGGAGCGTACGTCTTCACCGCCGCCGCGGGAGGGCTCGCGGGGACGCCGGTGTCCTTCGCCTCGACCGCGGTCCACGGCCCACCGGCGGCGCTGTCGATGCTCGGACCCGCTGGCGCCACCGCCGGCGTGGGCGTCGCCATCTCGCTGGCGCTCGCCGACCAGTTCGGGAACCCCTGCACGACCTCCTCCGGCAGCGTGGCGTTCACCACCACCGACGTCGCCGGCCCGCCGCCGCTCGCGCTGGTCGTGGCCGGGGTCGGCAGCGCGACCATGATCTTCCACCGGGCCGGGCCGCAGACGCTCTCCGGCGCGCTCGTGGGCTCCCCCTCCGCCGTCGGGGCGTACACGGCGCTGGTGGCCCCCGGTTCCGCGGCCGCACTCTCGGTCACCGGCCTCCCCGCCACGCTGCCCGCCGGCGTCGGCGCGGCGCTCGCGGTCACCGCGCTCGACGCCTTCCAGAACGTCGCGACGGCCCTCTCCACGGCGCTGACCGCGACCTCGAGCGACCCGAGCGCCGTGCTCCCCGCGGGCCTCGCCCTGGCGAGCGGCGTCGCGACGGCCCAGGTCGCGTTCCGCACGACGGGGACGCAGACCGTCACCTTCACGACCGCCGGGGGGCTCTCCGCCAGCGCCTCGGCGGCGGTCACGCCGGCCGCCCTCGCCTCGATCGCGGCGCTCTCCGCGCCGGCGGCGGGCGCCGTCGGGTCCGCTGCGGGCGTGGCGACGTTCGAGCTGCGGGACACGCTCGGCAACGTCGTGCCCGGCCGGACGGTGAGCTTCGCCGCGCCACCGGGCGGCGCCGTCTCGCCGGCGACGGCCACGAGCGACGGGCAGGGACGCGCCTCGGCCACGCTCACGCTGCCGACGGCGGTGGGCAGCTACCCCTTCACCGCGAGCGCAGGCACGTTCAGCGCGACGGTCACCGTCGCCGCCACCGCGGGGCCCGGCCATCACCTCGCGCTGACCGCCTCCCCGGCGCCCGTCCTCGACTGCGGCTGCTACGACGTGGTCGCGCAGCTCCGCGACGCTTTCGGCAATGCCGTCCCGAGCGCGCTCGGGGGCGTCGCCGCCACCACCTCCGCGACGGCCACGCTCGAGGCGCCGACCGACCTGGTCGCCGCCCTGGCGGCCCCGACCTCGAGCATCACCGGCGGCACGCTGCAGCCCGACGGGAGCGCGCACCTGCACGTCTGCGACCGGCTCCCCGAGCACGCGACCCTCACGGTGAGCGCGCCCGGCGCGAGCCCGGCCATCGCCCCGGCGATCCAGGACCTCGGCTGGACGCTCGGGCCCGCCGACCCGGGCAAGACCGCCGCGCTCCACCTCCTCGGCATCGATCACGCGACGCTGGTGGCCTGGTCGGGCCGTGGCCACGTCGCGTTCACGCCGGTGAGCGCCTGCGGCAATCCCATCGGCCCGGGGCAGGCCGTGTCCTTCGCCGTGAACGGCCCGGGTGCGATCACGCCCGCGGTCGACGTCGGCGACGGCAGCTACACCGCGACGCTGGACGTGGCGCCTTGCCCCGCCTCCGGCGCGACGCAGGTCGTGGCGCGGGTCGGCGGTGCGGACATCGCATCCCTGCCCGTGGCCGTCACCTGCGATCCGCCCGACCTGGTGGCGTCCACCGTCGCATGGAGCAGGCGCGACGTCAGGATGTGCAACGACCCGCAGCGCGACGGCGTGGCGGTCACCGTCACCCCGCGCGACGCGGCGGGCCAGCCCCTCGGGCCCGGGAACACCGTCGTCGTCGCCATGGACGGCCTGGTCGGCGGCTCCGTCCGCGACGCCGGCGACGGCACGTACACGGCGAGCTTCACGGCGGCGAGCTGCGGGCCCGGCGCGCGGCACGCGACCGTCAGCGTGGACGGCGTCGACCTCGCCAGCGTGCCGCTCACGTTCACGTGCTCGGCGGTGGATGCCGGTGCGTCCGGCGTCCACGTCACCGGGAAGGCGCTGGCCGACGGTGCGTCCGCGCTCACCGTCGCCGTCGCCGCCACGAACGACTGCGGCGAGCCCGCGGCGGGGCGGCCGGTCGCGCTCACCAGCACCATCGGCGCGCTCGCGGCCACGAGCGGGGTCACCGACGCCGCTGGCACGTTCACGACGACCGTCACGGCGTCGGCGGCCGGTCAGGGGACGGTGAGCGCGACGGTCGATGGTGTCCCGCTCGCGCCGGCGACGCTCGCCTTCGACCCCAAGCCCGCACCGGGCGGCTGCGGGACGGGTCCGGGCGGCGGTCTGCTGGCGCTCCTCGCCGTCGCCGCCGCAGCCCTGCGCCGCGCGCCCCGGAAGAGGACTTCGTCGCGGTCGTGACCGCGTGTCGAGGTCGGGGTCGCGGTCGGGTACGGGTACGGGTACGGGGCGGGTTGTCCGCCCGCGGCGCCACGCCGTATCATCCGCCGTCCGCCATCTCACCCGGCCGCGCTCCACCGACCCGACCTAGCGGAGCATTCGCATGGCAGTGGACATTCTCGTATTCGGTCCCCATCCCGACGATG
>DASTGH010000753.1:0-2469 GCA_035719345.1 Anaeromyxobacteraceae bacterium
GAATCGCAAGCTCCCGCATCAAGGCCTATGAGCTGGGCGAAAGTCCCATTCCTTTGCCTGACCTGGAAGTGCTCGTTTCCACCCTGGGCGGCCGGATCGAATCCTTCTTCGACCGGCGTGCTCCGGGTCGCGCCCGAGCCGGGCGTCGCGCCGTCCGGCGTGTTCGTCGCGAGCACCTCGCTCCGCCGCTTCACCGGGTCGTCCTTCTCCGCGAAGGTGGGCGTGGTCGCGAGCGGCGACGTGAACGCGAAGCTCCGGCTCCTCGCGGCGCCGCCGCTCGATCAGACCCACGCCATCGGCTTCGCGTTCGAGCGCGGCGTGCTCTACGCGCTGCACACCCTGGCGGGCGACGCCCGCCTCCTCGCCGCCGCCCCGTACGACCCGTCCGCACACGCCTTCTGGCGGCTGCGCGAGGCGAGCGGGACCGTGCTGTGGGAGACGTCGCCGGACGGCATCGCCTGGGCGCCGCTCGCAGCGCTGCCGGCGAGCGCCCTCGGGTTCTCCACCGACCTCGTGACCCCCATCCTCGATGCCGTCGAGTACGGGCCGGTCGCGGCACCGGGCGCCGCCACCTTCGAGAGGCTCAATCGCTGAGGCACTACCCGACGAGCCGCATCGGGCCGAGCGGCGCCTCGGGGAGGTCGATGTGCTCGAGCGGGCGCAGCCCGTGCTCGTCCACGCGCTCGCCGTCGAGGTGGCGGGCGATGGCGCCCGCCAGGTCGTCCTCCCCGGCGAGCGCCGGCGCGACGTCGAGGCCGGCGGCGAAGACCACCTCGTCGACCGCGTGCAGATCGTCCGGGCGAGCGAAGGCGACGAGGAGGTGCGTCCTGCCCGCCTCGGCCTCGAGCTCGAGGGGCAGCGCCCGGCAGCGCCTGATGACGCGCGCGGGCAGCATGGCCAGGACCTCGGGCTCGACCGTCGCCTTCCCGATCCGCACGTAGGGGATGCCGAGCTGCCGCGCGACCGTCCGGAGCAGCGCCTCTTCCTCCACGAGCCGCAGCCGCAGGAGCGCCTCACCCAGGCGGATGCCCCAGCGGCGCTGGTACCCGAGAGCGCTCTGGAGCTGATCCTCGCCGATGAGGCCGTCGCGCCTCAGCAGCTCCCCGAGGTGCACGCGTCCCATACGACCCTCCCTCCCCGCACGCCGGACCAGACGGTAGCACACCCGCGTACCTGACGGATGTCCGATGACCCCACGACGGGGGGCCCGGTTCAGGGATAGGGCCGCACCGGCCGCAGCTGTTCCGCCAGCTTCTCCGGGGTGGTCGCCGGCAGCTTGCAGGCTCCGCGCTCGCAGACGTACGCGGCTGCCTGACCCGCGACGGTGGCACGCGCGGCGGCGACGGGGGCGACCGCCGCCAGCTCGGCGAGCCCGGCGCCCTCGGCTGCCCCGGTGAGCGCCGCCGAGGGCAGGAACGTGCGCCGGAGCACGTCGACGAGCGGCGCCGGCGCGGGCCCGGGCTCGGGCCAGACGAGGACGACCTCGCGCGGCGCGTCGGTCGCCCAGTCGAGCGCGAGCAGGAGCTCGGTGAGCGCGGCCGGCTGTTCCGTCAGGACCGGCGCGTACCAGCGCAGCGCGCCCTCGGCGATGGCGCGCCAGCGCGCGTCGCCGGTGAAGGCCTCGAGCCGGAGCGCGTTGAGCGCCGCGACCGACGCGCCGGACGGCTCGGCGCCGTCGTGCGTCGGCTTCTCGCGGGCGATGAGCCGCTCCTGGTCCTCGCCCGCCACGAACCAGCCGCCGCGCGGGTCGGCGAAGAGCCGCTCGGTCTCGCCGGCCAGCGCCACGGCGGCGGCGAGCCAGCGCGGCTCGAAGGTCGCCTCGTGCAGGTCGATGAGCCCCTGCGTCAGGAAGGCGTGATCGGAGAGGAAGCCGGCCGGCCCGGTGCTGCCGGCGAGCCAGGTGCGCGCCAGGCGTCCGCCGGGGCGCATCCCCTCGAGCACGAAGCGGGCCGCCCGCCGCGCCGCCTCGACGTACAGCGGCTCGGGCAGCGCCCGCCCGGCCACGGCCAGCGCCGAGATCATGAGGCCGTTCCAGGCGGCCAGCACCTTCTCGTCGCGAAGCGGCCGGATGCGGCGCTCGCGCGCCTCGTAGAGCGTGCGCCGCGCCATGCGCAGCGACTCCCAGGTGTCCTCGTCCGGCTCCTGCACGTGCAGGACGTTGCGGCCGTCGAAGTTCCCGCCCGGCGTCACGCCGTAGTACTCGAGGAAGCGCGGCGCCGCCGGGCCGAGGAGGTCGCGCAGCTCGGGCTCGTCCCAGACGAAGAACCGGCCCTCCTCGCCCTCGGAGTCGGCGTCGGTGGCCGAGTAGAAGCCGCCCTCCGGGGCGGCCATCTCGCGCAGCGCGTAGTCGAGGGTCTGGCGCGCGACGCGCGCCAGGTCGCGGCGGCCGGTGGCCTGCCAGGCCTCGACGTACGCCACCGCCAGGAGCGCGTTGTCGTACAGCATCTTCTCGAAGTGGGGCACGAGCCA
>DASTGH010000754.1:0-7546 GCA_035719345.1 Anaeromyxobacteraceae bacterium
GCTCGCGCCGTGGCTCGAGTCGCTCTTCCCCGCCGACCTCACCCGGCGCGGCGTGGGCGGGCGCCACCGCGTCGGCCCGCAGCGCGCTCCCGAGGTGCTCCAGGTCCTGGAGGAGGCGCAGCGCGCTCTCGGCGCCCGCCCCTTCGCCGCGTTCCTCGCGGACGGGGGCGGGCCGGAGATCTCCATCGAGAACACGCGCCCGCCCTCCCTCGTCCTCGGCGCCGCCTTCACCGGCCGGCCCGAGGGCGAGCGGCGCTTCCTGGCGGCGCGGGCCCTCGCCCTCGCCGACCTCGGCTGGGCGCTCGCCGGCAAGTTCGCGCCCCGCGACGTGGGCGTGCTGCTCGAGCTGGCGATCCGCTTCGCCGGCGGCGAGGCCCCCTCGCTCGGGCTGCCCCCGGCGCGCGCCCCCGCCTTCCTCGCCGCGCTGGAGCGGGCGGTGCCGCCGAGCGTGCAGGAGCGGGCGCGCGAGCTCGGCGCCCGCGCCGCCGCCGAGGTGGCGGCGCTCGCGCCCCGCGAGCTCGCCACCGCCATCCGCCAGAGCGCCTCGCGGGTGGCGCTGGTCCACGCCGGCGACGCGCGCTCCGCGCTCGAGGCCCTGCTCGCGGCCGAGCCCCGGGTCGCGGTGCTGCCGCGGGCCGAGGCGCTGTCGCACCCCGACGTGCACGACCTCGTCTGCTTCGCGCTCTCGGACGAGCACGTCGAGCTGCGCGCCGCGGCCGAGGAGGGGCGGTGAGGAGGGCCGCGCCGCTCGCGCTGGCCGCCGCGCTCGCCGCCGGGGCCGCATGCGACCAGCCGCGCACCGTCCCCTGCCCCGGAGACCGCGTCGGCAGCTTCCGCTTCCACGGCACGCTCGTCGACGGAGGCTGCCCCTTCCTCGCGCCGGACGGCGGGCAGGCCGCGCTCGATTTCGTCGCCACCGTCGCCTACGGCGAGGGCGACGCCGTCGCGCTCTGCGTCGACCGCGCCGACGCCGCCCCGCTCGCGGGGACGCGCCAGGGCGATGCGGTGACGCTGCAGGGCGCGCAGCAGCCCGCCACGGCGCCCCCCTGCGCCTGCGCGCTGGACGTCGTGGAGCGCGTCGACGGGCAGGTGCTGCGCGGCGACGGCGGCGCCGCCACGGGCTTCGCCGGCGCGCTCACGAACACCCTCACCCTCGTGGACGGCGGGTCGGGCGTCTCGTGCGAGCCCGACGCGGGCCCGGGCGTGGACGCGGGCGTCTGCGGCGCGCCCTGCACCGCGCGCTGGCAGCTCACCGGGACGCCGTAGCCGGGGGGAGGGGCGCCGGTTACATTCCCGGCCCCGATGCCGACGCGTCGCCGTCCCCGCGCCGTGGTGCTCCTCTCCGGCGGGCTCGACAGCTCCACCTGCCTCGCCGCGGCGCTCGCCGACGGGTTCGAGGCGCACGCGCTCTCGGTCGACTACGGCCAGCGCCACCGCACGGAGCTGCAGCGGGCGCGGCAGGTGGCGCGCGCGCTCGGCGCCGGATCCCACCGCGTGGTGAAGGTGGACCTCTCCGCCTTCGGCGGCTCGGCGCTCACCGACGCCGCGCTCGAGGTCCCGAAGGGCCGCTCGGCGCGCCAGATGTCGAGCGGCATCCCGGTGACGTACGTGCCGGCGCGGAACACGGTCATGCTGTCGCTGGCGCTCGCCTGCGCCGAGACGCTGGGAGCGAGCGACGTCTATCTCGGGGTGAACGCCATCGACTACTCCGGCTACCCCGACTGCCGCCCCGAGTTCCTGCGCGCGTTCGAGCGGCTCGCCCGGGTCGCGACCAGGGCCGGCGTCGAGGGCCGGCCGCTCCGCATCCGCGCACCGCTCCTCCGGCTCTCCAAGGCCGGCATCGTGAGGCTCGGCACGCGCCTCGGCGTCCCCTTCCGGCTCACGCTCTCCTGCTACGACCCGGTCCGCGGCCGCGCCTGCGGCCGGTGCGACGCGTGCGCGCTGCGCCGCAAGGGATTCGCCGAGGCGGGCGTGCCGGACCCCACGCTCTACATCCGCAGGTCGGAGGATCGCTGATGCCGCAGATCAAGCGCAACTACCCGGGCAAGAACGCGAACGAGATCTACGAGAAGGTCGACCAGGTCATGCAGCGGCTCACCGACAAGATGGGCCTCAAGTACGACAAGGACCCGGCCGCCAAGACCGGGAAGGTCTCGAAGATGGGGATCAAGGGCACGTACGTGGCGAAGGAGGGCGAGGTCACCATCGACCTCCACTTCCCGGTGCTCATCCCCGGCTCGATGAAGAAGCAGGTGCAGGAGGACATCGAGCGGCGGCTGGACGGGCTGTTCGCCTAGCGCGGGCGCGCGCCGCTCACGGCGCCGCCAGGAAGTGCTCGGTGAGGAGCCGCACCGTCTCGTCCGGCCGCTCGAAGGGGAAGGCGTGGCCGGCGCCGGGGAGCTCCACCAGCCGCGCCCCGGGGATGACCCGCGCCAGACGGCGCGAGTTCTCCGGAGGGACGAGGCGGTCGCGGTCGCCGGTGAGGACGAGCGTGGGCACGCGCAGCGCGCCGAGCCGCGACTCCGCCTCGTGCCGGGCGATGGCGAGGATCTGCCGGCGCGCGACGGCGCGAGGCGCGCGCGAGATGCCGCCGAGCCAGGTGGCGAAGCCGTCGCGGTGCCCGGCGTAGAACGCCTCGGAGACGAGGAGCCGCGCCATGCGCGGCACGCTCCGCGCGAGCAGCGCCGCGAGCGCGAGGTCGAGCGCCACGCCCACCCCCGGCTTCCGGCTGCGCCAGTGCCCGCCGAAGGTGGCGCCGAGCGCCAGGGCGCGGACGCGCTCCGGGTGCCGCAGCGCCAGCTCCTGCGCGATCATCCCGCCCATGGAGATGCCGAAGACGTGGGCACGGGCGACCCGCTCGGCATCGAGCACGCCGGCGGCGTCCTCGGCGAGGTCGCCGATGCGGAAGCCGCCGCGCGCGGCGGTCGAGCCGCCCACCCCGCGGTTGTCGACGGCGAGCACGCGGAAGCGCGCCGCCAGGCGCGCGGGCAGCGTGTGCCAGGCGAGGGAGCACATGCCGAGCCCCATGACGAGGAGCAGCGGCGGCGCGTCGGCGCTCCCGGCGACGCGGTAGTGCAGCCGGTAGGCGCCGCGCTCGACGAAGGGCATGGGTCTCAGGCGCGGGCGGCGGAGCTCGCGGCGCCCGGGCCGGCCGCGGCGAGCGCGGAGAGCTCCGCCATCGCCTCGGGGATGGCGCGCGCCAGCTCCGGCAGGTCGCGCGCCCGGTCCGCGTCGCCGACGAGTCCGATCCCGATCCGGCCGGCGTAGCTCTGGATGGCGATCCCGATCGTCTGGCCCTGCGCCAGCGGCACGAGCGGGAACCAGCCGGCCAGGCGGCGGCCGAGCAGGTGCAGCGGCTCCCGGGGGCCGGGGATGTTGGTGACGACGAGGTTCATGTAGCGGTGCATGGACTGGAAGCGCGCCACCTGGGCCAGCACCGCCGCCGGCGCGAGGTCGCCGAGGCGCGTCCAGGCGAGGGTCCCCGCCGCCTGGCCGCTCTCCTTGAGCCGTCGCGTCTCGCGCGCGACCCGCAGGAGCCGCGAGAGCGAATCGGGCTCGCCCACCGGCAGCGGGCAGAAGAGCGCGCTCACCTGGTTCCCGAGCGCGCCGCGCCCGTCCGCGCCGCGCACCGAGACCGGCACCATGGCGCGCAGGTCGCCGCGCGGGGCCTCGCCCCGAGCCAGGAGGAGGGCCCGGAGCGCGCCCGCCACCACCGCCAGCAGCACGTCGTTCACCGTGCCGCCGAGCGCGGCGCGCACCGCCTTCACTGCCGCGAGGTCGAGGGAGACCATCTCGAAGCGGCGGTGCGGGCCGATGGGCGCGTTCAGCGACGAGGCCGGCGCCCGCCCGAGCCGCGACAGCGCCGCGAGCGGGACGAGGCCGGCGGCGACCTGCCGGAGCCGCTGCAGCGGCGGGCCGGCGGCGTCGAGCGCACCGCGCGCGAGCGCGAGCGGGTGCGTCACCCCGTCGACGAGCGAGGCGGCCACGAGCGCGGCGCGGCCCGGTGCCGGGCGCGGGCTGAAGGGCGCGGGCGTCGGCGGAGCGGCGGCGGGGTCCGCGTCGAGCAGCGTCGCGGCCAGGTCCGCCCCGGAGACGCCGTCGATCATGCAGTGGTGCGTCTTGCAGAGGAGCGCGAAGCGGTCGCCGGCGAGCCCCTCGACGAGCCACATCTCCCAGAGCGGCCGGCCGCGGTCGAGCGGGGAGGCGAAGACGCGGGCGGCGAGCCGCTTCAGCTGCTCCTCTCCGCCCGGCGGCGGGAGCGCGGTGTGCCGCACGTGGTACTCGAGGTCGAGGTGGGCCTCGTCCACCCAGACCGGCCGCCCGGCGTCGAGCGGGACGAAGGCGAGCCGCTGGCGGTAGCGCGGCACGCGGTCGAGCTTCGCCCGGACGAGCGCCACGAGGTCGGCGTAGGGCGGCGCGCGCCCTTCGAAGACGGCGGCGGCGCCCACGTGCATGTGGGCGGCCCGGTCCTCGATGTAGAGGAAGGTCGCGTCGAGGCCGGAGAGCCGCTCGTAGAAGGCCATGACCGGAGGATGCCACGCTGCTGCGTTGAGATGAGCCGCGCGATGGGGGGTCTCGGGGGGAGAGTTTCTCCCCCCGGACTGAGGCGCCGTCAGGCGCCGGATCTCGCTCATGGCGGCGGAAACGACGCCGGAGGCTCGGGTCAACCGGGCGCCGCCATGAGCCTAGTCGAGCTGGACGAGCACGGCGCCGGCGCGCGCGTTCATGCGCTCGACCGCGGCGTAGAGCGCCGCGAGCGGCGAGTCGCCGTTGCCGGTGGCCGAGCGCGGCGCCTCGCGCCGGCGCCGGGCGGTCGGCCCCGCCACGATGCGGGCGCTGGCGCGGCCCGAGAGCGCGTCGGGCCACACGCGCACCTGCATGCCGGCCCGATACAGCGCCATCAGCGCGCGGCCCATCTCCGCCGCGACGCGCTCGTCCGATGTGGTCATGTGGCTGCGTCGTCGTGTCACGGCCGGGTGACGACCGGATGCGCGCATCGTAGCGACCCTCACTGACATGGCCAGTTTTCGCGCGCCGCGGCTCCGGAGACGCGGCCCCGGTGGGGCTGTGCGCCGCCGTCGCGGACCCGTGGCTTGACGCCCGCGGGGGGCGGGGTCCAACCTTGGATCACATGCGCGCACGTTGGGCCATGTTCGGGATCGGCTTCTGGCTCATCGTCGCGCCGCTCGTGCTCGGCCACGGCGCGGTCGCGGCCGTCCTGCACGACGTCGCGCTCGGGCTGCTCGTGTGCGTGGGCGCCCTCGCCGCCATGGAGTGGCCCCACGCGCGCTTCGCCCTCGCCGCCCCCGGCGCGTGGCTGCTGGTGGCGGGCCGGGCGCTCGGCTGGGGCCCCGGGCTCGCCTCGACGAGCGAGATGGCGGCCGGCGCGGCCGTGCTCCTCCTCGCGCTCGTGCCGCAGGGCCGCTCCGCCGAGGCGCGCGAGCCCGCGAAGATGGCGGCCTGACCGGCCGGATCGGCTGGCGCGCCGCGCCATACCAGGCGCGACGAGGTGCCGCAGCGGCGCACCCTGGAGGGCCGGTGCTACGCTCCCCCCATCCTCTGGGGAGGGGATCTCATGAACGCGCTCACGCTCGTCTTCGCGGCGCTCTGCATCTTCGCGCTCGCCTACCGGTTCTACGGCCTCTTCATCGCACGCAGGGTGCTGGCGCTCGATGACCACCGCGAGACGCCCGCGGTCGCGCTGGAGGACGGGCACGACTACCACGAGACGAACCGCTACGTGCTCTTCGGCCACCACTTCGCCGCCATCGCGGCGGCGGGTCCCCTCCTCGGGCCGGTGCTCGCCGCGCAGTTCGGGTTCGCGCCGGGCGCGCTCTGGATCATCGTCGGCTGCGTGGTCGCCGGAGCCGTCCACGACGCGGTCGTGCTCTTCGCATCGATCCGGCACAAGGGGAAGAGCCTCTCGCTCATCGCCGAGTACGAGCTCGGCAAGCGGACCGGCGTCCTGGCGTCGTTCGCCATCCTCTTCATCCTCATCCTGACGCTGGCCGGCCTCTCCATCGCGGTCGTGAACGCGCTCTTCGAGAGCGCGTGGGGCACCTTCACGGTGCTCGCCACGATGCCCATCGCGCTCCTCATGGGCGTGTGGATGCACGTCCTCCGCCACGGGAAGAAGTCGGCCGTGGCCGAGGCCAGCGTCATCGGCGTGGTGCTGCTCGGCGCCTCGCTCCTCGCCGGCCCGTACGTCGCCGCCGACCCGACCTGGTCGAAGCTCCTCACGCTCTCCCGGCCGACGATCGCGATCCTCATCCCCATCTACGGGTTCGTGGCGTCGGTCCTGCCGGTGTGGCTGCTGCTCTGCCCGCGCGACTACCTCTCCACCTACCTCAAGCTCGGCACCGTCGCGGCGCTCGTGCTCGGCATCGTCTGGGTGCACCCCGACCTCCAGATGCCGGCGCTCACGCAGTGGATCCACGGCGGCGGCCCCATCATCCCGGGCAAGGTCTTCCCCTTCATCTTCATCACCATCGCCTGCGGCGCGCTCTCCGGGTTCCACGCCATCATCGGCACCGGCACCACGCCCAAGATGCTGGCGAGCGAGAAGGACGTCCTGTTCGTCGGCTACGGCGCGATGCTGACCGAGGGCGTCGTCGCCATCATGGCGCTGGTCGCCGCCTGCGTGCTCGTGCCCGCCGATTACTTCGCCATCAACACGCCGCCGGCGGTGTTCGCGAAGCTCGGGCTCGCGCCGGTCCACCTGCCCGAGCTGGCCGCGGCGGTCGGCGAGAAGATCCAGGGCCGGCCGGGCGGCGCGGTCTCGCTGGCGGTGGGCATGGCCTACATCTTCTCGTCCATCCCCTTCATGAAGCACCTGGCGAGCTACTGGTACCACTTCGCCATCATGTTCGAGGCGGTGTTCATCCTCACCGCCGTCGACACCGGCACGCGCGTCGGCCGCTACATGCTGCAGGAGATGCTCGGCCACGTGTGGCCGAAGCTCGCCGAGAAGAAGTGGATGCCGGGCATCATCCTCACGAGCTTCATCTTCACCGGCGCCTGGGGGTACCTCGTCTACACGGGCGACATCGCCAGCATCTGGCCGCTCTTCGGCATGTCGAACCAGCTGCTCGCCACCTGCGCGCTCATCGTCGCGACGACGATGCTCATCCGCCTCGGCCGCGCCCGCTACGCCTGGGTGACGGCGCTCCCCGGCCTCTTCATGATCCCGGTGACGATGACCGCCGGCTACCTCAACATCGCGAACAACTACCTGCCGAAGCGCGACTGGCTCAAGGTCGGCCTCTCCGCGTCGCTCATGGTCATCATGGCGGTCGTCTTCATCGAGGCGTTCTGGAAGTGGTTCGAGCTGTCGCGGGTGAAGACGCCGGTGAAGGACCCGCACGGCGACCTCGTGCTGGCGGTCGTTCCGGAGTAGCGGCGCCCGCGCGGTGGCCGTCCCATGGACGGCCACCGGCGGCCGGTGCACGATGCGCGGGTGACCGTCGCCGCCCGCGCCCTGGCCGCGCTCGCCCACCTGCCTCCGGGCCGGCAGCTCGCGGCCGCCGCGCGGCGGCTGCGCGGCGGC
>DASTGH010000755.1:0-7511 GCA_035719345.1 Anaeromyxobacteraceae bacterium
CCTCGGTTCGAGGGCTCGGCGGCCGCGCCGTGACCGTGGACCGTTTCAGCCGACGCGCTGGGCAGCCGCCGCGCGCACCTCGACCTCGACCTCGGCCGGTGGCGCGTGCGCGGGAAGCGCCGCGACCTGCGCGGCCGCCGGCCGGGCGTCGTCGCCGCCGCCTTCGCTCGCGTTCTTGAAGTTGCGGATGCCCTTCCCCAGCGCGTCGCCGAGCTGGGGCAGCTTGTTCGGACCGAACACCAGGAGGGCGATCACCAGGATGATGATCATTTCGGAAGCGCCGAGTCTCATGCCCCCGCGGAAGAGCAAGCTCTGCGCCACCGGCGCGACTGCGGGTTTCACGGGCGTCCAGCGGTCCGCCCACGCGCCCCGACACAAGGTCCTGTCGAAAGGATCTGCCAAACCCTCGACGTGTCGCCCGCATGCACGTCGCCGGGGCGCGGGAACTTGCCGGCGCTCGCCTCCGTGTGCAGGCGGTCGCACGCGCTGGTCGACGCGGTGTACCCGCCGAGGGGCCCCGCCGGCGCATCGCGGTCCCGAAGCGCGCTATCCTGTCGGGGCATGGCGGCGCTGATCGAGCGCGAGGTGCTCGGCCCGGACGCGCAGGCGCGGCTGGCCGCGGCCCTGACCGACGCGTGCGGCATCGTCCTCACCGCGGGCCAGGCGAGGAACTTGCCCCATGCGGTGCGCGATGCTGCGCGAGCGCGCGGCGTCGCCCTCGCCGTCTTCGCCGAGCTGGTGTGGGCGGGCGACGAGCCGGCGACGGAGGAGCTCGTGGCCCGCGCCGTCGTCGGCGAGACGTGCTTCCTCCGGCACGGCGATCAGCTCCGGGCGCTCTCGGCCGCCCTCCCGGCGCTCTCGCCCCGGGGCGCGCCGCTCGCGCTCTGGTCGGCGGGGTGCGCGAGCGGCGAGGAGGCGTACACGCTGGCGATGCTCCTGCGCGAGGCGGGGCGCCGCGGCGACGGCGTGCTCGGGACCGACGTCTCCGAGCCGGCGCTGGCGCAGGCGCGCACGGGGCGGTACGGCCACTGGACGCTGCGGCGGGTGGACGCCGAGCGGCGGGCTCGCTGGTTCCGGCCGGCCGGGGACGAGCTCGCCGTCGCGCCGGAGCTCCGCGGCGACGTCGAGTTCCGGAGCCACAACCTCGTCCGCGATCCGTCGCCCGGGCCGTTCGACGTGGTGGTGTGCCGGAACGTGCTCATCTACTTCGCGCCCGAGGTCGCGGCCGAGGTGGCGCGCCGGCTGCTCGCCGCGGTGCGGCCCGGCGGGCTGCTCGTGCTCGGCCCCGTGGAGCTGCACCTCGCGGCGTCCCTGCCGGTGGAGTGGGTGGACGGGGGGGGGGCGACGCTGCTGCGGAGGCCGGAGGCCCCGACCTTCGGGTTCGACGGCCATCCGGCCGCCGAACCCTCGCGACCCCGCCCCCGGCCGCCAGAGGACGGCCAGGGGTCCTCCCCGGCCTCGTCCCCATCCCACACCCTGACCTCATCCCGCACCCCAACCCCATCCTCCAGCCCCCTCTTCCGCGCCGCGCGCCACCTCTTCCACGTCGGCGCGCTCTCCGAGGCGGAGCGGGTGGCGCGGGCGGCGGCGGAGGGGGAGGGCGGGGTCGAGACGTGGCTCCTCCTGGCGCAGCTCGCCGAGGCGCGCGGCGAGGCGGAGCTGGCGCTGGCCGCGGCCGGGCGCGCCTCCGCGCTCGCCCCGGCCTCGCCGGTGGCGCACGCGGCGCGGGCGGCGCTGCTCGACGAGCTGGGACGCCCGGCGCTGGCGCGGCTGGCGCGGGCCGATGCGCTGCGGGCGCTGGCCGGCATCTCCGACGACGCCCTGCTCCCGGCGGTGGAGCCGGTGCCGGCGGGCGCGCTCCGCCGTGCGCTCGCCGCCCCCTCCGACGACGCGTGACGCAGGTGGAGCTCTTCGACGCCGAGCTGCACCCGCTGTCGCTCCGCCCCGGGGACCTCGCGGACCTCCGCTTCTTCGGGGTCGCGGGCGCGCTCGCGCCGGCCGGCGATGCGCCCGGCGCCGCCACGCGCGAGGCGCTGCACCGCTCCTGGGACGCCCTCGTCCCCGGCGCGGTGGGCCGGCTCCGCCGCGCCGGCCTGGCCGGGTTCGCCGCGGTCGGGATCCCGCCCCGCCGCGCCCCCTGGCGCGGGCTCGAGGCGGTGCTCGCCGAGCTCCCCGACTACCTGGGTCGGCCGCACGTCGCCGCGCTCGGAGCCGTCGGACTGGAGGAGGGCGGTGCGCGGGAGGAGGTGGTCTTCGCGCGGCAGCTGGAGCTGGCGCGGGATCTCCGGCTGCGGGTGGCCGTCCACACGCCCTGGCGCGCCAAGGAGCGCGTCACGCGCCGGGCGCTCGCCATCCTGGTCGAGGCGCGCCTCGATCCGGCCCGGGTCCTGGTGCTGCGCGCCGACGCCCGGACCGTGAGGATGGTCCGCGCCTGTGGATACCTGGCGTCGATCTCGCTCTCGGCCGGCGGCGGCGACCCCATCGACGAGGCGGTCCGCCTGGTCCGCTCGCTGGGGGCCGACGGGATCGCGCTCGGCTCGGGCGCGGGCGACGGCGCGGGCGATCTCCTGGCGCTGCCGCGCGCCGCGGGGCGGCTCGCCAAGGCGGGCCTCTCGCCGGCGGTCGTCCGCCGCGTCTGCGGCGCGAACGCGCTCCGCTTCCTGGGCGTGGAGGGCCGCGTCAGCGGGAGCGCGCCCGCCGCCAGTGCCCGGAGCGGCCGCCCTTCTTCTCGGTGAGCTCCACCGCCTCGATGCGCATCCCGCGCTCGTACCGCTTCAGCATGTCGTAGATGGTGAGGCAGGCCGCCGAGACCGCGGCCAGCGCCTCCATCTCCACGCCGGTGCGGTCGCGCGTGCGCACCGTCGCCTCGACCTCGACGCCGCCGCGCCGCGGTGTGGCGAGGACGTCGACGCCGGTGAGCGCGATGGGGTGGCAGAGCGGGACGAGGTCGGGCGTGCGCTTCGCGGCCATGATCCCGGCGAGCCGGGCGGCGGCGAGGACGTCGCCCTTCTCGCTCTCGCCGCGCCGGACGATGCCGACGGTCGCCGGGGTCATGGTGACGAAGCCCCGCGCCGTCGCCACCCGCTCGGTCTTCTCCTTGTCCCCGACGTCGATCATCTTCATGGCGGCGTGCTCACTGCCACGTCTCGGTGGCGTGCTCTCCCAGCCAGCGCTCGGCGTCGATGGCCGCCGTGCAGCCCGTCCCGGCGGCGGAGACGGCCTGGCGGTAGGTGGGGTCGGAGACGTCGCCCGCCGCGAACACGCCCGCGACGCTGGTGTAGGTGGAGGGCGCGCGCACCTTGAGGTAGCCGACCTCGTTCATCTCCAGCTGCCCCCTGAACAGCTGGGTGTTCGGCTCGTGGCCGATCCCGAGGAACAGCCCCTTCACCGGCAGCTCCCGCTTCTGGCCGGTCCTCGCGTCCTGGAGCCGCAGCGCGGTGACCGCCTTTCCGTCGCCCAGCACCTCGTCCACGGTCGCGTTCCACACCGGCTGGATCCTGGGATTCTTGGCGGCCTTCTCCGCCATGATCTTGGAGGCGCGGAGCTGCTCGCGCCGGTGCACCAGGTAGACCTTCGAGGCGTACTTGGTGAGGAACGTCGCCTCCTCGACCGCGGTGTCGCCCCCGCCGACCACGGCCACGTCCACGCCCCGGAAGAAGAAGCCGTCGCAGGTGGCGCAGGCGGAGACGCCCTTGCCCCGGTACTGCGTCTCCGACGGCAGGCCCAGCCACTTGGCGGAGGCTCCGGTCGCGACGATGACCGCGTCGGCGGTGTAGAGCTGGTCCTCCTGCCAGAGCTGGAACGGGCGCCGGGAGAGGTCGACCCGGGTCACGTCCCCGAGGACGAAACGCGTGCCGAAGCGCTCGGCCTGGTGCTTCATCTTCTCCATGAGCTCCGGCCCGAGGATGCCCTCGGGGAAGCCTGGATAGTTCTCGACGTCGCTGGTGATGGTGAGCTGCCCGCCGGGCTGCAGCCCCTCGAAGAGCAGCGGCGAGAGGTTCGCGCGCGAGGCGTAGAGCGCCGCGGTGTAGCCGGCCGGGCCGGATCCGATGATGACGAGCCGCTCGTGCTGGGGCATGCAGGTCTCCCGCGCGCTTCCTTAGCGCGTGGGAGCCAGCCTGTCATGCGGCGGGTTCAGGTTGCGGCCGGGGCATCGCGCGGGTGCCCGGCGGGCTCCCGCGGCGGCGTACCCACATCGTCCCCACGGGTCGGAAGCGCGGGCGATCCCAGGGCAAACCCGGGGGCGGAAATGCGTTGACCCGCCGTCTGTTTCACACCAGAATCCGCGGCCGTCCACGCGGTACCTCTTTCCGGGAGCACCATGTCACGCTTCGTCCTCGGCATCCTCACGCTCGGCCTGGTCGTCGCCTGCCAGAAGCCCGCCACCACCCAGGCGAAGACCGCGTCCGGCGCCGCCGGCGACGGGACGGTCGCGACCTGGAACGGCGGGAGCATCACCGCCGCCGAGCTCGACGCCATGATGTTCGACCAGCGCAAGCAGACGCTGGATCAGCTCCTCGTGCGCAAGCTCGTCGAGCAGAAGGCGAAGGCGGAGGGCACGACGGCGGAGGCCCTCTACAAGCGCGAGGTCACGGACAAGATCAAGAAGCCGACGGACGCCGACATGAAGGCGTTCTACGACGAGCAGTCGAAGAAGCAGCCGCTGCCGCCGTTCGAGCAGATCAAGGACCAGATCGCGCAGTTCATGGAGCGCCCGGCGGCGCAGGCGGCGCAGACCGCGTTCGTCGACAAGCTGAAGAAGGACATGAACGTCCAGGTCACGCTGAAGCCGCCGAAGATGGAGGTCGCTGCGGAGGGGCCGTCCAAGGGCCCCACGTCGGCGCCGGTGACCATCGTCGAGTTCTCCGACTTCGAGTGCCCCTACTGCTCGAAGGCGGAGGAGACCGTCTCGCAGGTGCTGAAGCAGTACGGGGACAAGGTCCGGCTCGTGTACCGCGATTTCCCGCTCCCCTTCCACCCGAACGCGGAGAAGGCGGCCGAGGCGGCGCAGTGCGCCGGCGATCAGGGGAAGTACTGGGAGATGCACGAGAAGCTCTTCGCGAACCAGAAGGCGCTCGCCGTCTCGGACCTCAAGGGCCACGCCAAGGCGGTCGGCCTCGACCAGGGCAAGTTCGACAAGTGCCTCGACTCGGGTGACAAGGCGAAGGTCGTCGCCGACCACCGCAAGGCGGGCGAGAAGGTGGGCGTCACCGGTACGCCGGCGTTCTTCGTGAACGGCTACCAGCTCACCGGGGCGCAGCCGATCGACGCGTTCCGCGAGATCATCGACCAGGAGCTGGCGAGCGCCGGCAAGAAGTAGCCCGGCGCGGTAAAGGGAGGGGCCCGGCGTCGGCCGGGCCCTTCGCATTTCGAGGAGCAGGCATGGGCGCGTACGACCACCAGGGCATCTCCGCCATCGCGCCGAGGCGCGCCACGCGCGCCGTGCGCGTCGGTCCGGTGCAGGTCGGCGGCGGCGCGCCGGTCTCGGTCCAGTCGATGACCACCACCGACACCTCGGACGCGCCGGCGACCCTGGCCCAGATCCACGCGCTGGCCGCGGCGGGGGCGGACATCGTGCGGCTCGCCGTGCCGGACCGGGACGCCGCGGCCGCGCTGCCCGCGATCGTGCGCGGGACGCCGCTGCCGCTCGTCGCCGACATCCACTTCGACTACCGGCTGGCGCTCGCGGCCATCGACGCCGGCATGCACTGCATCCGGCTCAACCCGGGCAACATCGGCTCGCGCGAGCGCGTGCGGGAGGTGGTGAAGGCGGCGCGGGAGCGCCAGGTCCCCATCCGCATCGGCGTGAACGCCGGGTCGCTCGAGGACGACATCGTGGCCAAGCACGGCTGGCCCACCGCCGAGGGCATGGTGGAGAGCGCGGCGCGCCACATCGCGTTCCTCGAGGACGAGGGCTACCGGGAGATCAAGGTCTCGCTCAAGGCGCACGACGTCGCCATGACCGTGGCCGCGAACCGGCTCTTCGCACGCCGCTTCGAGTACCCGTTGCACCTCGGGATCACCGAGGCGGGGACGCTCCTCTCCGGCGCGGTGAAGAGCGCAGCCGGGCTCGGCATCCTCCTGGCAGAGGGCATCGGTGACACCGTGCGCGTCTCGCTCGCTGCCGACCCGGTCGAGGAGCCGAAGGTCGCGCGCATCCTGCTCAAGGCGCTCGGGCTCAAGTTCGGCGGGGCGACGCTCACCGCCTGCCCCACCTGCGGCCGCTGCTCCGTGGGGATGATCCCCATCGCCGAGCGCGTGGAGCAGCGCCTCTCGCAGCTCAAGGGCGAGGTGAACGTCGCCGTCATGGGGTGCGAGGTGAACGGGCCCGGCGAGGCGACCGCCGCCGACGTCGGCGTCGCCTACGGCCACAACGGCGTCGGCCTCCTCTTCAAGGCCGGCAAGATCGTGAAGCGCATGAAGGCCGACGAGCTGGAGGACGCGCTCGTCGACGAGGCGACGCGCATCAGCGAGGAGCGCGCGGCGGGAAAGGCGTAGCGCCGCGGTCGCCCACCGAGGTGCCGCGCCCCGTGCTCCCGCCCGTGCGGCGGGGGGCGCGGCGAGCGCTCGCGGGGCGGAGGGCGCCCTGCGCCGGCCCGAGGGTATTGCGCGGGGCGCCCCGTGCCTATCGTCTCTCGGGAAAGGGGAGGCGACATGCACGCCATCGAGCTTCTGGAGGGGCAGCACCGCGAGGTCGAGGAGATGTTCGAGCAGTTCGAGGCCGCCGGCGAGCGGGCCCGCGCCAGGAAGGAGCAGCTCTGCCGGAAGATCGGCGACGCGCTCGCCATCCACGCGGCCATCGAGGAGAAGATCTTCTATCCCGCCACCAAGTCCTCGCGGACCGAGGACGAGCTGCGCGAGGCGGTCGAGGAGCACCTGGCGGCGAAGCGCGTCATCGCCGACCTCCTCGACACGGAGGTCGCCGACGAGCAGTTCGACGCGAAGATGAAGGTCCTGAAGGAGATGATCGAGCACCACGTCCAGGAGGAGGAGGGCGAGCTCTTCCCCATGGCGCGCAAGCAGCTCGGCAGCCAGCGGCTCGAGGAGCTGGGCGAGGAGATGGAGGAGATGGCCGGGCAGCTCGAGGAACAGGGCGACGCGCGGATGCAGGTGAAGGACGAGACCGATCGCGCGGCGCCGATCTGACGTGATCTTCCACTCCCGGCGCCCCGCGAGGTAGACCACGGGCGTGCTCGCCCGCCTCGTCGCGCTCTGCGCCGCCGCTGCCCTGCCCGCCCTCGCGCCCGCCTCCGACGCGGTGCTCGGGGCACGGGTGGCGCGCAACTTCTGCCTCGCCTGCCACGATCACGAGCCGGGCCCCGGCGCGCAGAACCCGCTCCTCCCGCGGCTCACCGAGGATCGCTTCGGCACCCCGGAGCGGGCGTACGAGTCGATCGGACGGCTCGCCGAGCTGAACCCGGTCATGGTCCTCCCGTTCCAGGGGACCGACGCGGAGCGCCGCGCGCTGGCGGTGTGGCTGGCGGCGCAGGCGCGCCGCAACCGCTCCGGCT
>DASTGH010000756.1:0-4327 GCA_035719345.1 Anaeromyxobacteraceae bacterium
TCCTTCCACGTCCCCGACACGCCCTTCACGTTGGCCTGGCCGCCCAGCTTGCCTTCGGTGCCGACCTCCTTCGCGACGCGCGTCACCTCGGCGGCGAAGGAGTTCAGCTGGTCGACCATCTTGTTGATGACGTCCTTGATCTGGAGGATCTCCCCCTTCACGTCGACCGTGATCTTCTGCGTCAGGTCGCCGTGCGCGATGGCGATGGCGACCTTGGACACGTCGCGCAGCTGGACGGTCAGGTTCGACGCCATGGTGTTGACGTTGTCGGTGAGGTCCTTCCAGGTGCCGGCCACGCCCTTCACGTCGGCCTGGCCACCCAGCTTGCCCTCGGTGCCGACCTCCTTCGCCACGCGGGTCACCTCGGCGGCGAAGGAGCGGAGCGTGTCCACCATCGTGTTGATGGTGTTCTTGAGCTCGTAGATCTCGCCCTTGGCGTCGACCGTGATCTTCTGCGAGAGGTCGCCGTTGGCGACCGCGGTCGTCACCTTGGCGATGTTGCGCACCTGCGCCGTCAGGTTCGCGGCCAGGCCGTTCACGTTGTCGGTGAGGTCCTTCCACGTCCCCGACACGCCCTTCACGTCGGCCTGACCGCCCAGCTTGCCCTCGTTGCCGACCTCCTTCGCCACGCGCGTCACCTCGGCGGCGAAGGAGGAGAGCTGATCCACCATGACGTTGATGGTGTTCTTGAGCTCGAGGATCTCGCCGCGCGCGTCGACGGTGATCTTCTGGGAGAGGTCGCCCTTGGCGACGGCGGTCGTCACCTTGGCGATGTTGCGCACCTGCGCCGTCAGGTTCGCGGCCAGGCCGTTCACGTTGTCGGTGAGGTCCTTCCAGGTGCCGGCGACGCCCTTCACCTCCGCCTGGCCTCCCAGCTTCCCCTCGGTGCCGACCTCCTTCGCCACGCGCGTCACCTCGGCGGCGAAGGAGTTGAGCTGATCCACCATCGCGTTCACGGTGGTGCCGATGCGGAGGAACTCGCCGCGGACCGGCCGGCCCTCGATGTCGAGCGACATCTTCTGGGAGAGGTCGCCGCGCGCGACGGCGGTGATGACGCGCGCCACCTCGTTCGTCGGCGCCACCAGGTCGCCGATGAGCTGGTTGACGGCGTTCATGCTGCTCGCCCACATCCCCTTGGCCGGGCCGACCGAGGCGCGCTCCGTCATGCGCCCCTCCTGGCCCACGATCTTCCCGACCCGGAGCAGCTCGTTCGCGGTGTGCTCGTTGAGGCCGATGATGTCGTTGAGCAGGTCGCCGGCGCGGCTCAGGATCCCGTCCTTCTGGTACGGCAGGCGGACGCTGAAGTCGCCGTGCTTCACCGCCTTGAGGACGTCGACGAGCGCCTCGATCTCGGACTGGCTGGCGGGCGAGAGCGCCTCGAACTCGCTCGGCGGCAGGCGGCGCGCCGCGGGCTCGCTCGCCCGGCTGCCGGACTCGGCCGTCGCACCGGGGGGGTACACCGCGCCGGTGAGTGCCTTGGTCGGGGCGTGTCGAGGCGAGGACGAGCGGGAGGGATGCGAACGGCCGTTCCGAGGCGAGTGCGCGCGCATGGAGACTCCTGGTCGGGGCGGACCCTTCGCGCGACTGTGAACACACCCCGGGGTCCGGGCCAGCGCCCCGCGGGGTGGAGCCCCGCGCATGGCCGACCGCAGGGGGTTCTTCCGGTGAGGTGCCGCGGTGGTTACTAGCGGGGGCACCCGTTGCGCGTGGCTTCCGCGCTCCTGGATCCCCATGAGCACCGATCGACCGCTCCGCATCCTGCTCGTCGACGACACCCCGGCCAACCTGATCGCGCTCGAGTCGGTGCTCGCGAACCCCGCGTACGAGCTCATCTCCATGACCTCGGGGGCGCAGGCGCTCGGCTTCCTGCTCAAGAACGACTGCGCGCTCATCCTCATGGACGTGCAGATGCCGGATCTCGACGGGTATGAGACGGCGCGCCTCATCCGGCAGAACGACCGGACCCGGAACATCCCCATCGTCTTCGTCACCGCGCACGGGCTCGAGGATCAGCACGTCCTGCGCGGCTACGAGAGCGGCGCCATCGATTACCTGTTCAAGCCCTTCGATCCGGCGGTGCTCCGCTCGAAGGTGGCCGCCTTCGCCACCCTGCACCACGCCCAGCGGCGGCTGCTGGAGCAGGCCGAGCAGCTGCGGCTCGCCCAGCGCCGGGAGCACGCCCACGCGCTCGCCGAGCTGGAGCTGCGGAGCCTGCGGCGGCAGCAGGCGGCGCAGCGCCGCTACCGCACGCTGGTCGAGGGCGTGACGCACGCCATCGCCTGGATCGTCGACCCGGTGACGCTGACCGTCGGCTTCGTCAGCCCGAGCGTGAAGGCGATCCTCGGGCGCGACCCCGACGAGTTCGTGGCGGACGCGACGCCGCTGGTGCAGCGTCTCCATCCCGACGACCGCGAGGCGTTCGCCGCGGCGCTCTCCTCCCTCGTCCCGGGCGAGGAGGGGCGGCGGCTGCAGCACCGGATGACGCGCGCCGGCGGCGAGGTGGTGTGGTTCGACACCGCGCTGCGCCTCCTCCCCACCGAGGAGGGCGACGCGCTCGAGGTGCACGGCTTCTCGGTGGACGTCACCGACGCGCTGCGCGCGCGCGAGGCGCTGCAGTTCCTGGCCCGGCTGGGCGACGAGCTGGTGCGCTCGCTGGAGTGCGCCGACACCGCCTCCAGCGTGGCGCGCGTCGCCATCCCCGACCTGGCCGACTGGTGCGCCGTGGAGATCCGTCCCGACGTCACCGGCGAGCGGATCGTCGTCGCCTCCCACGGCGCGCCGGAGCTGGAGTCCGCCGCGCGCCACCTGGCCGAGCACCCCGCGCTGGCGCGCGTGGCCGGCCCGCGGGACGAGGCGCGGGTGGTGGAGGACGTGTCGGAGGAGCTCCTGCGCGCCGATCCCGGCTGCGCGGCGCTCGTGGCGCAGCTCGGCCCGGCCTCGATGCTGCAGGTGCCGCTCCGGGCCCACGGGCGCGTCATGGGCGTCATCCGGCTCTTCTCCGGGCCGCAGCGGCTCCCCTCCGGATTGCGCGAGCGCCGCCTGGCCGAGGAGCTGGGCCGCAGGGCGGCGCAGGCGATCGAGAACGCGCTCCTCTACCTCCAGGCGCGCGAGGCGGTCCGGCTGCGCGAGGACTTCCTCTCCATCGCCTCCCACGAGCTGCGCACGCCGCTCTCGGCGCTGTCGCTGCAGATGCGCCTCCTCGAGGGGATGATCGGGTCGGGCAAGCTCCAGGTGGCGCCGTCCTCGCGCGCGGACCTGCAGCGCCGGGTGCAGAGCGGCGTGCGTCAGGTCGACCGGCTCACCGGCCTCGTGAACTCGCTCCTCGACCTGGCGCGCATCCGCAGCGGCCAGATGCAGCTGGACCGCGAGCGGTTCGACGTCCGCGACCTCGTGCGCGAGGTGGCGGCGCGGTTCGAGGACGTGCTCTCGCGCGCCGGCCGCCGGCTCGAGCTCCAGGCCGAGTCGGTGGTGGGGCTGTGGGACCGCTCCCGCCTCGACCAGATCCTCACCAACCTCGTGGGGAACGCGGTCAAGTACGGCGGCGACGCCAGCATCTCGATGCGCGCCGAGGCCCGTGGCGGCCATCTCGTGCTGCAGGTGGCCGACGACGGCCCGGGCATCCCGCCGGCGGAGATCGAGCGCGTGTTCGAGCGCTTCGTCCAGGGCGCGAGCGGCAAGAACGGCAGCGGGCTCGGCCTCGGGCTCTACATCGCGCGCAAGATCGTCGAGGCGCACGGCGGTCGCATCCGCGCCGACAGCCGCGCGGGGACGGGGACGACCTTCACCGTGGAGCTGCCCTGCGAGCCGCCGGTCGCGGATGCCGCCAGCCCGAGCGACGCGGGCGGCGCCGCCGACGCCGAGCCACCGGCGGGCCCGGAGCCGGAGCCCGGGCCCGACGTGGACGTGGTGGCGGCGGCGCCCTGAAGAGAGGCGTCAGCGGCAGGGGCGCGCGAGGTCCATCACGCGTCCCTGCGACGTCTGCTTCAGCACGTGCTCGCGGCGCGCCAGGGTGAGCACGGCCTCGTACTCGTCGTGCCCGACGGGCTGGATGTTCGACACGGTGACGCCGAGCTGCGGGAGTCCCAGCACCACGCCGAAGTTCACGGTCGCGTGATAGCTGCGCGCTCGGTCGATCGGCCGGCCCTGGACCACGACGGCGAGGACGCGGGCCCCGAGGGGGCGGCTCGAGTCGTAGACGATCCGCATGCCGGAGACCTGGAGGTCCACGTCCTCCGACCCCTGGCGACCGAACTCCACGGTGGTCTCGATCGACCGCACCAGCTCCGCGCCGGTGATGTCGAGCGTGAAGAGCGGAGAAGCGCGGCTG
>DASTGH010000757.1:0-12140 GCA_035719345.1 Anaeromyxobacteraceae bacterium
AGGTCGAGGTGGCGGATCCCGCCCCCGGCGAGTTTCGCTTCGAGACCGTGTCCCTGGGCGAGGCGGACGGGGGCGCGGTCCTCGCGTCGGGCGGAGGGCTCGTCTTCGCGGCCGACGCGCCCGGTCGGACGGCGACGCTCGGCCGCGTCCCGGCCGTCCCGGGTCGGCGCTACGACCTGCGGGCGCGGATCTATGCCCGCGCCCGGCCCGATCTCGCCGAGAGCCGGTACATGGCGTACGCGGCGATCATCCACGGCGCGCGCGGCCTCCTCTGGTGGGGGACGCACACCGTGCCCGACGGCGATCCCATCTGGCTCGACGTCGCCGCACTCGCGCGCGAGCTGGCTGCGCTGGGCCCGGCGTTGCTCGGTCCCACCTCGCTTCGCGAGGTCCGCGCCGGCGACCCGGCCGTGGAGGCGGCGCTGCTCCAGGACGGCACCGGGGGCCTCCTGCTGCTCGCGGCGAACCGGAGCCGCGCGCCGGTGCGAAGCCGCATCGAGGTGAGCGGGCTGCCGCTCGCGTCGTGCGAGCGCGTCGACGGCGGCGCGCGCCCGATCCGGGCGAACCGCATCGAGGAGGAGTTCGAGCCGCTGGGGGTGGGCGCCTGGAGGCTGCGCTGAGGCGAGGCGGCGACGCTCCAGCCCATCAGGCGTGCGCCCCGCGCACCTCGGCCAGCACGGCCATGAGCCGGGCGTGGAGCGCCGGGCCGGCCGCGCAGACGGTGCCCTTGCGCATCATCTCCTCGCCGCCGTCGAAGTCGGCGACCAGCCCCCCCGCCTCGCGCACGAGCAGGATGCCGGGGCCGAGGTCCCACGGCTTCAGCTTCGCCTCCCAGAAGCCGTCGAACCGGCCGCAGGCGACGTAGGCGAGGTCGAGCGCGGCCGAGCCCATGCGGCGAACGGCGCGGGCGCGGCGCATGTAGGCGCCGAAGAGGCGCAGCGGCGGCTCCGGGTCCTGGTGCACGTCGTAGGGGAAGCCGGTGGAGAGCACCGAGCGGCCGAGCTCGCCCTCGCGGGAGGCGCGGATCGGCTTGCCATCCAGGGTCGCGCCCTGGCCGCGCGCCGCCAGGAACAGCTCCTCGCGGAGGGGGTCGTAGGTGGCCCCGGCGGCGAGCCCGCGCTCGTCCTCCACCGCCACGTTCACGGCGAAGTGCGGGACCGCGTGCGCGTAGTTGGTGGTGCCGTCGACCGGGTCGACGATGAACCGGAGCCGCCCGGCGGCGCCTCCCGAGGCGCCCGACTCCTCGGCCAGCACGGCGGCGCCCGGACAGCGGGCCTGGATCAGCTCCAGGATGGCCGCCTCGCTCGCCTTGTCGCCGTCGGTGACGAGGTCGATCCCGCCCTTGAACTCGATGGTCCGGCGCTGCCCGAAGCGGTCCCGCGCCACCGCGCCACCCCGCCGCGCAGCGTCGGCGCACACCCCCAGGAGCTCCGTCAGTTCGGACACGCGCCGTCCCTCCGATGCGCTTCCAGATAAGGTGGGGCGGTCCGGCACGCATCTTCCCCCCACCGCGGCTGCCGGCCCGCTACACTGGCGCCATGAACAAGGTGATGGCCGTGGTGCGGACCGCGTTCCTGTTCTTCATCGCGGGGTACACGTTCTTCACCACCCCGATGGAAGTGTGGGGATCGGCGACGCTGGCCGTGACGATGGATTCGCTGCGGCGGACCAACAGGGCGGCCTGGATGGCGATCGCGTGGATCGCGTTCGAAACGGCGCTCGGCTGGCTGGCGGTGCGTCTCCGCCGCAAGCCCGCGGCGGCGACGGGAGCGTCGGGCGCGCGGCCCGGCGCGGGCGCGCCCCAGCCCTAGCCGCCGCCCGCCGTGTCGGCCCCGCTGCTGCTCCGGCTGCGGCTGCGGGCTGCGCGCCGCGAGCTGCCCGTCTGGTACAGCCCGGCGTACCGCCTCCCCATCACCGGCGTGGAGGCGTCGGTCGGGCTCGAGCCGCGGCGGGCGGACTACGCGTGGTGGTGGCTCCTCGACAGCGGGACGGTGAGCAGGACCTGGGTGCGGGCGCCGCGCCGGATCACGTACCAGGAGCTCGACCGGGCGCATGGCCTCGACCTGCTCGACTCGCTCGGCCGCCCCGAGGCGCTGGCCCGCATCTTCGCCGTCGACCCGTCCGACGTCCCCGTCGACGAGCTCATGAACACCGTCCGGCTCGCCTGTGGCGGGACGCTGGAGGCGGCGCGGGCGGCGCTGCGGCGGCGCGGGGCGACGGTGAACCTGCAGGGCGGGTTCCACCACGCCGGCCCCAACTCGGCCGGCGGCTTCTGCCCGGTCAACGACGTGGCGGTGGCGCTGGCGGCGCTGCGGGCGGAGGGCTTCGGCGGCCGCTGCGTCGTGCTCGACCTCGACGCGCACCCGCCCGACGGCATCGCCGCCTGCCTCGCCCGGGACCGCTCCGCCTGGATCGGCTCCATCTCCGGGTCGGACTGGGGGCCGCTGCCGGGCGTGGACGAGACGGTGCTGCGCAAGCGCGCGGGAGACGCCACCTACCTCATGGCGCTGGTCGGCCTGCTGGGCCGGATGCCGCGCGCCGCGCTCGCGTTCGTGCTGGCGGGCGGCGACGTGCTCGCCGGAGACCGGTTCGGCAAGCTCGGGCTGACGCTGGCCGGGGCCCGGCAGCGCGACCTGGCGGTGGCCCGCGCGCTCGAGGGCGTGCCCAGCGTCTGGCTCCCGGCGGGCGGGTACCACAAGCACGCGTGGCGGGTGCTCGCCGGCACCGCCATGGCGCTCGCCGCGCGCTCGGCCGATCCCATCCCCGAGCGCTACGACGCGCTCACCGCGCGCTTCCGCCACATCGCCGGCGAGCTGTCCGGCGCCGACCTCGCCGAGGCGGACGGGGCGCTCTCCGCGGGCGAGCTGGAGGAGGCGCTCGGCCTGGGGCGCGACCCTGCCGCGCGGCTGCTCCTCGGGTACTACACCGCGGCCGGTCTCGAGCACGCGCTCCACCGCTACGGCATCCTCGACCACCTCGGGCGCGTGGGCTACGGCGCGTTCCGGGTCGAGCTCGACCGGGCCGGTGTCGGGGAGCGGATGCGGCTCACCGGCGAGGCGGGCGGCGAGACCCACCTGCTCGTCGAGTGGGTGCTGGAGCGCCGGCGCGTGGCCGGTGGCGAGGCGCTCTTCATCCACTGGCTGTCGCTGCGCAATCCGCGGGCGCGCTTCAGCGCGCTGCGCCCGCGGCTCCCCGGGCAGGATGTGCCCGGCCTGGGCATCGCGCGGGAGGTGGGAGAGATGCTCGCGCTCATGGCGCGGCGCCTCGGCCTCGCCGGCGTCGCGTTCCGGCCGGCGCACTACCACACCGCCTTCTCCGCACGTCACAACTTCGCGTTCGTCGACGCCGCACGCCAGGGTCGCTTCGAGGCGCTCGTGCGCGACCTCCGCCCGCTCCCGCTCGGCGAGGCGACGGCGGCGGTCAGCGAGGGCCGGGTGGCGCTCGCCGGCGCGACCTACGCCTGGGAGGCGGACGACATGGCGCTGTGGATCGCGCCGCACGCCGAGGCGGCAGGCCGGGCGGCGGAGATCGAGCGGGTCCGCGAGCGCAGCCGCTTCACGGTTCGGACAGGAGCGCCTCGATCTGCTTCCGCTGCTGACGGGCCTTCCCCTCGTCCCAGCCCTGGTGCACGTGGCGGATGATGCCGCGGCGGTCGACGAGCAGCGTCACCGGCATGTAGCGGACGTCGAGGCGCGCGACGCGCGCCCCGCCCTGGTCCCAGAGGATGGGGAAGCTGACCGGTGCCTTCGCCAGGAACTCGCCGATCTGGGCGCGGTCCTCGTCGATGGAGATGCCGTAGACGGCGAGGCCGCGCGGGCCCAGCTCCCGCGCCAGCCCGTCGAGGACGGGCATCGACTCCTTGCAGGGCTCGCACCAGGTGGCCCAGAAGTCCACCACCCGGACCTGGCCGGCCTGCGCCCCGACGTCGACCTCGCGTCCTTGGAGGTCCGGCGCGGCGAGCACGAGCGGCTGCCCCACTGCGCTGGAGCTTCGCTCTGCCGGACGGGGGGAGGCGCAGGCAGCCAGCGCCGCCGCGACCACCAGCGGCCACCAGCCTCGGGTCAGCATCGCCGCATCCTACCACCCCCACCGACATCCCTCTGGATCCCGAGCGAAAAGTGCTATGGGTTTGACCTTCATCAAGGGACCAGCCCCCTTGGGTATGCCATGGTCCCGGCGCCGGTGCGGTCCGGTCCTCTCCGGATTCACGACGCCCGCGGAGGAACGCGCACCATGACACGTCGAGCCATCACGGCGCTCGGCCACTCCGCCAGCCCGGCGCGCTGGCGGTGACGCGGATGCGCCGCCCGAGGGACGGGGCCACCCACGATGGCGCGGCGAAGACCGGCTCGAGCCTCTCCCAGCACGCCTCGTTCCACGCCGGGTACGGCGCGGACGCACAGACGTACACGTCCCCCGCGCCGCCCGACGTGGACGCTCCCGTCGCTCGCGGCGGCGGCCACGCCGGGCCTCCGCCCGCACTTGCCCTGCCGGGAGCCAGCAGGGCGGATTGTGTCGGATGTCACCCTGGCTTCCATGTAGACTGCGTCGCCCCCGCGCTTCACATCAACGGCCGCATCGACCGCCAGTGAGGACCGCCTCGATGACGATTCGCCTCCGCCTCGCGTTCCTCGCCGCCGTGCTGGCCGCGAGCGCGACCGCCCGCGCCGACACGGTGCAGGCGAGCGCCACGACGATGCTCCTCGGCCGCCAGGACTACCGCGACGGAACGCTGCAGACGGCCGTGCCGCTGTACCAGCTGCTGAACCTCACCGCGAGCGAGGTCCAGACGCCCTGGACGGGCGACCTGGAGCTGGCGCTCTCGACGTGGGGCTCGGTCGATCTCGCCGACGTGCGCTTCTGGCAGAACGGTGCCCAGATCGACAGCCACTGGACCGGCGACGTCAACACCGCCTACGTCCGGGCGGCCTGGCTCAAGAACGCCATCCAGGTGCGCGGCGGCCGCATGATCGTGGCCGAGGGCATCGCCCGCAACGTGCAGCTCGACGGCGGCGAGCTGCGCCTCCAGCTGCCGGGCAACTTCGGGCTCCAGGGCTACGTCGGGGCCCCGGTCGCGCCGCGCTTCTCGCGGCGCGGCGGCGAGCTGGCGGTGGGGAACATCCGCGCCACGCTGGCGACGGGCGGCCGCGTCTTCTGGCGGCTCCCCGGCTGGCTCGAGGTGGGCGCGTCCACCTCGTTCGCCTGGGATCACGACTCGACGCGAAACCAGGACGACCCGTCTCGCCAGGACGTCGGCGCCGACCTGCGCCTCACGCCCTTCAAGCACCTCGCCTTCGTCGGCAGCGGCTGGTACAGCCTCTACGAGCAGCGGGTGGGAGAGGCGATCGCCGCGGTCGAGCTGTCGCCGGTGCGCCACCTCGACGTGACGGTCGACTTCCGGCACGTGGAGCCGGACCTGTTCCTCTCCCGCAACTCCATCCTGGCGGCGTTCGTCTCCGACCACCGCAACGACGTGGGCGGGCTCGTCCACTGGACGGCCATCCGCGGCCTCGCGCTCGACCTCATCTACCACGCGATGCTGGAGGACGGCGGCACCGGGCACTGGGCCCAGGCGAAGGGCACCTGGCACCCGGGCGGCCCCGACTCGACGCTGGGCGCGGAGCTGGGCTACATCCGCAACGCCGACGTCAACGCGTCGATCAACGGCAATGCGTACACGCTGACGCGCCTGTTCGGCGCGAAGTCGTGGCGCGAGCTGCTCGCCACGCTCGACCTCGATGCCTACTGGTACGAGCGCGAGGTGAACGGCATCTCCAAGTCGCTCGCCGCCACCGGCACCGTCGGCTACCAGTTCGCGCGCAGCTGGCGCGCGGCGGTCGCCGGCACCGCCGGCTCCACCCCCTTCATGGAGCGCCAGTTCGAGATCATGGCCAAGCTCGTCTACGAACAGACCTACGCGACGCGGGAGGCGAAGTGATGCGCTCCGCCCGCCTCCTGCTCGCCGCCGCGCTCGCCGCGGGCGGCCTCGCCGGTTGCAAGAACGCGCGGCCCGTCTCCCAGGAGACGCACGAGGGGCCGCGCGTCACCCTCTTCCCGCACGAGAAGCACGGCGGCTTCGACTGCGTCGACTGCCACACCGCCATCCCCAAGTCGACGAAGCTGGGGCAGGCCCCGCTGCCGGGCATGAGCAAGTGCGAGGAGTGCCACGAGGTCAAGAACCCGACGGACGACCAGTCGAAGAAGGTGCGCGCCGCGGCCGACCTGCTCTCGAAGCCGAAGGAGCCGCGCGACTACCAGATCTCCATGAACCACGCCGACCACCTCGGCCGGATCAAGGAGAAGGACATCACCAAGCTCTGCCAGACCTGCCACAAGGACCTGCTCGAGCCCGGGCCGGCGCGTGACGTGACGCCGCCCATGAGCGCCTGCACCGCCTGCCACTACCACCAGGAGTCGGTGGCCCAGGCGCGCTGCTCGCCCTGCCACGTCAGCCTGCGGCGCTTCCCGCTGAAGCCGATCGAGGCGCTGGCCGCGTTCTCGCACCAGGGCTACTGGGTCCGCGAGCACGGCAACATCGCCAAGGACGGCGCGGCCACCTGCGCCCAGTGCCACGACCAGACCTACTGCTCGAACTGCCACGCCAACGCCACCGTGCCGTTCCGGCCCGAGATCAAGTGGCCCGAGCGCGTCGCCTACGACTTCATCCACCGCGCCGACTACGTCTCGCGGCACCAGATCGAGGCCGGCGCCGACCCGGCCAGCTGCCGCAAGTGCCACGGCAGCTTCTTCTGCGACTCGTGCCACAAGGAGCAGAACCTCTCGCCGCGCGTCACCGCGGCGGGCGGCGTGCCCAAGAACCCGCACCCGGACGGCTGGGCGCGGCCCGGCTCGGGCGAGTTCCACGGCACCCGCGCGCGCCAGAACATCGTGACCTGCGCCGCCTGCCACGACCAGGGCGCCCAGAGCATCTGCGTCGGCTGCCACAACTCCCGCGGACCGGGCCTCCCCGGCGTCGGCGGGAACCCGCACCCGGCGGGCTACATCGGCAAGCACCCGCGCAGCGACATCGCGAAGAACTCGGGCTGCCTCGCCTGCCACACCGGCGGGTAGCGGCCGAGCAAAGCCTCCAGACGAGGGAGCCCCGGACCGCGCGTCCGGGGCTCTTTTTTTTCGGGGACGAGGTGGACCCCTGGCCGCCTCCGGCGGCGGCCAGGGGCGGGGTCGCGAGGGTTCGGCGGCCGAACGGCCGTCGAACCCGGAGAAGGACGAAGGTCGCCCTGGTCGCCAGCATGCGGAAGCTGCTGCACGCCGTCTACAGCGTCGCCAAGCACCGCCGACCGTTCGTACCCGAACTGGCCGGCGGCCACGCTTGACGAACCTGACGGTATCTCGGTCCGGGGGGAGAACTCTCCCCCCGAGATCCCCCATCGCGACGCTCATCTCGATCGAGCAGCACCATCAGCGCGATGCGGTGGTGGAGGGCGCCGCGGGGGTGGACGCCGAGGCGGGGACCACCTGCGCGGCTGCCTGCGCCGGCGGCTGCGCTCCGGCCGCCGCCGCTGCCTCCAGCGCCGCCTCGTCCACGGTGACGCCCGCCTCCGCCCGGAGCGCCTTCACGTGGGTCTCGACCGCCTTCGCCTGCCACTCCTTCGCCAGCATGCGCACGATGACCGGGCGCGCCTCCTCCAGCGTCTGGTGGCTCTCCGGGTCGCGGCCATACAAGTGCACGAGGTGGATGCCGTGCGACGTCTCGACCACCGACGTCGCGGTCTCGCCGTCCTTCAGCCGCTCCACAGCCTGGAGCAGCTCGCGGCCGAAGCCGGTCTCCAGCTGTTCCGGCGTCCGCCACAGGAGGTCGCCGCCGGACGCCTTCGACGCCGGGTCCTCCGTCACCTCGCGCGCGGTGAGCGCGAACGCGGCGCGGTTCTTCGGCTCCTCCGCCAGCACCCGGGCCAGGACCGCGCGCGCGGCGGCGGCCTTCTTCGCGCGGCCCGGGCTGCCCGCCTCGGCGACGAACAGGATGTGCGCGGCGTGGATGCGGTACGGACGGTGGAACTCCTCCGGGTTATCCTCGTAGTACTTCTGGACCGCGGCGTCCGGGACGAGGTTCGCGCTCCCCAGGTCCTGCAGGAACTTCTGCTGGTAGGCGGTGGCGAGCACCGTCGCGAGCTTGAGCTGGACGGCCGGATCCTGCGCCATCCCGCCTTTCTCCGCGGCGTGGGCGAGCAGCTCGAGGCGGACGAGCTCGTCGAGCATCTCCTTCCTGCGCTCGGGTTCGGCCAGGCGCGACCGGATGAAGGCGGGCATCTCGTCGATACGGGCTTTGAGGTCGCCGGCGGCGACGGCGACGTCCCGTCCCTTCGCCAGGAGCGGTCCCTTCTTCGCCGATGTACCTCCGCAGGCGGCGAGGACGACGAGGAGCAGCGTGACGGCTTTGCGGGCCATGAGAGGTCCTTTCGTTCGGTGGGTGTGCGCGTCGTCGGGACGCGGCGCGGGAACGGTCCGTCCGTCCCCGGGAGGCCGCCAGCCCCGCCGCCCGATGGCAGGGCCGCGGCGTCCCTGGCGCGAGGGTCCGACGGCGGGGCATGGCGTGCACGCCCCGCAGACGACGGCGCGGCCGCCGGGCCCGTTCGAGCGCCCGGCGGCCGCGCTTGCGGCAAGAGACGAGAGTGCTGCCGGCGGCCGTGGGGTCCCCGGCAGCGCCCGACTTCCGTTACATGTCCTCGCAGAGCGGGACCTTCGTGAGCGCCTCCTGAGCGGCCGCGCCGATGGCGGACGGGTCGTTGTAGAAGATGACGGACTTGAGGTCATCCGCGACGCCGATGCCGGTGGTGAGCGACAGGCCCGTGATGTAGGTGCGGAAGGCGTAGCTCGTCTGGCCGGAGAACGGATCGACGGTGAGCTTGAACTGGACGGCCGTGCCGCCGACCGGGCCCATGTAGATGTACTGGCCGTGGTAGGCGCTGCCGCTCGGCTGGACGATGTTGGCCGAGCTGAAGCCGAAGTCGGGGAGGGCGTTGCCGCAGCCGCCCTGGCGGTTGTGCTGGAAGGCGTCGAGGAGCGAGAGCGACCCGTTGTTCTTCCAGATGCACTGCGGCCAGGCCACGTTGGAGGTGCCACCGGGGACGCCGCCGAAGGCGTTCACGACGCGCTGCCCGCCGAAGTACGGCTGGTTGTCCGAGCCCCACACGTCGGTGAGATCGACCTGGAGGGCGTTGTTGCCGATCGCCATGCACAGCACGGTGCTCGCCGGCGGGACGAAGAAGTTGGGGTTGATGGGGAGGGTCGGGTCACCGGGGTCGCCGAGCGGGTTCAGGCAAGCGAAGACCGTGTTGAGGCGCTTGTTGGAGGTGGCGATGGCGAACTGGCCGTCCTTCGAGACGACGGCGTTGGTGAGCTTCTGGCCCTCGGGGATGTGCGAGTAGTAGTTCTGCGGGCCCGAGATCTTGCCCGACTGCCCACCGACGACGGGGGTCGTCACGTTGTTGAGCGGGATGGAGAACATGCCGCCCTTGATGCCGGCGACGAAGAGGTAGCTCGTCGCGGTCTGCGGCGTGTTGGCGACGCCGTGCGAGATGGAGCAGCCGAGCTGGTTGGCGTAGGTGTTGGCCGCGTTCGGCGCGCCGGGCTGGCTGAGCTTCGTGGGATCGCAGGTGGGCGTGATGACGTCACCATTGCCGGGGATGTCGCCGATGTTCTTGATCACGCCGCCGCTGATGATGGGCAGCACGACGCACTCGGTGGCGTTGGACGGCGGCAGCCCCCAGGCGGTGGCGACGCCACCGGCCGGGCCGAGGTCGGTCACCTTGCAAAGCGTGGAGCCCTGGTCGAAGACCCAGTTGTGCCCGCCGCCGGTGAGCGGCTGGGTCGGGTCGTTGTGCTCGAAGGTCGAGTTGTCGGGGATGAAGTACGAGCCGGTCGTCCCGGTGAAGACGTTCGGCGTGAAGTTCTGCAGGACGGGGACGGGTGGCTGGCCGACGACGTAGCCGCCGGCGGGGAACGTCGTGCCGTCGGCGCAGACCGCCCATGCCGAGTGGGCGGCGACGAGCGTGGCCAGGGCGAGCACGGCGGGGCCGGCCTTCCTCGCGACGCGGACAGCGGTGGAGCGGCAATCGGATGCGTGCATGGTGTTCCTCTTCGGGAAATAGGTTGCGGGTTGGAATCAATCGCCGGATTGACGACCTTCCGGCTTGGATAGACACAGATTGCGCCGCAAACGCGCAGACCCACGGTGAGTTTCCACGGAGGGGTCGAGGGCGAGCGCGTCACCATGGCGCCCGCCATGGCCGGTCGGTCCGCCGCGGCCACGACGGGCGGTGTCCCGTGCCCTGGAGGCCCCGCGCAGGCCTGGTCACGACCCGCTCCGCCCGCCGGACGCACGTGCGCCGGCGGCCGCGGCAGGAGCTGCCGCGGCGCCGGCGCCAGAAGGGTGGGCTGTGGCTTGGGCGGAGCCGGCGGATCCCCCCCCGCGAGGCGCCCGCCGGCGGTCACGCGCGGCGCGTCACTGGCACGGCATCGTGCCCGCCGCGCCCGTTTCCGCGAGGCTCGGGCCATTCGGCAGCTCGATCGACGGATGGTCGAACGGCGCCGCCCCCGCCGCGGCGCGGCAGTCGGTGAGGCCGTCCTGGAGGAACTCGACGAGCGCGGCCTTGTCGGAGGCGCCCAGGCCGAGCGGTTGCAGCCGCCGGGCCTTCTCCGCGTTCGCGAAGTCGCCACCGCGGTCGTAGAAGTCGACCACCGAGGCCAGCGTCGCCTTCCCACCGTTGTGGAAGTAGGGCGCCGTCAGCCCCACGTTGCGCAGCCCCGGCGTCTTGAACGCGCCGCGGTCCGCCGCCGCGCCGGAGACCGAGAGCGAGGTGCCGGTGGGGGCCTTGCCGGCGCGCCCCGGGTCCTCCGCCGTCGGGCGCACGCCGAGGTTGTGGAACCCCTGGTCGCCGCCGTCCTCGTTCACGAGCCCGCGGAGCGCGGCGAACGAGACCGAGGCGTCGGTGAGCTCCGGTCCGGAGTGGCACTTGGTGCACCCGCCCTTGCCGCGGAACACGTCGAGCCCGCGCTGCTGGCTCGCCGTCAACGCCGTCGCGTCGCCGGCCAGGTAGCGATCGAGCGGCGTCCGGTCGGGCACGAGCGTCGACTCGTAGGCCTGGATGGCCTGTCCCCACAGGCTCGAGAAGCGGTCCACCGCCGACGCCGCGGCGTCGGGCCCGAATGCTGCGGCGACGAGGTCGGCGTAGCTCACCGTGAGTCCAGGCGCGGGCCACGCGGAGACCGCGCCCAGGACCGAGTCGGCGGGCGACACGCGCTGGAGCTGGAGCGGGAGCCGCGCCATGAGCTTCGCGCCGAGGCCGCCGGGGCCGTCGAAGGCGCGGCCGGCGCACGACATCTCGACCGCGGAGAGCGCGGGTCCGACCGCCTGTGACGCGAGGCTCGCGCCCTGCACGTAGGAGCCCGCGCCGGTCGCGGCGCCGAACGGATCGTGCCCGTTGAACTGGTGGTTGGCGCGCCCGTCCCAGAAGTTGTCGCGATTGAAGACCGCTCCCACGACGCTGGGGGCATTCCGTCCCGTCACCTGGCGGTTCGCCCCGAACGTCGGGTCGAGGTTCGCGTCGCAGACGTCGGCCGCGATGGCGGGGTCTGCCGCCAGCCCGCGGAACGTCCCCGCGAGCACGCCGCTCGAGCCGGCGCGGTCGTCCGTGGAGATGTCGACCGGCGGCAGCGTCTGCCCGGCGGAGGTGACGCCACCCGACTCGAACAGGCCGTTCGGGCCGGGGTGGAGGATGTCGACGCGGCGCGAGTCCGCGCCCGCGTGGAAGTGGCAGGTGGCGCAGGCCTGCTGGCCGTCGCTGCCCGCCTGCGTGTCCCAGAAGAGCGCCTTCCCCAGCCGGACGGCGGCGGTCTGATCGACCACGTCGCCGCCGGTGGGCTGCGGGACCGCGACCGCCGAGAGCGGAGCGAGGCCGTCGCCGGCTTCGCCGCCGCCTCCGCCACCCGTCCCGCCCGATCCGCCACTGCCCGAGCCGCTGCTGCTGCCCGACCCGCTGCCGCTCCCCGATCCACCGCCGCTGCCCGAACCACCGCCGCCGCCCCCGCCCGCGATCCCGCCGCCCGCCGCGCCGCCGCCTCCACCGGCAGCCGGCGGCGTACCGCCGGCCACGGGCGGCGTGGTCACCGGCGGCGCCGGC
>DASTGH010000758.1:0-3610 GCA_035719345.1 Anaeromyxobacteraceae bacterium
CGGGGCCCGACCTCGGCGCCGCGCTGCGCGAGGCGGCGGCGGTCCTGGGCGGGAAGGGCGGAGGCGCGCCCGACCTGGCGCAGGGGGGTGGCCCGGGCGCGGCCCGTCTCGCCGAGGCGCTCGCGCTCGCGGTCTCGCGGCTCGCCGGCTGATGGCGTGCTCGGACGCGTCGATCATCCGTTCGCCCTGAGCGTAGCGAAGCGGAGTCGAAGGGCGCGCTTCGACTCCGCCGCTGCGCGGCTACGCTCAGCACGAACGGGGACGAAGAAGGGCTCGATTCCAAACGCGTCAGCGCTCGAAGAGGGCGTCGGCGCGCACCACCTGCACCTCCCCCGCGAGCGGAAACGCGGCGATCTCGCGGTCCGCCTCGGTCACCGCGCGCGGGCGCGGCGTGGGGTAGGTGATGGGCGAGGGCGCGCCGGCGCGGATCTCCGCGGCGAGCGCCGCAGCGCCGGCCGTGGCCACGGCGACCTGCAGCCTCGCCGGGTCGACGTGGCGCCGGAGCGCGCCGTTCACGTCGTCGAGCGTGAGCTCCGCGAGCCGCCGCCGGAACGCGGGCAGCCACGGCTCGGAAAGCCCGTAGAAGCGGTCGTCGAGCGCCTGGCCCAGGCGGCGCGCGTCGCTGCCGTCGAGCGCCAGCGTGTGGCCGGCGAGGAAGCGCTTCACCCGCGCCAGCTCCGCCTCGTCGAGGCCGTCCCGCGCCCAGCGCGTCACCTCCCGCAGCGCCGTCCGCAGCGCGAAGAGCCGGTGGCCCTGCTCCACCGGCCGCACCCAGACGGTGAACGCCTGGTACGTCCGCGCGTGGTGGGGGGCGGGGAGCGCGCTCCCCGGCGATTGCACGAAGTGCTCGGGGTAGGCGTACGCGCCGTAGGAGAGGCCCCGCAGCTCCCGCAGCTCGCGGAAGAGCCGGAAGGCCGCTCCCTGCCGGTGCTCGCCCAGCGCCGAGGTGGCCGCGACCAGCGCCGGGAAGTCGGGGTGGCCACGCCGCACGTCCCAGCGCAGGCCGAGCGAGATGGCCGCGGGCGCGCCCGGCGTCTCCACGAGGAGGAAGCGCGGACCGGCGCCGGAGGGGGCGGGGAGCGGAGCGCGGCGCGCGCCCGGGGGCAGCGCGTCGAGCTCGCGCGCGAGCGCGGCGGGGAGGTCCGCGGGGTAGCCCCCGGCGGCGCCGACCGTGAGGCGCGAGCGCACGAAGACGGCGCGCCACTGCGCCCGCACGTCGTCGAGCGTGAGGCGTCCGAGCCCCTCGACCGTGCCGAGCGTCGGGTGCGCGTAGGGGTGGCCCGCGAAGAGGAGGCCGGAGAGCGCCTCCTTCGCCAGCTCCTCCTCGTCCTCCGCGCGCAACCCCTTGCGGAGCGCGTCGAGCGCGCGCCGGCGGAGCCGCTCGAACTCGCCGGGGTCGAAGCGCGGCCGGAGCACGACGTCGGCGAGGAGCGCCGCGCAGCGCCCCGCGTCGGCGCGCGGGCATCGACCGGAGAACACGGTCGTCTCCTTGTCGGGCACGACCTCCAGCTCGGCCGCCATGGGGTAGAGCGCGCGCGCCAGCTCGCCCGACGAGAGCCGCTCGGTGCCGCCCTCGGCCATGACCGCGGCCGTGAGCGCGGTGAGCCCCTCCTTGCCCGGGGGGTCGTCCACCGACCCGGCGAGGAAGTGGAGGCGCAGCGCGACGGTGGGATGCGAGGGCGCGGGCACCGCCACCACCGGAGGCCCGTCCGCGGCGGCGACGAGCGGCGGAAACGCCTGGGTGCGCAGGTCGCCCCCGCCCGGCGGCGCCGTCGCCGCGTGCGAGCACGCGACCGCCGCCGCGAGGAGCGCGGCGAGGCGCCTCATCGCGCCCCGCCCCTGCCCGGGGAGGCCGGCGCCAGGATCGCCGTGACGCGGTTGGCCGGGACGAGCGTGCGCCGCGCGAAGGCGGCGAGGTCGTCGGGCCCGACGCGCGCCGCCGCCGCCATGAGCGCGTCGAGGTAGCCCGGCTCGCCGCCGAGCGCGGTGTGGTAGACGAGCCAGACGCCGCTCCGGTAGGCGGTGTCGGTCTGCATGAGGAGCCCGCTCTGGACGTTCGCCTTCACGTCGGCGAGGAGCGCCGCATCGATCCGGCCGGCAGCGAGGTCGGCCACGGCCGCGTCCACCGCCGCCCGCGCCGGGCCCTCCGCCTCCGCGTCGCGGAGGACGAGCGCGCAGCCGAAGAGGAAGGGGTCGCGGTGCGGCTGGAACTCGCCGCCCAGGCTCTGCGCCAGGCCGCGCTCCAGGACGAGCTGGCGGTTCAGCGCGGAGAGGCGGCCGAAGAGGTAGGGCCAGAGCACGAGCTGCGCGGCGGTGGCCTCGAGATCGCCGGCGCCGGGCGTGCGCCATCCGGTCCACACGCGCGGCAGCGCGGCGGCGGGGAACGCCTGGCGCGCCTCCTTCGGGCCGGCGAGCGGCGGCTCGGGCGGGACGGGGGGCGGCGCCGGCGCGGTCGCCTTCCACGGTCCGTACGCCCGGCGGATCGCCTCGAACACCGCCTCCTCGTCGAAGTCGCCGACGACGAGCACGAACGCGTTCTCGGGACGGTAGTGGCGCGCGTAGAACTCGAGCGCCGCGCGGTAGCCCGAGGCGAGCTCGCGGACGTCGCGGTCGGCGCCGAGCACCGGGTGGCGGTAGGGGTGCCGCCCGAAGGCGAGCGCGCGCGCCGCCGCCTCGACCCGGTAGTCGGGCGAGCCGCCGGTGCGCGCCAGCTCGCCGAGCACGGTGCGCGCCTCCACCTGGAAGTCGTCCTCGGAGAAGGCGAGGTGGCGGAAGCGGTCGCCCTCCAGCTCGGCCACGCGCGGCAGGGCGGACGCCGGCCCGGCCAGCCAGAAGGCGGTGACGTCGTCGTCGGTGAAGGCGTTCGCCTCGAGCCCGAGCCCCTTCGTCTCCTCCTCCCAGCGCGCGGCGGGGACCGCCGGCGTGCCGCGGTAGGCGAGGTGCTCGAAGAAGTGGGCGAGCCCGCTCCGCCCCGGCTCCACCTCGTCCCGGCTCCCCACCCGGAAGAACGTGAAGTAGGCGGCGTAGCCGGGCGAGTCGAAGGGGACGAGGAGCACCCCGAGGCCGTTGTCGAGCGCGCGGCGGTGCACGGGCCACGGGAACGCGCCGCCCGGCGGCGCGGTGGGGAAGGCGCCCGGAGGCGCGGCGGGCGCGGCCGCCAGCGTCAGCGTGAGCGCGACCGCGAGCATGCGCCGCCGGAGGTTAGCCGCGGGCCGTCGCCGCGTGAACGGCCCGTCAAGGGTCTCGCAGCGTGGCCAGGGTGGCGCCCCATCCCCCGGCGGACTCGTCGGCGGTGCGGAAGCTCGCCACCAGCGGCGAGCGCGCGAGGAGCGCCTCCACCGTTCGGCGGAGCGCGCCGGTGCCCTTGCCGTGCACGATGCGGACCTCCCGGAGCCCGCGCTCGCGGCAGGCGCCGAGCCATTCGGGCACGAGGTCCCCCACCTCCGAGGGCCGGAACGCGTGCAGGTCGAGGGTGCCGTCGATGGGCAGCTCCACCGGCGCGACCGCGTCGCCGTCGTCCTCCGCCATGGCGGGGATGATAAGGTCCGGGCCCGTGCCGCGCGCCCTCGCCGCCGCCGTCGCCCTCGCGCTCGCCGCCGCCCCCGCCGCG
>DASTGH010000759.1:0-9519 GCA_035719345.1 Anaeromyxobacteraceae bacterium
GACGTCCACGCCGGCGGCCGCCGAGCGCAGGAGCGGGACGCCCGCCTCGTACTCGGCGAGGTGCTCGTCGAGCGCCGGGACGGCGACCGCCGGCGCGCCCGCGGCGCCGTCGAGCGCCTCGTTGAGCCGGGCCAGCGGGCCGAGGTAGGGGTGCGCGGCCAGCCACCGCGACGCAGCCGACTCCATCGAGACCTCCAAAGCGAGGGGCCGCCGCCGCGTGACGCGGGGCGGCCCCTGGTATAGCGACCGCGGCGGACCTACGCCGAGGCCTTCTCCTCCGCCGCGGGCAGCACCGGCATGAGCCGCACGCCGAGCCCGAAGAGGAAGATCGTCGCCGCGATGAGGCCGACGGAGATGCCCCACTCGAAGACGCTCGGGTGGTAGCTCTGCGCGATCTGCTGCGGCATCGGGCCCTTGAGCGACATCGCCAGGACCACGACGTTCACGCGGTTGAAGACGACGCCGCCGCACGCGAGCGCCGCGCCGAGCGCCAGCGCGCCCGGGCTCGACCGCAGCTTCGGCGAGGCGAGGAGCGCGAGCGGGGCGAGCCCGCCGAGGGCCACCTCGGCGGCGAACAGCCCGGCCCCGGGCGCAGCGAACGCCGCCCCGAGCTGGCCGCGGAGGGCCAGGTCACCGAGCCGGAACGCCGTGTAGACGAGCAGCGACCAGAACGCCGCCTGCCCCAGCGCCGCCAGCTGCGGCACGCGCATGGGCCGGTTCCAGGCCTTCGCGATCCACATCTCGACCAGGATGACGAGCGAGAGGCCCGCGGCGATCGAGCTGAGGAAGAAGGAGACCGGCATCACCGGCGACCACCACTGCAGGGCGAGCTTGTCGGGCATGAGCAGGAAGAGCGACCCGAGCGAGCTCTGGTGCATGGTGGAGAGCGTCACCGCCGCGATGGCCAGCATGATGGGCTCGGGCTTCTGGCCGTCCCGGGTGCGGAAGGCGTACGCCAGGAACCCGAAGACGACCGCCGCGACCACCGAGTACATCGGCTTGCGCGAGAGCAGGTACACGAAGAGCGAGAGCGCGATCACGACGTACCACGGCGACCACTTCTTCCAGGCCTCCGCCGCCCGCTTCATCCCCCAGCGCTCGAAGGGCACCGGCAGGAACTCGAAGAGGAGGACGGTCACGTACAGGCCGACGCACCAGGAGACCTCGAACATCGCCGAGTGCTCCGGGGCTTGCAGGCCGAGCTGGTAGAAGTGCCACGGCAGGCCGAGGTCGGCGAGCAGCGTCACCGTGACGAACGAGTAGGACAGGAGGCCCATCAGCACGGCGCCTCGACCGATGGAGTAGAGGTCCTTGCGCTGGAAGACGTAGATGAGGCCGGCAGTCGCGAACGCGCCGGCGGCCACCGCGATCCAGACGAGGTCGAAGACGATCCAGAGGCCCCAGGCCCAGGTGTCGGAGAGGTTCGTGCTCTTGCCGAGCCCGAGGGCGAACCGGGCGATGAAGGAGACGCCGCCGAACGCCATGAGGGCCGCCAGGACCTTGTTGAACGGGGTCCAGAGCTCCTTCTTCAGGGGCTCGAAGCGCGGGTGGTGCTCATGCTTCTCCTCCGCCTTCTTCTCCGGCACGTGCCTGGTCGCGGGGGCCTTCATGAACTCCCGAGCCTCCGCCAGCTCGACCGCGGCCTTGCGCTTCTGGAGCGCGTAGGCGCCGCCCAGCACCGCGCCGACGCCGATGACGGCGCCCGGCACGGCGCCGAGCGCGACCTTGCTGTACCGCGGGTACGGCTGGTCGCCGACCTTGGGGAAGCCGATCCGGTCGAACGGGACGGGCGACAGGTACATCACGTTCGTCCCGCCCGCCTCCTTCTCCCCGTACACGTGGTCGACGTACTTGCCGGGGCTCCTGGCCATGCGCTCCTTCGCCTCGGCGAGCAGGGTGTCGCGGTCGCCGAACTTGATGGCTCCGGCGATGCAGGTCTTGGCGCACGCCGGGACGGCGTACGCGCCCGCGTACCTCTTCTGCTCCTCCTCGGTGAGCGGCTTCCCGTTCCGCTCCGCCGGCACGCTGCCCGCCGTCTCGCGGTCGTAGCAGAGCGTGCACTTGTCGATCTTCGGCGCGAGCGAGTCCCACTCGGCGGTGGGGACGCCCCACGGGCACGCCCACATGCAGTAGCGGCAGCCGATGCACTTCTCCTTGTCGTAGGTGACCGGGCCCTCCGCCGTCTTGTGGAGCGCCGTCACCGGGCAGGCCGAGGCGCAGGCCGGCTCGTCGCAGTGCATGCAGCCGCGCTTGGCGAACACGTAGTCGAGGCCGCCGGGCGCGCCCGGGTTCTCGAGCTCGTGGTACGTGATGACCGTCAGCGACTTCGCGGAGAGCTTCGCCGGCTGCTGCAGCGTGGCGTTCACCTTGCCGTCGTAGGCCGTCTTCTCCGCGGGCATCTCGTTCCACTGCTTGCAGGCCACCTGGCAGCCCCGGCACCCGACGCACTTCGTCAGGTCGATGAGCTTGCCCGCCTCGAACTTCTCGGTCGCGGTCGTCTCGGTGCTCATGGTCGATGTCCTCGCGATCAGGCGTTCGAGGTCGAGACCTTCGTCACGTTGACGAGGCACGCCTTCGTTTCCTGCGTCCAGGTGTTGGGGTCGCCGACGTCGATGGTGATGTTGTTCGTCGACGGGCCGGTGCTGAGCCCCTTGAAGCCCCAGTTGTAGGGCACCCAGACCGTGGTGACCTCCTTGCCGTTGATCATCTGCGTCTGCATGCGCTTCGTGACCACGGCCTTGACCACGATCTCGCCGCGCGCGCTCTCGACCTTGACCGGATCGCCCGAGCGCACGCCCAGGGCCTTCGCCAGCTTCTCCGGCATCTCGCACACCGGCTCCGGCTGCAGCTCGTTGAGCCAGGGCACGTTGCGGGTGGTCGAGCCGGCGCACCAGTGCTCGGTCATCGACGCCGTCATGAGGACGTACGGGTACCTGTCGGGCGTGCCGATGGGCTGGAGCGCCTTCACCCGCGGGTACTTCACCGTCGGGTTGGTGGCGACCTTCGGGTGCATCGCGTTCGCCGTCGGGCTCTCCACCGGCTCGTAGAACTCGGGGAAGGGGCCGTCGACGAGGACGCCCGAGGAGTCGCGGGGCAGGTCCTCGGCCTTGGGATCGGGGTGCTTGTACGGACCGGCCATGAGCCGGCCGACGCCCTCGGCGTTCATGCGGAAGGGGCGCTGCCCGTTCTCGGTGTCGGGGCCGTCGGTGGCCACCGGCACGTCCGGCGTGTCGAAGCCGGCCCACTTCTTCTGCGCCTCGTCCCACCACACGATCTTCTTCTTCGGATCGAGCGGCTGGCCCTTCGCGTCGCAGGAGGCGCGGTTGTAGAGGATGTGCATGTTGCCGGGCCAGGTCCACGCGAAGTTCGGGTAGATCCCGAGGCCCGAGGGATCGGTCTTCGAGTCGCGGCGCTTGCTGAGGTTCTTCCCGCCGCCGAAGACGCCGGCCAGGATCCAGGCGCCCGACGACGTCGAGCCGTCGGCCTGGAGGTCCGGGATGCGCTTCACGAAGTCGCCCGCCCTGAGGCTGCCGTCGGGCAGGTCCTTGTACACGCGCCCGGAGATCTCCTTCAGCACCTCCTCCGCCTTGCTCTCGCCGCCGTCGTAGGCCCAGGTCGCCTTGAAGAGGATCTGGTCCTTCTCGGCGGTCGACCCCTTGTACAGGTCGCGGACGCGCTTGAAGAGCTGGTCGATGATCTCGATGTCCGCCCTGGCGTCCCCGGGAGGCGGCACGGCCGCGTACCGCCACTGCACCATGCGCCCGGAGCCGCTGATGGTGCCGTCCTTCTCCATGAAGTACGTGGCGGGGAGGACGATCACCTCGGTCGGGATCGACTTCGGGTCCGAGCCCGGCCGCTCGAAGAAGGCGGCCGTCTCCGTCATCCAGAGGTCCTGGACGACCACCATCTCCATCTTCGACATCGCCTCGTGCACCAGCTTGAGGTTCGGCTGGGTGACCATGGGGTTCTGCCCCATGACGTAGAGGAACTTGGTCTTCCCCTCGAGCGCGTTCTCGAAGATCTTGAACGTCGAGTAGTTCTTCGACTTAGCGCGCTTCGGCAGCATCGCGTAGCCGAAGTCGTTCTCGAGCGACGCGTGCTCGCCGAACCAGGCCTTGAGCCCGTTCACCAGCATCTTCTTCCGGAACGTTCCGTAGTTCTTCGTCCAGTCCTGGAGCGTGGGCTCGTTCGAGTACGGGTACGAGAGGTAGCCCGGCATGTACGTGTAGAGCACGGCCATGTCGGACGCGCCCTGCACGTTCGGCTCGCCGCGGAGCGCGTTCACGCCGCCGCCGGGGACGCCGATGTTGCCGAGGAGCAGCTGGAGGATGGCGTAGCAGCGGATGTTCTGGACGCCGACCGTGTGCTGCGTCATCCCGAGCGCGTACATGATCGTGCCCGGCCGGTTCTTCGCGAACGTGTCGCCGATGAGCTTGATCTGATCGGCGGGGATGCCGGTGATGGCGGACGCCTTCTCGAACGTGTAGCGCGCGTAGAACTGCTTCATCTTCGCGAACACGGTCCGCGGGTCGTCGAGCGAGTCGGCCTTCTGGAACTTCCTCGTCTTCTTGTCGACGACGTAGCCCCAGCTCGCGTTCTCGTACTTGTGCTTCTCGCCGTCGAAGCCGGTGAAGAGGCCGTCGTCGAACCCGAACTCGTCGTTGGCGATGACGAGCGCGTTCGTGTTCAGCTTCACGTACTCCTCGTCGTAGAGCTTGGCCTGCAGCACGTAGTTGATGATCGCGTTCAGGTACGCGATGTCGGTGCCGGGCCGGATGCGGGCGTAGAGGTCCGCCACCGACGAGGTGCGGTTGAAGCGCGGGTCGACGTGGATGACCTTCGCGCCCTGCTCCTTGGCGCGGTGCACCCACTTCATGGACATCACGTGGTTCTCGGCGGCGTTGCTACCGCCGATCAGGAACACCTTGGCGTTCTTGAGGTCGAGCCAGTGATTCGTCATCGCCCCGCGGCCGAACGTGGCGCCCAGACTGGGCACCGTGGGGCCGTGTCAAAGCCGTGCCTGGTGCTCGACGATGACGCTCCCGAACGTCCGCGCCATCTTCTGGAAGAGGTAGCACTCCTCGTTCGTGTTCTGCGCGCCGCCCAGGAAGGCGAGCGCGTCGCTGCGATTCACCGGGTACTCGACGTCGCCGTCCTTCTCCGTCGCCATCCAGGTGGAGTCGCGGACGTCCCTGATCTTCTTCGCCACCTTCTCGAAGGCCTGGTCCCAGGAGATCTCGACGAACCTGTCGGCGCCGGGCGCGCGGTAGAGCGGCTTCTTGAGCCGCTGGTCGCTCTCGTGCGTCGCCCGCATGGCGGCGCCCTTCGGGCAGAGCGAGCCCTCGTTGATGACGTGATCCGGGTCGCCCTCGAGGTTGACGAGCTTGCCGTCCTTGACGTGCGCCACCATGCCGCAACCGCACGAGCAGAAGTTGCAGGCGGTGGTGAACTCCTTCGCGCCCGCGATCTTCGCCTTCTTCGTCGCGGCGTGCGCCTCGCGCACGTCGACCACCTCCGCGAGCGCCAGACCGGCGCCTCCCCCCGCGGCCAGCTTCAACCAGGATCGTCTGCCGATGCTCATGTGCGATGGTCCCTTCCTCGGATGGACGCAGCTCTTGCGGGGCGCGCGGCGCCCGCGACCTCGGTTGCGCAGGGTTTGCTTGGAGCCCCCCTCGCTACGACGTGAGCGTTCACATTTGCCGCTTTCGGGCCAATCCGCCTCCCTCGCGGAGTGGCGGATCGACGCAGACCGGAGCGTGCGGGAAGGCGCGCGCGCCGGCGAGCCACCGGCCGTCATTCACGAACGGTGATGGGTCGTCCGGACCCGCGGCCTCAGCGGTCCTTCGCGCAGCGGAAGCCGATCGACGGATCGCGCTGGGTGGGGACGTTCCAGGCGCGGTAGCCGGCGGAGACGACCTCGGGGCCCTGGTAGAAGAAGCCGCCGCCCCGGGTCACGCGCTCCGGGCCGCCCTCGGCGTGCAGGCTGGAGGTCCACTCCCACACGTTGCCGGCCAGGTCCTGGACGCCACCGACGCCGGCGCCCTCCGGGTGGCTGCCGACGGCGCAGGTGCCGGGCCAGTCGGCGTCGGGCACGCCGTCGGGGCGGAGGTTCCAGCACACCTGCCGGCCCGGCGCCTCGTTGCCCCAGGGAAAGTGGCGCGCCTCGTCGCCGCCGCGCGCCGCCCACTCCCACTCCGCCTCGGTGGGCAGGCGCTTGCGCAGCGCACGGCAGTAGCCGGCCGCCTGCTCCCAGCTGACGCAGTTCACGGGGTGGTCGCGGCGGTCGGCGCGGTCGGCGTTGCACCGCTTTCGCGAGCGCATCCGGTCGGCCTCGGTGATGCCCGGCCACTCCGCCTCGCCGCGCGCCGCCGTGCACCCGCCGCGCGCCACGCAGGCGGCGTACGCCTCCACGGTGACCTCGGTCACGTCGAGGCAGAAGGCGGCGGGCACCACCGCGCGCACGCCCTCCTTCATCTTGAACTCGAAGGAGCCGGGCGCGAGCTCGATCATGTCGGGCGGGCAGCCGGCCTGCGAGGGCGCGGGAGCGTGGCCGCACGCCGAGGCGAGGAGCGCGGCGGCGGCGAGGAGGCGGGCGCGGGGCATGGGCGACGAGACGATACACCCGAGGGCGCGCCGGCGCGCTCACATCGTGCGCCCGTCACCGCCGCGCGCCCACCGGACCTTCTCCTCGCGGTGAGATATCGCGCACGCCGATCTCGCGCTCGGAGCGAATCTGGGCGAACATGGCGCGCCACTCGCCGTGGAGGAACCTCCCTTGACCCGCACCGCTCGCACCGCCCTCCGCGCCCGTCCCTTCGCGGCGCTCCTCGCGCTCGCCCTGGCCGGCCCCGCCGCCGGCGAGGTGCAAGGCGTCACCGACTCCGAGGTCCTCTTCGGCCAGGTGGCCCCCTTCTCCGGCGCGGCGCGCGAGCTCGGCCGGCAGATGAAGGTCGGCCTCGACGTCGCCTTCTCCGTCGCCAACGACGCCGGGGGCGTGGCCGGCCGCAAGCTCCGCCTCGTCGCCTTCGACGACGGCTACGAGCCGGCGCGGACGCTCCCCGCCATGAAGGAGCTGGCGGAGAAGCGGAAGGTGTTCGGGTTCGTCGGGAACGTCGGGACGCCCACCACCGCCGCCGCCCTGCCCTACGCGCTCGACCGCGGCATGCTCTTCTTCGGCGCGTTCACGGGCACGAAGCTCCTCCGCAACGACCCGCCCGATCGCTTCGTCTTCAACTACCGGGCGAGCTACCAGGAGGAGACCGCGGCCGTGGTGAAGTACCTCGTCGAGGTGCGCCGCTTCCGCCCCGCGCAGATCGCCGTCTTCGCGCAGGAGGACGCGTTCGGCGACGACGGCTTCTCCGGCGTGGCGAAGGCGATGCGCCGCTACCGCCAGGATCCGGGCCGGATCCTGCGCGTCGGCTACAAGCGCAACACCATCGACGTGGCCGAGGCGGTGAAGACCATCGGCAAGAACACCGCCCACCTCAAGGCCGTGGTCATGGTCGGGACCTACCGCGCCTGCGCCAAGTTCATCGAGAAGGTGAAGGAGTCGGGCGCGCAGCTCGTCTTCACGAACGTCTCGTTCGTCGGCTCCAACGAGCTGGCGGAGGAGCTCGTGCCGCTCGGCGCCCGCTTCGCCGACGGCGTCGTCGTCACCCAGGTGGTGCCGCTGCCGACCGCCGGCGCGACCGCGATCCTGCGCTACCGCGAGGCGCTCGCGAAGTACACGCCGGGCGAGCGCCCCGGGTTCATCTCGCTCGAGGGTTACCTCGCGGGGACGCTGCTCGTGGAAGGGCTCAAGCGCGCCGGCAAGAACCTCACCACCGACACGCTGGTCGACGCGCTCGAGGCGGTGAAGAACCTCGACCTCGGCGTCGGCGTCCCCCTCACCTTCGGGCCGTCCGAGCACCAGGCCTCGCACAAGGTCTGGGGCACCGTGCTCGACGGCAGCGGCGTGTACAAGTCGCTCGACCTCGAGTAGCGCCCGCGCCCGCGCGCGGGCGCCCTCGGGCCTCGAAGAAACGCGGGAGCGAAGCCCCGTGGGCTCCGCTCCCGCACCCCGCATTGCCGCCGGAGGCGACCGGTGGCTCTAGTTCGCGACCATCACGCCGGGCTGGGCCGCGGCGGTGGCGGCAGGCTGCTGCGCGGGCGCCTGCGCCGGGATCTTCTCGCCGGTGGCGAGCATCTTGAGCGCGTAGCCGAGGAGCGTGGAGATGAGCTCACCCGAGCCGCTCATGTCGAGCTTCCGGTAGATCCGCTTGCGGCGGGCGCGGATCGTCTCCGGCGATACGCCGGCGGCCGCCGCCGAGTCCTTGCATGCGAAGCCCTGCGCCAGCCGAAGCACTTCCGCGCGCTCCGACGGCGTGAGCCGGGCGCCCTCCAGGGCCTTGGCGGCGAAGGGGGCGAGGACATCGATATCGATCTGGGGCATGTTTCCGTTCCTTCTCACTACCGAGGGGTTCTGCGGCCGTTCCGGCGGCCCTCGCTCGGCCGGCCGTCGACCGGGCCAAACGGAGGGTAATCACCGACCGGTCCGGTCGGCACCCCCCTGGACTACACCCCGACGGATGTGCCCCCGCCTGGCTGCTGGCAATGTCGCGCCGTCCGGTTTTCCAGGAACGGGACTTTCCGCCTGTAAACGGCTTCTTACGCAGGCATTGGAGCGCGGGGCTCACCCGATCGACTGTACGTCCGGCGAACGGTGCGTCTGCATCGTCGCGGCGGAGGGCATCGCCCTCAGGCGGGGTTCTCGGCCTCCTCGCCCGCGTCCGCGCCGTCGTCCGGCGCGCCCTCCTCCGCCAGGTCCGCGTCGAGCGCGGCCGCGCTGCGACGGGTGAGCTGAAAGCCGAGCGAGGACGGCGCGAAGCCGGCGGCCACGAGGTGTGGCGCGAGCGGGTGGGCTCCGGGCGGCCCCCCGTCGACCTCGGCCACGAGGCTCGCCTCGCCGCGCGCCCGCGCCGCCCGCGCCAGACCCGCCAGCGCGCCGGCGACCGCGCGCGCCGTGGTCCCGCGTTCCGGCTCGGCGTCCGGGAGCCAGGCGTGCACGGTGCGGAGTCCGCGGGCCACCCAGGCGGCGAGGTCGCCGTTCACGAGCACCACCTGCGCGCCGGCGGCGCGCGCCGGCCGCCGCCCTGCCGCCCCATCGCCGGGCCACGGCAGGAGCGCGCCCCAGGCGCTGGCGGGATCGGCCGCGGACAGGACCAGCACCTCGGGCTCGTCCGGCGGCGCCCGGAGCCCGCGCAGGAGGTCGAGCATGCCGGGCTGGGCGAACTGCATCGCGCCGACGCCGCCGACGAAGTAGCCGCGGCGGATGCGGCCTCCCTCCTCCAGGTGGCGGAAGACGTCGTAGACCGCGCCGAAGCCGCCGGGGAGCCCCTCCGCCGCCGCCACCTCGCGCGTCACGAGCCCGTAGCGGACGAGGAGCTGCTGCGCCGTGGCCGCGCTCCACTCGGTGGCGCTGGGGCGCGCGCCGGCGAGGTCGCGCCGCGCGGCGACGAGCGACCAGCGCCCGCCCGCGCC
>DASTGH010000760.1:0-4748 GCA_035719345.1 Anaeromyxobacteraceae bacterium
GCCGCGACGACCTGCTCCGCGAGCTCGGCCTCGGCGGCGACCCGCCGCCGCAGCTCTACGCGCCGGTGGGCCTCGACCTCGGCGCCGACGGCCCGGAGCAGATCGCGGTGAGCGTGGTGGCCGAGGCGCTCGCCGTCCACGGCGGCCGGAGCGCGGGCCACCTGCGCGCCGGAAGGGGAGGGCTCCATGCGCGCTGAGCTCCTGCAGCTCGCCGCCGACCTCGCCGCCCGCGGCGAGCCGTTCGTCCTGGCCGTGGTGGTGCGGCGCGAGGCGTACAGCTCGGCGCACCAGGGCGACATGGCGGTCATCACCGCCGACGGCTCCTACCACGGCTGGCTGGGCGGGAACTGCACGCAGCCTGCCGTGAAGCGCCAGGCCCGGCTCGCCCTCGCCGACGGGCGCCCGCGGCTCGTCGCCATCTCGCCCGACCCACCGGCGGCGCCGCCGCGAGGGGTCACGGTCGTCCCCATGACCTGCTCCAGCGGAGGGAGCGTGGACATCTACCTCGAGCCGGTGCTGCCCGCGCCGCGCCTCGTCGTCTTCGGGCCGTCGCCGGTGGCCCGCGCGCTCGCCGCCCTGGGCAAGGGCGTCGGCTGGCGGGTGGACGTGGTCGACCCCGCCGGCGAGCGCGCCGCCTACGCCGGCGCCGACCGCGTGCTCCCCGGGGCGGCGTCGGCCGAGGTGCGCGCGCTGGCCGAGGGGAAGGCGGGCGCGTTCGCGCTCGTCGCGACCATGGGCGAGAGCGACGAGGAGTCGATCGAGGCGGCGCTGGCGCTCCGCCCGGCGTACCTCGGCGTCGTGGCGAGCCGGAAGCGCTTCGCCATCCTGCGCGACGGCCTCCTCGCCCGCGGCGCCTCCGCCGAGGTGCTCGACCGCATCCGCAACCCCGCGGGCCTCGACCTGGGAGCGGTGCTCCCCGAGGAGCTGGCGGTCTCCATCCTGGCCGAGATGGTGCAGGTCCGGCGGGCCCAGGCGTCGGCGCAGCCCGCGGTCGGGGTGGAGCGGCCGGAGGACGTCGCCGAGGCGCTCGACCCGGTGTGCGGCATGACGGTGGCGATCGCCACCGCCCGGCACCGGGCCGAGCACGAGGGGCGCACCTTCTACTTCTGCAACGCGCGCTGCCGGGAGCGGTTCCTGGCGTCGCCCGCGCGCTGGCTCTCCGACGTGGGCGCCGGGGCGGGGGGCCGATGACGGAGGAGATCCGCGCGCTGCGCGAGGCGATGGGGCGGGAGGGCTACGTCGCCGACGACGCGGTCGCGACCGCGCTCTTCCTGGCGCTCGACCTCGGGAAGCCGCTCCTCGTCGAGGGCGACGCCGGCGTCGGCAAGACCGAGATCGCGAAGGTCCTGGCGCGGCTCCGCGAGACCGACCTCATCCGCCTGCAGTGCTACGAGGGGCTCGACGTCGCCACCGCCGTCTACGAGTGGAACTACCCGCGGCAGATGCTGCGGGCGCGGCTCGCCGAGCGCGACGGGCAGGGAGCCGCCGAGGCCGAGGAGGCGGTCTTCTCGCGCGCCTATCTCCTCGAGCGTCCGCTGCTTCGCGCCATCACGCACCCTGGGCGGCCGGCGGTGCTGCTCGTCGACGAGGTGGACCGCGCCGACGAGGCCTTCGAGGCTTTCCTGCTGGAGGTGCTCTCCGACTTCCAGGTGACCATCCCGGAGCTGGGCACCGTCCGGGCCGAGCACGTGCCGCACGTCGTCCTCACCTCCAACGGCACCCGCGAGATCGGGGACGCGCTGCGCCGGCGCTGCCTCTACCTCCACCTCGACCACCCGACGCTGGAGAAGGAGGTCCGCATCCTGCGCGCGCGCGTGCCGGGCGCGGCCGAGGCGCTGGCGACCGAGATCGGCCGCTTCGTGCGCGCGCTGCGTGCACGGCGCCTCGTGCGCAGCCCCGGCGTGGCGGAGAGCATCGACTGGGCCCGGGCGCTGGTGCGCCTCCACCAGGACCGGCTCGAGCCGGAGGTGGTGGCCGCGACGCTCGGGTGCGTGGTGAAGGACCGGCACGACCTCGCCGATCTCTCCGGCGCGGAGGTGGCGCGGCTCGTGGCCGAGGCGCAGGGCGAGGAGGGGGCGAGCCCGTGACCTCCGACCTCGTCGCGCACCTGGCGCGGTTCGGCGCGGCCCTGCGCGCGGCGGGCGTGCGCGTGGCGGTGGGCGACGAGGAGGACGCGCTCCGGGCGATGTTACGGGTGGATCTGGGCGACCGCGCCGAGGTGCGGGAGGCGCTCCGCTGCACCCTCAAGATCCGGCCGCGTGACGCGGAGGCGTTCGAGGCGCTCCTCGACGAGCTGTGGGGCGGCGCCCTGCGCAGGCCCCCGCGCCCGCCGCGTCCGGCGGCCGAGGCCGGGCCACGGAACCCGGGCGTCCCGGCCGCGTGGTCGGCGCTCGGCCTCGCGCCGGCGGCCGACGGTGGCCAGGAGACCGAGGGCGACGAGCCGGGCTGGAGCCGCCAGGCGCTCCTGCGCCGCAAGCCGTTCGAGCGCTGCGACGGGCGCGACCTCGCCGAGATGGAGCGCCTGCTCGCGCGTCTCGCCGCGCGGCTCGCCACCCGGCGCTCGCGCCGCCTCGCGCCCTCGCCGCGCGGCGCCGCCGACCTCCGCCGCAGCCTCCGCCGCTCGTTCTCCACCGGTGGCGAGCTCCTGGCGCTGGCGCGGCGGGCGAGGCCCGTGGAGACGCCGCGCCTCGTGCTCCTCCTCGACACGAGCGGGTCGATGGACGCGCACGCGCGCTTCCTGCTCGCCTTCGCGCGGGCGCTGAAGCGCGTGGCGCCGCGCACCGAGGTCTTCGCCTTCAACACCGAGCTCGTCCGCGTCACGGCCTGGCTCTCCGCGGGGCAGCAGGAGCGGGTGGTGGCGCGGCTGGCGGAGGCGGTGCCGGACTGGTCCGGGGGCACGCGCCTCGGCGAGTGCCTGGCCGAGTTCGCGGAGCGCCACCTGCCGGCGCTCGTCGACCGACGCACCGTGGTCGTCGTGCTCTCGGACGGGCTCGACCGCGGCGACCCGGCGCTCCTGGGCGAAGCGATGCGGCGCATCCACGCCCGAGCCGGGCGCGTGCTCTGGCTGAACCCGCTCCTCGGCGACCCGCGCTACCAGCCGACGGCGCGCGGCATGGCCGCGGCGCTGCCGCACGTCGATCGCCTCGAGCCCGCCCACGACCTCGCGTCGCTGGAGCGGCTCCTGCCGCACCTCGCGAGCTAGAGAGCCCATGGCCTTCGAGATCACGAAATCGTTCGTCGTCAGGGCGCCGCCGGCCCGGGTCTGGGCCTTCCTCGTCGACGCGAGGAAGGTGGCGAGCTGCATGCCGGGCGCCGCCATCACCGAGCAGATCGACGAGCGGACCTACGCCGGGACCATGACGGTGAAGGTCGGGCCGGTGCAGGCGAGCTACCGGGGCAAGATCGTCTTCGAGCAGCTCGACGAGTCCGCCGGGCGCGCCGCGATCGTCGCCACCGGCCAGGACGTGCGCGGCAAGGGCGGCGCCGACCTCCGGCTCACGAGCAGCGTGGCCAGCAAGGGCGACGGCGAGACGGAGGTGACCGCCGTCTCCCGCGTCAACGTGTCGGGGATCCTGGCGCAGATGGGCCGCGGCATGGTGGAGGACGTCGGCGACCAGATCTTCCAGATCTTCTCGCAGCGGATGAGGGAGGAGCTGGAGGCGGCGGGCGCGCCGGGCGCGAACGGGGTGGCGGCGTCGTCGAGCCCGGTCTTCGGGTCCGACGGCCGTTCGGCCGCCGAACCCTCGCGTCCCCGCCCCTCGCCGCCCGAGGGCGGCGAGGGGTCCACCGCGAACGTCCCGGTGAACGCCGCGGTGGTGGCCCCCTCACCGGAGCTTGCCGCCGGCGGACGGCCCCCCTCTCCCGCGACAGCGGGAGAGGGAACGGGAGAGGGCCCGCAACGCGCGAGCGCCGCCCCCTCTCCACCCACGGTCGAACCCTTCGACGCCGGCGCCCTCGGCGCCAAGGTCGCGCGCCGCGCCGCGGGCCGTGCCCTCTCGGGCCCGACGCCGCTCTGGCTCTCGCTCCTGCTCTGTCTCGCCGTGCTGTACCTGCTGCTGCGCTGAACGCCTCACGAAGGAGGGTCCATGATCCCGCCCGCGTTCGACTATCACGCGCCGACCAGCCTCTCCGAGGCGGTGGCGCTCCTCACCCGCTACCGCGACACGGCCAAGGTCCTGTCGGGAGGGCAGAGCCTCCTGCCCATGCTCAAGCTGCGCCTGGCGCAGTCGGAGCACCTCGTCGACATCGGCCGCATCCCCGGCCTCGAGTACGTCGAGGAGAAGGGCGGCCAGCTCCGCATCGGGGGCGCGACCCGCGAGGCCGTGCTCGAGCGCTCCGAGGTGGTGCGCACCCGCTACCCCATCCTGCTCGACACCGCGCGCGTCATCGCCGATCCGCTGGTGCGGAACCGCGCCACGGTCGGCGGGAACCTGGCGCACGGCGACCCCGCCAACGACCACCCCGCCACCATGATCGCGCTCGGGGCGCAGGTGGTCGTGGTCGGGCCGAAGGGCGAGCGCGTCGTCTCCATCGACGACTTCTTCCAGGGCCTCTACGCGACCGCGCTCGAGCCGGACGAGATCCTGACCGAGATCCGCATCCCGGCCCCGCCGCCCCGCAGCGGCGGCGCCTACGCCAAGCTGGAGCGCAAGGTGGGTGACTTCGCCACCGCCGCGGCGGCCGCGCAGCTCTCGCTCTCGCCCTCGGGCGCGGTGGAGAAGGTCCGCATCGCGCTCACCAACATGGGC
>DASTGH010000761.1:0-9060 GCA_035719345.1 Anaeromyxobacteraceae bacterium
CTTCGGGCCCAACGGAATCATTCCCAACGATCGCTGGACCATGCGCAGATACGCGGTAGTCGAACGCACACCAATACGGAGCGGCCATCCCTACAGCAGCGCGATCGAATTGCTGGACATTCAGAACTGGGATTGCGCCTACCTGATTACCTTCGACCATACGCAGCGCGTATGGAAGTCTTCGGCCTGGGCCGGACGCTCGCGGGCGTGCCCTCCGGGCTCGTCGCGCACCGCCTCGGCTACCCGACGTTCTTCGCCGTGGCGATGCTCGCGTCGCTCCCCGGGTTCGCCCTCCTGCAGCTCATCGCACCGTTCGGCGCGAAGGACGTGACCGTGCGGGCGGCGACCGCGCCGGAGCCGGCGACCGCGGCGCGCTGAGCCGGGCGGCGTCCACCCCCGCCGCGCCGCGCTACTTCGAACCGCCCTGGGCGGCCTCCTGCCGCGCCTTCGCCTCGGAGGCCAGCGCCCGCACCGAGAACCCGGGCGTCTGGGCGTACTCGTCGCCGGCGTTCGCGGGGAAGGGCCGGGCGCGCGCCTTCATGGCGGGGACGAGGTCGCCGCCGGAGGGCGGGGCGCCGCGCGGCGACTCGCCGTCGCGCGACCCGCGCCGCAGCCAGGGATCGTACTGGTAGGAGACGGCCGGCCCGCGCAGGAGGCGCGTCTCGTCCCACACCTGCGCCGCGCGCGTGTACGAGGGCGGCGCATGCTCGCCCGTGTCCATGCGGATGGCGTCCTTGGGACAGGCCTCGACGCAGAACCCGCACACGACGCAGCGCAGCTCGTCGATGACGAACTTCGTCGGGAACTTCTCGATGGGGTCCTCGGGGATCTCGCCCGCCTCGATGTAGATGCACTGCGCCGGGCAGACGGTCGCGCACATGTAGCAGGCGACGCAGCGGGGCTTGCCGTCCTCGCGCGGGACGAGCCGGTGCAGCCCGCGGTAGGCGGGCGGGTACGGGATGCGCTCCTCGGGGTACTGCACGGTCGCGTTCTGGGAGAGCGACCGGTCGCGGGCGAGCACGTCGGGGTTCTTCTCCCGCCCGAAGAAGAAGTTCCGGAGGAACTGCTTCATCAGGATACCGACGCCGCGGATGACCTCCGGGTAGTACATCTGCTCGCGGAGGTCCGGTCCGGCGTTGGGGAGCTTGTAGGGCATCGCGTACCTTCCGTCCGGGTGTTCCTAGTGGGCCGCGTGCGCCGGCGCCGCGTGCCCGGCCGCCTCCGGCGCCTCGCCCTTCCGGCTGGCGGCGGCGGTGACGACCACGATGACGACGATCTCGACGAGGCCGATGGCCGCCAGCAGCTCGAGCGACGGATCGAGCAGGATGGCCGCGCCGGTCACGAACACGTTGGCGAGCGTGATGGGCAGGAGGATCTTCCAGCACAGCTTCTGGATCTGATCGAAGCGGAAGCGCGGCAGCGTCCAGCGGATGACGAGCTGCAGCCAGCAGAGGAGCAGCACCTTCCCGAGGAACGCGCCGGCGCAGATGGCGGCCCAGAGCACGGTGCCCTCGCCCGCCCAGGACCGCAGCGTCTCCTCGAAGAAGACCGGGTGCCAGCCGCCGAAGAAGATGGCCGCGGTGATGGCGGCCAGCACCACCACCTCGATGAACTCGGCCAGGAACATCATCCCGAACTTCATGCCCGGGTACTCGACGAAGTAGCCGACGATCTCGCTCTCGCCCTCCGGCAGGTCGAAGGGCGCGCGCTTCGTCTCGGCGAAGGCGGAGGTGAAGAAGACGAGCATGGCCAGCGGCTGCAGGAAGACGCCCAGCGCCGGCAGGAAGCCCCACAGGAGCTGCCCCTGCGCCGCCACCATCTGCTCGATGCGCAGCGACTGGTAGGCCATCATCGAGCCCGCCAGCGAGAGGCCGAGCGAGACCTCGTAGCCGATCATCTGGGCCGAGGCGCGCACGCCGCCGAGCAGCGCCAGCTTGGAGTTCGAGGCCCAGCCGGCGAGCGCGGTGCCGTAGACGGCGAGCGAGGCCGCGCCGAAGACGAAGAGCAGGCCGGCGTCGAGGCTCGCCACCTGCAGCGCCACCCGGTGGACCATCCCGCCGACGTGGACGTTCACGGGCGGGCCGACCGGGACCACCGCGAAGAGCACGAAGGAGGGCGCGAAGGCGGCCATGGGCGCGAGCTCGTAGAGGAAGCGCGAGCGCTGCGACGGCTCGATGTTCTCCTTCGTGATCATCTTCAGCGCGTCGGCGATGAGGAAGAAGATGCCGCCCAGCGAGATCCCGAAGAGCTTGATCCGGTTCGGGCCGATCCGGTTCTGGATCATGGCCGACCACTTGCGCTCGCCCACCGTGAGCGCCGCGGCCGTGGTCATGACCACGCCGGCCATGAGCAGGAGGACGTTGGCGACCGCCGCGCCGTAGGTCGGCGGCGCGTGCAGGACCGCGACGAAGACGTGCTCCAGCCCGGCCACCGCCAGGTAGACGCCGTAGGAGAGCACGACCATCGAGATCGGCACGCCGATCGCGAACAGCACCATCCCGAGGAATCGCCGCAAGGTGTCCTCCTAGGAGCCGATCTTGAGCAGGTCGAGGCGGGTGTCGCCGTCGGCGTCGGACGGGACGCGCTCGCGGTAGCCGGGGAGCCGACCGTCGACCGTGCCGGCGGCGAGCGGGACGAGGCTCCGGCGCCGCTGGATGGAGGGGAGCGAGTCCCAGGAGAAGCCGGGGAGCGCTCCGGCGACGCGCGGGCCGAGCTCGTTCCACACGTCGCGGGCGGTGGCGAAGCGCCAGGCGAGTCCGAGCGCCTTGCCGATCTCGGCCGCCAGCGACCAGTGCGGCCGGGAGCTGCCGCGCGGCCAGTAGGCGAGCTCGAAGCGCTGCGCCTTCCCCTCGAAGTTCACGAACGTGCCGTCCGACTCGGCGTGCGGGGAGGCGGGCAGGAGGATCGTCGCCTCGGCGGCGAGCGGAGCCTCGCCGTACGCCTGGCACACCAGCGCCTCGAGCTTGCCGAAGGCGGGCGCGGCCGAGGCGTCCGGCACCTCGGCGCCCACGGCCCACACCGCCTTCACCCGGCCGCCCTCCACCGCCTTCACCAGGTCGGCGTACGGCCGCACCAGCAGGTTGAAGGCCTGCGCCACCAGCTCCAGGCCCTTGCGGTTCGGGTTCTCGTCGGCGCGCTTGAGGAGGTCGTCCTGCCAGCCGTCCGGGCGGCCTCCCACGTACACCTCGGCCAGGCCCAGGCCCTCGGTGGCGACGAGCGCGGCCACCAGCAGGTCCTCGAGCGAGGCGACCGGGGAGAGGAGCGCCGCCAGCGTGCCCTCCCCCGCGCGCGCCTTGAGGACGGAGGCCGCCTCCTGGAAGGCGATGGGGGGCGGCACGTCGCGCGCCGCGGCGCCGCGGCCCTGCCGCGGCACGAGGATGCGGCCCTGGTTCAGGTACTTGTAGGAGAGCCGCCCGTCGTCGCACATCCACTCGCCGTTCACCGCGTCGTTCTCGCGCGGCCGGTAGCGGTAGGTGGTGTCCCTGAGGTAGTCGAGGTGCGTGTTGCACCCGCGCGCGCAGCCGGTGCAGATGCTGCGCGCCGAGGACATGAACCAGACGCGCCCGCGGAAGCGGAAGTCGGAGCTGGTGAGCGCGCCCACCGGGCAGATGTCGACGGTGTTCCCGGCGTACTTGGAGTCGAGCGGCTTGCCGGGGAAGGTCGTGATGTAGGAGCGGGTTCCGCGCTGCGACACGCCCAGCTGCGGCTCCTTCGCCACCTCGCGCATGAAGCGGACGCAGCGGGTGCAGAGGATGCAGCGCTCCTCGTCGAGGGTGACGAGCGGGCCGAGCTTCACCCGCTTCGACTTCTGCGTCTTGGGCACGTCCAGGCGCGACGGCTTCTGGTCGTACGCCATGTAGTAATCCTGCAGCTTGCACTCCCCGGCCTGGTCGCAGATGGCGCAGTCCACCGGGTGGTTGAGCAGCAGGAACTCGAGCGTGGCGCGCTGCTGGTCCTTCACGCGGTCGGTGGTCGTCTTGACCGCGATGCCCTCGGCCGCGGGCATCTGGCAGGCCGGCATGAGCTTGCCGCCGGGCGCGTTCGACATCTCCACCAGGCACATCCGGCAGTTGGCCGCGATGGAGAGGCGCTTGTGGTAGCAGTAGTACGGGATCTCGATGCCGACGGTGGCCGCGGCCTCGATCAGGTTCGTCCCCGGCTTGACGACGACTTCCTTGCCGTCGACGGTGCAGGTGACGAAGCCGGGGTGCTTGGGAGGAGGCGGCGCCGGCGGGCCGGGGGGCGGTTTGGGTGGGGCCGCGCCGGCAGCGGGCGGAGCGGAGGGCTTCTTGTCGTCGGCCATCGCGCGTGCTCTCCCCGGCGGCTACTGCTCGACCTCGCCGCCGATCATGTTGATGCTGTCGTAGGTGGGGACGAGGTCGGCGAGGAGCGCGCCCTTCGTCATGAACGGGATCGCCGCCAGCATAGGCCACCCCGGCGCGCGCAGCCCGAGCTTCCACGGGCGCCCGCTGCCGTCGGACACCGCGTAGAAGCCGAGCTCACCGTTCGCCGCCTCCGTGTAGCTGTACGCTTCGCCCGGCGGCACCTGGATGTCCTCCATGACGAGCTTGAAGTGCGCCATGACGCCCTCGATCGTCCCGTAGACGAGCGGCTTGGGCGGCAGCACGTAGCGGAAGTCCCGGAGGATGAACTCGCCCGGCTCCATCTGCTGGAAGCACTGGCGCACGATGCGGTCCGACTGGCGCATCTCCTCCATGCGCATGAGGAAGCGGTCGAAGTTGTCGCCGTTCGAGCCCACCGGCACGTCGAACTCGACCCGGTCGTAGACGAGGTAGGGCGCGGCCTTGCGGATGTCGTAGGGCTCGCCGGTGGCGCGCAGGCAGGGGCCGGTGAACCCGAAGTCGAGCGCGTCCTCGCGCGAGATGACGCCCGTGCCCCGCGTCCGATCCATGAAGATGCGATTGCGGGTGAGGAGCTTGTCGATGACGTCGCGCAGCTCTGCCACGCGGTCGAGCGTCTGCAGCGTCTTCTCGGTCCATCCCTCCGGCGCGTCGCGCGAGACGCCGCCCACGCGCACGTAGTTGGAGGTGAGGCGCGCGCCGCAGATCTCGGTGAGCCGGTCCCAGACGAGGTCGCGCGCCTCGACGCCGTAGAGGAACACGGTCATGGCGCCCAGCTCCAGGCCCATGGCGGCGACCAGCGTGAGGTGGTCGCAGATGCGGTGCAGCTCGCCGGTCGCGACGCGGAGGTACTGGGCGCGGACCGGCGCCTCGAGCTTGCACAGCTTCTCGACCGTCAGCGCGAAGCCGACGTTGTTGAGGATGGAGGAGACGTAGTTGAGCCGGTCCGTGTACGGGAAGCACTGCCCCCACGTCACGTTCTCGCAGCTCTTCTCGAACCCGCGGTGCAGGAAGCCGATGTCGAGCTTCATGTCGACGATGGTCTCGCCGTCGAGCTTGACCACCGCGCGCGTCACCCCGTGCATGGCCGGGTGCGACGGCCCGAGGTTCACCACCATCTCCTTGCCGCGGAGCGGGGCGTCGAGCGGGCCCTCGAAGCCGAGGGGCACGGGCCCGCCGCCGGGCGCGGTGGCCGGCGCACCGGCGCCCCGGCTGCCGGGGGTGGCCTGCGGATCGAGCCCGCCACTGCGGTCGTGGTCGATGGCCATGTCGGGTCCTCGCCTAGTCGCGCCCGCCGGGCCCGGGCCCGCGGTAGATGTCCTTGACCTCGCGCTCCGGCACGAGCGGCTGCCGTCCGCGCAGCGGATAGTCCTTGCGCAGCGGGTAGCCCACGAACTCGTCGTACATGAGCAGGCGCCGCAGGTCAGGGTGGTTGCGGAAGCGGATGCCGTACATGTCGAAGCAGTACCGCTCGAACCAGTCGGCCCCGCGCCACACCGGCGTCACGCTCTCCACCACCGGATCCGACTCGGGGACCTTCACGCGCAGTCGCAGGCGGTGGTTGTGGACCGTGGAGACGAGGTTGTAGACGACCTCGTAGCGCGGATCCTCGCCCAGGTAGTCCACCGCCGTGATGTACGGCGACAGGTTGAACGCCATGGCGGGATCGGTCTTGAGGAAACGGCCGACCTCGTGGACGTGGCTCTTGCGGACGAAGATGCAGTCGTCGCCGCCCACGCCTTCGTAGGGTTCGTACACGTCGCCCGGGAAGCGGGCGGCGAGCGCTTCGAGGATCGCTTTGGCCATGGAGGTCGGTGGGTGCTACTTGCCCTCGGCCGCGGCGAGCGCCGGCACGGACGGGCGGTCGATGAGCTTGTGGCGCTGGTCCTGGACCTTCTTCTGCAGCAGCATGAGGCCGTCGAGGACCTGCTCCGGCCTGGGCGGGCAGCCCGGGATGTAGATGTCGACCGGGATGACCCGGTCGATGCCCTGGACCGTGGCGTAGTTGTCGTAGAAGCCGCCGGACGAGGCACAGACGCCGAAGGCGATGACCCACTTCGGCTCGCTCATCTGCTCGTAGACGCGCTTGAGGATGGGCGCCTGCTTGCAGTTGACCGTCCCCACCACGAGCAGCAGGTCGGCCTGACGCGGCGAGAAGCGCGGCACCTCGGCGCCGAACCGCGCGATGTCGTAGCGCGCGGAGGAGACGCTCATGTACTCCATGCCGCAGCAGGCGGTGACGAACGGGTACTGCCAGAGCGAGTTCTTCCGCGCCCAGCCCAGGCCCTTCGAGACCACGCGCTCGAAGAAGCCCTGCGCCTCTTCACGGCGCGTGGTGATCCCGGGGACGACCTCGATCTCGGACCCCATTCACTCCCTCTCCATCTCGAGCGCGCCCTTCTTCCACACGTAGGCGAGCCCGATCACCAGGGTGAAGGCGAAGAACGCCATCGCCACGTAGCCGGGCCAGGCCAGCTCCTTGAGGAGCACGGCCCACGGATAGACGAACACGGCCTCGACGTCGAAGACGATGAAGAGTAACGCGACCATGTAGAACTTCACGCCGAAGCGCTCGCGCGCGTCGCCGATGGGCTCGCTGCCGCACTCGAACGGCCCGGACTTGACGCGGCTCGGGCGGCGCGGGCCGAGCGCCGTCGCCGCGCCGACGAGGAGCAGGGCGAGCAGCCCGGCCACTCCGAACGCCACGGCCAGCGGGAAATAGGTCTGAAGAGGGGTCATGCGTCTCCCTGGACGTCAGGCCTGCGGGGGTGGGGGCGTGTGCTCTGCATCTTCCATCGACCCTCTTTTGTCAAACGAATTCCCCCGCTTGACAGGTAGTGCAGCGACGGGATATTCCGCTGGCCCTCCGTTCCTACCCAGCAATCGCCTTCGGGGGTCCCACCCGCATGGGCTTCGAGTTCGGTGCGGTCGTCGCATTCGCCGTCGTGGCCATCGGTTTTGCCGCCGTGGGACTCACGGCCGGCCGTTTCCTCCGCCCGAACTTCCCCGACGCCGCGAAGGCGACGATCTACGAGTGCGGCGAGAAGCCGATCGGCACGGCGTGGATGAACTTCAATCCGCGCTTCTACCTCATCGCGCTCGTCTTCGTGATCTTCGAGGTCGACATCGCGCTCACGTTTCCGGTCGTGGCGGTGTTCCGGGAGTGGGTGGCGACCAGCCCGGCCATGGGCGGCATCGCGCTCGTCGAGCTCCTGCTCTTCACCCTCATCCTGGTCGCGGGCCTGGTGTGGGCGTGGGTCCACGGCGATCTCGACTGGGTGAAGAAGCTGGCGGAGGTCGACGAGCGGCCGGAGCGGCGGTCGCCGGGCGGCCGGCGCGCCGCCTGACGCGCCCAGCACCAGGCAGTGCCGCAGCACTCCCGGGGGGGAGGTCGGGAAGGGAGCTTCACGTTTCGCCTCACTGGAGAGGAGTCGGACGGATGGCTTCACGCGATGCGATGGACGCCGGGATGGGCGGCGAGATCCTGCTCGGCCACACGAGCCAGCTCGACAAGCTCATCAACCTCGCCCGCACGAACTCCCTCCACTACATGCTGTTCGGGCTCGCCTGCTGCGGCATCGAGCTCATGCAGACCGGCGGCCCGCGCGCCGACCTCGACCGCTTCGGCGCGGTGTTCCGCGCCAGCCCGCGCCAGTCGGACTTCATGATCGTGGCGGGCACGCTCACCTACAAGATGGCCGAGCGCACCAAGCTGCTCTACGACCAGATGGCCGAGCCCAGGTACGTCATCTCGATGGGTTCGTGCGCCAACTGCGGCGGCCTCTTCCAGGCGGCGTACTCGGTGTGCAAGGGCGTCGACAAGATCATCCCGGTGGACGTCTACGTCCCGGGCTGTCCGCCCAGGCCCGAGGCGCTCACCGAGGGCTTCCTCCGGCTCCAGGACATCGTCCGGCGCGAGCGCTGGAAGGACAAGATCCGCCGTCCCGCCGCCCCCACGGCCCGGATCGCATAGCGAGTGCTCGGACGAGTCGAGGTCCGCGGCCGGCCGCCGGAGGCGCCGGGCGCGGGGTCCGCGCACCGGAGTGTGTGAGCGAGGAACGATGACCATCGAAGAGATCCACCAGCAGCTCCAGACCCGCTTCGGCGACGCGGTGGGCCCGCTCTCGGAGCCGAAGATCGATCCGTTCGCGGTGGTGAAGGCGGAGCGCCTGCTGGAGGTGGCGCGCTTCCTCCGCGCGACGCCGGGCCTGGAGATGGACTTCTGCGAGGACCTCACCGCGGTCGACTGGCCGAAGCGGAACGTGATCGAGGTCGTCTACCACCTCTTCTCGTACCGCCACCGGCACGGGGTCGTGCTCAAGGTCGAGGCCGATCGCGCCGCCCCCGTCGTCCCCTCGGTCGAAGGCGTGTGGAAGGCCGCCAACTGGATGGAGCGCGAGGTCTACGACCTCTTCGGCGTCGCCTTCACCGGCCACCCCGACCTGCGCCGCATCCTCCTCCCCGACGACTGGGACGGCCACCCGCTGCGCAAGGACTGGCAGGAGAAGGGCGGCTACCACGGCATCTCCAACGTGCGCGAGAACCCGCTCGTCGAGCTGCGCCGCCTCGACGAGAAGCGGCTCGCCGAGAAGCCGAAGCCGGCCGCGCCCCCGCCGCCCGCGGCCGCGCCGGCCGCGCCCTCCACCCCTCCCGCCGCGCCGCCCGCGCCGGCCGGCCCGACCGCGTAGCGAGGAGCGCC
>DASTGH010000762.1:0-13787 GCA_035719345.1 Anaeromyxobacteraceae bacterium
CTCGGGTCCCAGCTCGCCGTCATGCAGGAGGTCACCTGCGACCAGGCGCGCCTCGACGACGCCGCGCGCGCGCCGGCGGAGATCGCGCGCGTCCTCCGCAGCTGCCTCGCCCACGCCCGCCCGGTGTACCTGGAGGTGCCGCGCGACATGGTGGCCGCGCCCTGCGCGCCGGTCGAGCCGCTCCCGCCGCTCCCGGCCGACGGGGACGCGGTGGCCGCCTGCGCCGACGAGGTGCTGGCGCGCCTCGACGCCGCGCGCTCGCCGGTGCTCATGGTCGGCATCGAGGTGCGCCGGTACGGCCTCGAGGATCGCGTGGCCGAGCTGGCGCGGCGGCTGGGCGTGCCGGTGGTGACGAGCTTCATGGGGCGCGGCCTCCTCGCCGGCGCGGACCTGCCGCTCGCCGGCACCTACCTCGGGCTCGCCGGCGATCCGTCGGTGACGCGCCTGGTGGAGGAGTCGGACGGGCTCTTCCTCCTCGGCGAGATCGTCTCCGACACGAACTTCGGCGCCTCCGAGCGCGCCCTCGACCTGCGCAAGACCATCCACGCCTGGGACCGCGAGGTGACGCTCGGCTACCACGTCTACGAGGAGGTGCCGCTCGGCGCGCTCGTCGAGGCGCTGCTGCAGCGCACCCGCCCGTCCTCGCGCCACTTCCCGGTGCCGCCGCAGGGCTACCCGCGCGGCCTCACCGCGGACGGGGCGCCCATCGCGCCCTCGGACGTGGCCGCGGCCGTGAACGACCTCATGGCCCGGCACGGCAAGATGCCGATCGCCTGCGACGTGGGCGACTGCCTCTTCACCGCCATGGACGTGGACCACACCGCGCTCGTCGCCCCCGGCTACTACGCCACCATGGGCTTCGGCGTGCCGGCCGGCCTCGGGGTGCAGGCCGCCACCGGGCGGCGCCCGCTCGTCATGGTCGGCGACGGCGCGTTCCAGATGACGGGCTTCGAGCTCGGCAACTGCCGCCGGAACGGCTGGGACCCCATCGTCCTCCTCTTCAACAACTCGGGGTGGGAGATGCTGCGCGCCTTCCAGCCGGGGAGCCGCTTCAACGACCTCGACACCTGGGACTTCGCCTCGATGGCGGCGGGAATGGGCGGCGACGGCGTCCGGGTGCGGACGCGCGCCGAGCTGGGCGCCGCGCTGGAGCGCGCCGCCGCCGCGCGCGGCCGCTTCCAGCTCGTCGAGGTGATGCTCCCGCCCGGCGCGCTCTCCCGCACGCTGGAGCGCTTCGTGGCGGGCGTGCGGCGCGTCTCGCAGGCGCCGGCCTGAAAAGGGGCGGCGGTGCGCGGGCGCGTTGTCGCGGACGCGGCCGGACGGTATGGGAGCCTCGGGAGGGACCGCCCTGATCGCCATCGTCCCCGGCCCGCGCGGCCGCCTTCGCGTCGACGACGGAGGAGAGTCCGCCGGCGCGGCGCCGCCGCTCATCGCCGTCCACGGGCTCGCCGGATCCATCGCCCACATGGCGCCGCTCCTCGAGGTGCTGCGCCGGACGCGCCGCGCCGTCGCCCTCGACCTCCCCGCCCACGGCGCCTCGGAGGCGCCCCGCGACGACGACCTCACCGTCGAGGCGAACGCGGAGGCGGTGCTGGCGGTCGCCGACCAGCTCGGCCTGGGCCGCTTCGCGCTCGCCGGCCACAGCTACGGCGGGAGCGTGGTGGCGCACCTCGCCGCGCGCTGCCCGGAGCGGGTGACGGCGCTCGCCTTCCTCGACTGCGGGCGCTGGCAGCCCACGCTGGAGGAGCTGGGCAAGATCCGGCACGGCTTCCGGCCCGAGCGCTACGCGCGCTTCGTCGAGGAGAAGTGGTTCGGGCCCATCCTCGTCGGCGCGCGGGAGGCGACCCGGCACGCGGTGCTCGCCTCGCTGCGCGCGACGCCGCGCGCCGTCTTCATGGCGATCATCCACGGCATGCTCGGCTACGACCTGCGGACGTCGGCGGAGCGCTACCCGGGCCCGAAGCTCGCGCTCTGCGCCGACGCGTTCGGGATGGCGTCGCGCTGGGAGGGCTCGACCGTGGGGACGGAGGCGCTCCCGGGCGTGTCGCACTGGCTCCAGCTCGATGCCCCCGAGCCCGTGGCGGGTGCGCTCGAGCGGTGGACGGCCGCGGCGGCCCGCTGAGGCGCGGCTTCACCGGCCCGCGCCGGGGCCGGGGCGGAGGAGCGCGAACCCGGCGGCGACGGCGGCGGCGGTCGCCAGGCACCCGCCCCACAGCGCGCGCGAGCCGAGCCGGTCGAGCACGGTCGGCCCGGCGAGCGGCGCGAGCACGCTCCCCAGGCCGAAGGCGAGCGCGTACGCGCCGGCGTACCGGCCGCGCAGCGAGGGCGGCGCGAGCGCCTGCACCAGGGCGCCGGCGGTCGGCAGGTAGGCGATCTCGCCGAGGGTCCAGACGGCCGTGGCGAGCGCGTACCCGGGGGCGGACGAGGCGAGCCCGTACCCGCCGAACCCGAGGCCGAGGAGCAGGGCCGCGAGGGCGAGCACGCGCCAGGGCGCGAGCCGCGGGGTGAAGCGGACCACGACCGGCTGCAGCACCGCGATGACCGCGGAGTTCGTGGCGAGGACGAGCCCGTAGCGCGCCGTGGAGAGCCCGTGCCGCGTCATGTCGAGCGGCGCGGCGGCCATGAACTGCCAGAAGACGGCGGCGAACGGGACGTGGAGGGCGAGGAGGGTGAGGAAGGGGCGGTCGCGGAGGAGGGACGGTGCCCTTCGACTCCGCGACGCTGTCGCGTCGCTACGCCTGCCCTGAGCGTAGGCCTCGCCCTTCGACTCCGCTTCGCTACGCTCAGGGCGAACGGAGGCGAGGCCGAAGTCGAAGGGCTCAGGGCGAACGACCTCGCTCGCGGTCGGAGACGCGGTCGGGGGTGTCGGGGGCTCCGCCCCCGACTTCGAAGGCGGGACCCGGCGGCTCGCTCGCGCAGCGAGCGAAAGCGCCGAAGGCGCCGCCGCCGGTCGGGGAGAGGGCGGGGTTGAGCGGACACACGCCTGCCGCGGCTCCGGCCTCGTCTCCGGCATCCTCCACCCCACCACCCCCGCGAACACCAGCGTCGTCCCCGCGTCCGCCAGGAACGGCACCGCCCATCCCCGCGCGGTGAGCACTCCGCCGAGGAGGAGCGACACCCCGCTCCCGAAGTTGTTCGCCCAGTGCAGGAGCGCGACCGCGCGCGGCCGCCCCTCCGGCGCGACGACGTCCCCCACCGCCGCCTGCACCACCGGCCAGAGGCCCGTCACGCACGTCGCGTAGGCGAGGATCGCCGCCGCGAGCGCCCACCGCGACGCGGTGAACGCCAGCGCGGCCGCCCCGGCCGAGGCGCCGCAGAGCGCGCCCAGCATGACCGGCCTGCGCCCCACGCGATCGGAGAGCGCCCCGGCCAGCGGCGCGAGCAGCATGCCCACGCCGAAGAGCGACATCACCCGCCCGGCCTCGGCGCCCGACAGCCCGCGGGCGGCGAGGTAGAGCGTCGCGAAGGGCCAGACGAAGGTGGCGAGCGCGGAGAGGAGCGCGCCCGCCCACAGCCACCAGAACGCGGGCGGGAGCGGCGGCCGGGTCACGCACCCCTCACGCCGGCTGCGCGGATCCCGGGACGGACGGCGCGTCCGTGCGCGAGGCGGCGAGCGCGGCGAGGCGTCGCCGGCGTGGGCCGGCCACGGCCAGGTGCGCCGCGGCCAGCGCGGCGCCGAGCGCGAGGCAGCCGCCCCACACCGCGGCGGCGCCCCAGCGCTCCAGCACCGCGCCCGCGGTCAGCGGCGAGAGCATGAGCGCCGCCCCCCACGTCATCGCGTACGCGCCCTGGTACCTCCCCCGCAGCTCGGGCGGCGCCAGCTCCGCCACGAGCGACGAGGCGCAGGGGAACCCGACCACCTCGGCCAGCGTCCAGAGCAGCGTCCCGGCGACGTAGACGGCGAGGTGCCCGCCCCACAGGTTCACCCCGAAGCCGAGCCCGGTCAGGAACGCGGAGGCTGCCAGCAGCCAGCCGCTGTCCACGGTGCGCAGCCGCCGTCCGAGGAGCGGCTGGAGCACCACCACCCCCCCGCAGTTGAAGGCCATGAGCCAGGAGAAGGCGGCGGGCCCGATGCCGTGGGCCGCGAGGTCGAGCGGCAGCGCCAGCTGCCACTGGCAGAACACCGCCAGCCCGAGCACCGTGAGCCCGAGGAAGGTGACGTAGGTACCGTCGCGGAAGACGCGGGCCATCCCGGCCAGCACCGGGTCGTGCTCCGCGCCCGCCGGGCGCGACTCCGGGACGCGCCACAGCACGAGCCCGGCGCACAGCACGCTGGTCGCGGCGTCGGCGAGGAAGAGCGCGAGCAGGCTCCGCTCGGCCACGAGGCCCGCCGCCAGCAGGCCCAGCGCCATGCCCAGGTTCACCGCCCAGTAGACGAGCCCGAAGGCGCGCCGGCGCTCGGCCGGCGCGACCACGAGGTCGGCGACGGCGGCGTGCGCCGCGGGGCGGTAGGTCTCGCCCAGCAGCGCCGAGGCGAAGGTGAGGGCGGCGAGCACGAGCGGCGGGCGCGCCACGGCGAGCCCCACCACCGCGGCGGCGCTGGAGAGCAGGCCGAGGAGCATGGTGGGCTTGCGGCCGATGCGGTCGGCCAGGGCGCCGCCCAGCGGGCCGGAGAGCGCCGAGCCGAGGCCGTAGAGCGCCATGATCTGCCCGGCGACGGCGGCGGAGAGCCCCCGGTCGCGCACCAGGTACAGGCCGAGGAACGGGACGACGAAGGTCGCGGCCCGGTTCACGAGCAGGCCGGTCCACAGCGCCCAGAAGGACGCAGGGAGCGGCGGGTTCGTGGCGCGGGCGTCTGACACGCGGGGGCGAAATCCTAGTGGCCGCGGCCACGAATGAAAACGGCCACCCCGCGCAGGGTGGCCGTCTCACGGCATCCGGTGGGAGACCGGCGCTCTACATGTCGAAGTAGAGCGCGTACTCGAGCGGCGTCGGCCGCATGCGGACCGGGTTCACTTCCTTGTCGTACTTGTACTGGATCCAGGTCTCGATGACGTCCTCGGTGAAGACGTCGCCCTTGAGCAGGAACTTGTGGTCCTTGCGCAGGCACTCGAGGGCCTCGTCGAGCGAGCCCGGCATCTTCGGGATGTCCTTCAGCTCCTCCGGCGACATGCCGTAGATGTCCTTGTCGAGCGGCTGGCCGGGGTTGATCTTGTTCTCGATGCCGTCGAGGCCGGCCATGAGCATGGCCGAGAACGCCAGGTAGCCGTTGCAGGACGGATCCGGCGAGCGGAACTCGATGCGCTTCGCCTTGGGCGACGGCGAGTACATCGGGATGCGGATCGAGGCGGAGCGGTTCCGCGCCGAGTAGGCGAGGTTGATCGGGGCCTCGAAGCCCGGGACGAGCCGCTTGTAGGAGTTCGTCGAGGGGCAGCAGAGCGCGGCGAGCGCCGGGCCGTGCTTGAGGATGCCGCCGATGTACCACATGGCGAGGTCGGAGAGGCCCGCGTACCCGTCGCCGGCGAAGAGGGGCTTCCCCGCCTTCCAGATCGACTGGTGCGTGTGCATGCCCGAGCCGTTGTCGCCGTAGAGCGGCTTCGGCATGAACGTCACCGTCTTGCCGTGCCGGCGGGCGACGTTCTTGATGCAGTACTTGAACCACTGCAGCTGGTCGGCCATGGAGACCAGCGGCGCGAACCGCACGTCGATCTCGGCCTGGCCGGCGGTGGCGACCTCGTGGTGCTGGCGCTCGATGGTGATGCCGACCGCCTCCATCACGCGGCACATCTCGGTGCGGATGTCCTGCTGCGAGTCGGTCGGGGCGACCGGGAAGTAGCCCTCCTTGTAGCGGGGCTTGTAGCCGAGGTTGCCGCCCGCCTCCTCGCGGCCGGTGTTCCACTGGCCCTCGACCGAGTCCACCTTGAAGAAGGAGTGGTTCACGCCGGAGTCGTAGCGGACCTCGTCGAAGATGAAGAACTCGGGCTCCGGTCCGAAGTAGGCGACGTCGCCGATGCCCGTCGACTTCAGGTACTTCTCGGCCTTGAGGGCGATCTGGCGCGGGTCGCGCGAGTACGCCTCCTTCGTGATGGGGTCGACCACGTTGCAGATGAGCGAGAGCGTCGGCTCCGCCATGAACGGATCGATGACGGCCGTGTTCGGGTCCGGCATCACGAGCATGTCGGAGGCGTTGATGGCCTGCCAGCCGCGGATCGACGAACCGTCGAACCCGAGGCCCTCCTCGAAGACCGCCTCCGTCAGCTCGGCGAGCGGGATCGAGAAGTGCTGCCAGAGGCCGACGAAGTCCATGAACTTCAGGTCGACGTAGGTGGCCTTCTTCTCCTGGGCCAGGCCGAGGACCTGCTTCGGGCTGTAGTTGGGCATGAGGTTCGTCCTATCTCCTGGGATGCAGGGGGTTTTCGGAGCGTGATCGGTTAGCACGTCACGTGCCACGGTTGTAAGGCCGGAAGCTCGCTCGATCCCACGACTCGGCGCGGCACGGCCCGGTAGGATGCCCGACCTCGGGGCAGCGAGTGCACAACAATCGAGCAGTGCTCTCCGTCCAGTCCCAGTTGGGTCATGCCGGGACAGAAACCCCTGAGATTTGGCCGACTCAGAAACGCTCAAGTACTCTTTGTGGCCGAAGTCGTACGGTGCGTGTCGTCTGCCCCATGCGTCAGGTGTCAATCCAACCGAGAGAGGCCCCCTTGCCCGACCGAAACAGGAGGGCGGCGGAGCTTTACAGAGAGTTTGGACCGGTCGTCTACCGGCGCTGCCTGCGGCTCCTGAAGGATCAGGAGGCCGCACGCGACGCCACGCAGGAAGTGTTCATGAAGCTGGTCAGGGACATGGCGAAGCTGGAAGACCGGGAGACGGTGCTCCCCTGGATCTACCGCGTCGCCACGAACTACTGCCTGAACCAGCGGCGGAACACGAGCCGGCGTGGCGAGGACTACTCGGAGCCCGACCTCGAGGTCGCCTCCGACACGCCGACGGACGTCTATCCGGACCGCGCGCTCGCCCAGAGCGTCCTGTCGCGATTCGACGCGGCGACGCAGGCGGTGGCGGTCGGGGTCATCGTGGATGGGATGGAGCACGAGGAGGTTGCGGCGGCGCTGGGGGTGTCACGCAGGACCGTCGCCCGCAAGCTGGAACGATTTCTAGAGAACGCCCGCAAATACGTGGACCGGAGCGAGTCATGAACGCTGTTCGTCACCCCTCGGATCTCGCGCTCGAGGGTTACCTCATGGAGCGAGAGCGCTCGAAGGTCGCTCCGCACGTCGGCAGCTGCGACACCTGTCGCGGCCGCATCGCGCGCATGGAGCGCGAGGGGCAGGAGTTCCTCCAGTACGTCTTCCCCGCCACGGTGGAGAAGATCGAGGAGGCCGCGGAACGCGGGCGCCGTCCGGCGTGGCTCCGGCTGGCGTACTTCGTCCCGGTGCCGCTCGCCGGCCTGGCGGTCGCGCTCTTCATCGCGCTGGCGCCGGGTCAGAAGATGACGGGGCCGGGCGAGGACTACGTCGGCACGAAGGGCGCGGCCGGCACGCTCGGGCTCACCGTGTTCCTCGGCTCGGTCGAGGGAGCGCACCCGCTCAGGGACGGCGAGGCGGTGCCGGCGACCTCCCAGCTCCGGTTCTCGGTCCGGACGGGGAAGGAATGCAAGCTCTGGCTCCTCTCGGTCGACGCGGCGGGCGAGGTCTCGCGGCTCTTCCCGACCTCGGGTGATCGCGCGGCCGACGTGGCGAAGGGCGGCCTCCAGCCGCTCCCCGGCGGCGCCGTCCTCGACGGCAAGGCGGGCCCGGAGCGCATCTTCGCGGTCTGCTCGCCCGAGCCCGTGTCGTATGCACAGGTCGAGCGAGCGGCGAAATCCGCCGTCGTTCCCGGCGAGTCCGCCGTACGCTCCGTCGGGGTCATCCCAGGATTACCCGACGGTACCTCTCAGGCCACGGTGCTTATTGAGAAGAAGCCATGAAGCGCCTCGCCCTCGCTGCCCTCGTCGCGGCCGCTCTGCCGGCGGCCGCGGCGGCCGCGACGGCGCGCTTCGCGGTCCTGGCCGGTAACAACACCGGCGCGCCGGCCCGGGCGCGGCTCCACTACGCAGAGGCCGACGCCGACCGGTTCCAGAAAGCCCTGAAGGAGCTGGGCGATTTCCCCGCCGACCACGTGGTGGTGGTGAAAGGTGGGAGCGCAGGCGACTTCCGCAACGCCATCGGCGTCGTCGAGAAGAAGATCGCGGCGGTGCGCGCGGCGGGGGATCGCGCGCTCCTCATCGTCTACTTCTCCGGACACGCCGGGTCGGGCGGGCTCGAGTTCGCGAGCGAGCGCATCTCCTACGACGAGGTGAAGCAGCTCGCGGCGCGGTCCGGCGCCGAGGCCAAGGTCTTCATCGTCGACGCCTGCGAGGCGGGCGCGCTCACCCAGGTGAAGGGGGCCAAGGGCGACCCGAGCGTCGCCTTCGCGCTCCCTTCCGACGAGGTGGCAGGGACCGCCTTCATCGCGTCGACTGCCGTCGGGGAGGCCGCCCAGGAGTCGGCCGCACTCGGCGGCAGCTTCTTCACCCACTTCCTGGAGGTGGGCCTGCGCGGCGCCGCCGACACCGACGGCGACGGCCAGGTCACGCTCGCCGAGGCGTTCCGCTACACCGCGTCGCAGACGGTCTCGGGCACGACCGCCACCGTGGTCGGCCCGCAGCACCCCACCTACGACTTCCGCATGTCGGGTCGCGGCGACGTCGTCCTCGCCGACCTGCGCCGCGGCGAGGCGAAGCTCAAGATCCCGCCCGACCCCGGCTCGCTCTACATCCTCAAGGGCCCGAAGGGCCTGCTCGCCGAGGTGCCGACGACGCCGGTCGGCTTCTCGCTGGCGCTGCCCGCGGGCCGTTACGCGGTCGAGCGCCGCTCCCGCGACGGCCGCGCCACCACCGAGCTGGACCTCGGGCGCGGGATGGAGCTGACGCTGCCGAAGCTCACGCCCTCGCGCTACGAGATCGCGCGCTCCAAGGGCGGACCGATGCCCACCGAGTGGTTCGCCGGCTTCGGCGTGGCGACGGTGGGCCTGCCCGACTTCGGCGCCGCGCCCACCTTCCGCGCCGGCTTCCGGCGCGAGATCGGGCAGCTCGCGCTCCGCTTCCACGGCGACTACCTGTTCAAGGACGTCACCGACACGACCGGCGGCACGCCGAAGACCTACGGCTACACGCGCGTCGGTGGCGGCGCGGCGCTCCTCACGCCCGTGGTCGGGTCGAAGTACCTGCTCGAGGCCGGCGTCGACCTCGGCGGCGGCTACGCGCAGCAGTCGTGGCGCGACGGCCAGCACTTCTCGGGCGGCGATATCACGGGCGGACTCGCCGTGGTAGCATCGGCCCCGATCGCACGCATGCGCCTCGCCTTCGACGGGATGGTCGGGGGGAGCGCCTTCAAGCTCAACAAGGCCGCCACCGTGAAGCCCGTCGCGGTCGCTTCGCTCGTGCTGCTGTACGGGTTCTGAGCCACAGCGCTCGGACCCCCCAACCGAGGTCGGAAAAGCAGGCTCCATGCGCCACGTGTATCGCGTCCTCGCCACGACCCTCGCGGTCCTCGCGATCGTCGTGGGCGGCTGCGGTCCGGGCGTGTACGACGCGAAGGGCGTCCCCGTCCTCATCCCGACCTGCACCGGCGACACGCCGCTCTACTGCGCGAGCACGAACTCCTGCTTCGCCGAGGACGCGGCCCACTGCGGCCCGGCCTGCAACGAATGTCAGGCCATCCCCAACGCGAACGTCTTCTGCGACACCAACAACATCGACCCGTCGCAGCACACCTGCTCCTTCACCTGCCAGCCCGGATTCGTCTTCGACGGCGTGGGCGCCTGCGTCTGCGCCGCCGGCACGAACGCCTGCAACGGCGCCACGACGTGCAGCGCCGAGACCGTCACGAGCTGCGGTCCCGGTTGCAACGTCTGCCCGTCGCCGCCGCACTCGATCCCGTCGTGCAGCAACGGCCAGTGCGGCTTCACCTGCGACATCGCGAACGGCTTCGTCCCGGACAACGCCGGTGGCTGCGCCTGTCCCACGGGCACGAACGTCTGCGGCGCGGCGACAACCTGCGCGCGCGAGACGACGGCGGCCTGCGGTCCGAACTGCGTCGACTGCGCGAAGACGACGCCGGTCGGGGCCACCCCGACCTGCACCGCCGGCAAGTGCTCCTTCGCGTGCGACTCGGCGAGCGGCTTCGTCCCCGACGGCGCCGGCGGCTGCACCTGCGCGGTCGGGTCGAACAGCTGCGGGCACCCGGCGACGTGCGCCGCGGACACGGTCTCGGTCTGCGGGGCGAGCTGCGCCCCGTGCCCGGCGCCGCCCGGCACGATCCCGAGCTGCACGGCGTCGCAGTGCGGGTCTGCGTGCGACACCGGGAACGGCTTCGTCTCCACGCCGGGCGGGTGCGCGTGCGCGCCGGGCGCCAACTCCTGCGGCCACCCGACGACCTGCGCCGCCGACACGACCGCCGTGTGCGGCCCGAACTGCCTCGTCTGCAACACCCCCCCTCCTCACGCCAGCGCCGTCTGCAGCTCGGGGGCGTGTGACTTCCAGTGTGATCCCACGTTCCTGCGCCAGGGCCTCGGCTGCGTCTGCCCGGCGAACACGAACGTCTGCGGGGCGGAGACGACCTGCAACGCGGAGAGCCCGCTCCGCTGTGGCGCCAACTGCACGAGGTGCCCGGTTCCCGCCGGCGCCATCGCGACCTGCACGACGGGCGCCTGCGGCTTCACCTGCGACGCCGCGAACGGGTTCGTCTCCGACGGCGCGGGCGGCTGCGTCTGCGCGGCGGGCACGAACACCTGCGGCCACCCGGGGACGTGCGCGGCCGAGACCGCGAACGCCTGCGGGCCGAATTGCACCATCTGCCCCGGGCCCACCAACGGGAACGGCGCGGCCGCCTGCAGCCCGCTCACGCACAGCTGCGGCGTCACCTGCAACGCCGGGTACGAGCCGGACGCGACGGGGACCAAGTGCGTGTGCGCCGCCGGCACCGTGGCGTGCGGCGCGACGGTCCCGCCGCCGGGGTTGGGCCTGGCCTGCGTCGCGGAGAGCACGACGGCCTGCGGCCCCACGTGCACCACCTGCACCACCGCGGTCGCGAACGCCACGCCCACCTGCAACGTCGCGACCCACACCTGCGACTTCAAGTGCAACGCCGGCTTCGACCCGGTGGGCAACAGCTGCCGCTGCGCCGCCGGGACCTGCCTGCCGCCTGGCGGCGCGACGGCCTGCGTCGCAGAGACGCCGACGAGCTGCGGCGTCGGCGCGTGCACCGATTGCAGCACCCAGATCCCGCCGCTCGCGGCGGCCAAGGGTGCCACGGCACTTTGCACCAGCCACGCCTGCGACTACGCCTGCGCGGGCGCCCAGGTGAAATGCGCCGACCCGATCACCGGGGCGCCGAGCTGTTGCGACCCCGCCTGCAATCCAAACGGCAACCCGCCGACCGTGTTCTGCGGCGTCGGGGGCGCGCCCGCGACCTGCGTCACCGAGAGCGCGCAGGCTTGCGGCACGGCGTGCGCCGTGTGCACTGCGCCGGTCAACGCAGCCCCGGTCTGCGATCCGGCGATCCACACGTGCGACTTCGCCTGCAACGCCGGATTCTTCAAGCACAACGGCGGCTGTGTGAGAGTGGCCACCTCCAGCACGGCGCTGCCGCCACCGGCCCCGCCGACCAGCACCTTCGGCCAGGCCACCATCGCGCTCGGCGGGAAGCACTCGTGCGCCATCCTCGAGGACGGCGGCGTCGTCTGCTGGGGCGCGAACGACCAGGGCCAGCTCGGCGTCGGCGCGCGCGTGCCGACCGGCGCGGGCGCCCTCTCCTCGCACCCCGTCGACGTCGTCCTCCCCGGGATCGCCGTGGCGATCGCGGCCGGCGACGCCCACACCTGCGCCGCGCTCAACGACGGAACGGTCTACTGCTGGGGCTCGAACGCGACGCAGCAGCTCGGGACGCCGCAGTCGCTCGCCTTCTCGCCGTCGCCCGTCCAGGTCGCGGGGCTCACCTCGGTCGCCGGGTTCGGCACCATCCTGGCCGCCGGCGCGGGGCACACCTGCGCGATCGCCGCCGGTGCGGTGAAGTGCTGGGGTGACAACGCCCTCGGTCAGCTCGGGACGGGCGCCGCCGGCGCGGCCACCTCCACCCCGACGCCCACCCTCGTCACCACCGGCGCGACCGCCATCGCGGCGGGGGCGAACCACGCCTGCGCCATCCTGCAGGGCGGCGCCGTCCGCTGCTGGGGCGCGAACGAGTCGGGCCAGCTCGGGAACGGCACCACGTCGCCGTCCGTCGCGACGCCGGGGCCGCTCGTGCCGCCGCTCGACGGCCACAAGGATCCGGCGGGCAACTCGGTCGGGACGGGCGCGCTCGCCATCGCCGCGGGGCGCCAGCACACGTGCGTCGCCTCGTCCGGCGCGGGGGTCGTCTGCTGGGGCCAGGACTTCAACCTGCAGCTCGGCGTCCGGGTCGCGGCCGTACCGGGCGTGCCCTACGTCGCCGACCGCATCTCCGGAAAGGCGTCGACGCTGGTCTCGGCCGGCGGCGCCCACAGCTGTGGCTCCATCCCGACCGACCTCGCCCCGAAGTGCGCCGGCGATGCGGGGACCGGCCAGCAGCCCGCGGCCGGCACCACCGGGACCTGCCCGGTCGACCTCGCCACGCCGGCGGGCCTCGCCATGGTCGAGCTCTTCTCGGGCGCGAGCCACAACTGCGCCATCGTCGGGCCGGGCGCGGTCGCGCCGTTCTCGCTCTACTGCTGGGGCGTGAACGACGCCGGGCAGCTGGGCAACGGGGCGACGCTCGCCACGACCACGGCCGTGCTGCAGATCGTCATCGGCCAGTGACGAGGCTGCCGCGCTGCGGCGTGAAGTCCCCCGGCGAGTACACTCCGCGGATAAGACCCAACCGGACTTGACCGAAGTCAACGGACGTCGTGTCATGTGGGATGAGGACAGCGAAACCGGCGTCCTCCACTCCACTCAGGCGCTCCCCCCCGGCGCCCGGCGGAGTGAAAACTTGGCTCGCCCCCGAGCCGAGTCCGGGAGGTGAGCCCCACGGCTCACCTCCCACTTTCTTTTTCGTGCGCCGCGGCCCGCTACCCGAAGGTGGCGAGCCGCGGCTGTCACGAATTTTCGCGTTCCTGGACCGTACCTCCAGCAGGGATGCCCGTGAGCGAAGGCTCGCGGGTCACCCAGGCAGGAGCCCGGACGAGGAGACGCGCGATGATCCCCCCCACCTGGATGATCGAGGAGCTGGAGAGGATGCGCCGGGAGCGCGAGGAGCAGGACCGCCCCCAGCTCCACATCGAGCTGCCACTCCACCGGATGCCCGAGCGCGCGCCCGAGCGCGAGGAGCGCTCGAGCGGCGTCATCATCATCGAGTTCTGAAGCTCTCGGTCCGCCGCCGCTCCTCGTCTGCGCCGCTGGCCGTCCCTCGGCTTCTTCTCCTCTCCACCCCCGCCACGCCTGACGATCGATCACGGTCCTCCGAGAACCGGAGAGATCATTCACATTTCGTGCGTGCGATTCACCGCCCTACCGCCCTGCGCGTTCCCCCGATGGCCCTGCGAAAAAGATGACGCACGCCGCTCGGGGCCGGTGTCTTCCAGAGTGGATGCGGCGCTGAACCAAGGAGAACACGAAGCATCCCGCCGTAGCCGGTGACCTACCCTCCACCGGCGCGGGGGACGGACGGAGCTGCTTACCGCTGGGCGGCTCCGACCACTGGGCCCTCTCCTCCCGCCAGGGGAGAGGGCCTTTTCTTGTTCACACGGGGGCTGCGCCCCTCGGGTTCGGGGCGCGTACGCGTCCCGAACCCCGCCCCGCCCCGGTTCGA
>DASTGH010000763.1:0-2183 GCA_035719345.1 Anaeromyxobacteraceae bacterium
GGCCATGGCGGCCCTCTCCGGCGCGGAGCGCGCGCTGGGCGCGGCGCTCTCGCGCCTGGTGGCGGTGGCGGAGGCCTACCCCGACCTCAAGGCGAATGCGACCATGGCGCAGCTCGCGGAGGAGCTCTCCTCCACCGAGAACCGCGTCGCCTTCGCGCGGCAGGCGTACAACGACGCGGTCATGACCTACAACGTGGCGCGCGAGGCGTTCCCGGGGAACCTCGTCGCCGCGCAGTTCGGGTTCACCGAGGCCGCGCCCTACGAGGCGGCGCGGGAGGAAGAGCGCGCCGCGCCGCGGGTCGCCTTCTAGCCGCGGGCCGGCCGCTCCGTGCCCGCGCGCGCCACGCTCGACTTCTTCGGCGGCCAGGAGCGCGCCCGCCGCCGCACCGGGCTCCTCCTCTGCGGCTTCGCCGCGGCGCTCGCCGGCGTCGTCGCCATCGTCTACCTGGCGCTGGTCATCCCGGTGGGGCTCTGGCTGCACCTGCACGGCTGGTGGAACGGCCCGCTCCTCGGGGGCGTCGCAGCGGGCGTCGCGGCGGTGACGGCGGTCGGGACGGCGTGGCACGCGGTGGCGCTCGGCGCTCACGGCGGCGACGCGGTGGCGCGCCGGCTCGGCGGCGTCCCGCTGGCGCGCGGCTCGGCAGACCTCGGCGAGCGCCGCTTCGAGGACGTGCTGGAGGAGATGGCCATCGCGGCCGGCCTGCCGGTGCCTCGCGGGTACGTGCTCCCCGGCGAGTCCGGCGTGAACGCCTTCGCGGCGGGCGCGACCCCGGGGCGCTCGGTGGTGGTGGTGACGCGCGGCGCGCTCGACCGGCTCACCCGCGACGAGCTGCAGGGCGTCGTGGCGCACGAGCTGTCCCACGTGCTCCACGGCGACGTCCGGCTCAACGCGCGCCTCCTGGCGCTGGTGGGCGGCCTCGGCGCGCTCGCGGCGCTGGGGCGGATGCTGTGGCGGGCCGCGGACGCTCCGCGGCGGCGCGAGGTGGGGCAGGGGCGGGCGGTCCTCGCCGGCGCCGGCGCGGCGCTGGCGGTGGCGGGCTGGGCGGGGCGCCTCTGCGGCGAGCTCCTCCGCTTCGCGGTCTCGCGCGAGCGCGAGCACCTCGCCGACGCGGCGGCGGTGCAGTTCACGCGAAACCCGGAAGGCCTCGCCGGCGCGCTGCGCAAGGCGGCGGACGTCGGGTCGATGCTGCAGACGCCGCAGGCCGCGGCGGTGAGCCATTTCCTCTTCGCGAACGGCGTGGCGGGCGTGCTCGAGACGTGGTTCGCGACGCACCCGCCGGTGGAGGAGAGGATCGCGAGGTTGTTGCAGGGGGGAGAGGCTGGCGGCATCCGAGGAAGCCTGCCCTCACCCCGGCCCTCGCCCCGCCGGTGGCGGGGCGAGGGGGATCAGCCGCCGACCTCCGAGATCGCCAGCGCCTCCTCGACCTCGACCTCGACCTCGTCCCGGTCCCCGTACCCGCACCCGTCCCCATCCCCGTACCCGTCGTCGATCGCGGACGAGGTCGTTCGCCCTGAGTCCTTCGACTTCGGCCTCGCCCCCGTTCGCCCAGAGCGTAGCGAAGCGGAGTCGAAGGGCGAGGCCTACGCTCAGGACAGGCTGCGCGACGCGACAGCGTCGCGGAGTCGAAGGGCCCCGTTCCCCTCCCTCGCCCCCGGCCCCGAGCACATCGCCTTCGCCTCCGCCGTCCTCGCGGCGCTGCCCGCCTCCCTCGCCGCCGCCGCGCGCGAGCCGTTCGGCGCGCGCGGGATCGCCTGCGCGCTCCTCCTCGGCCCGCCCGGACCCGGCCGCGAGGCGCAGCTGGCGCGCCTCGGGCGCGAGTCGGGGGAGGTGCACGCGGCGGAGGCGGGGCGGCTGGCGCGCCTCGCCGACGGGCTCGCCGCCGAGGCGCGCGTCGCGCTGCTCGACCTCCTCCTGCCCGCGCTCGACGCGCTCTCCCCGCCGCAGGCCGCCGCGCTCCGCGGAGACCTCGCCGGCCTGGCCTGCGAGGCCGGCCACGCGCCGGTGCTGCGCTGGGCGCTGCACCGCGCCCTGACGCGGCGCCTGGACCGGCGCCTCTCCGGGCGGGCGCGCGCCCCGGTGCGCTTCCGCGACCTCGGCCAGATCGAGCCGGAGTGCCACGCGGCGCTCTCGCTCCTCGCCTGGGCGGGCGCGAGCGGCCCCGCCGCGGCCCAGGCGGCGCTCG
>DASTGH010000764.1:0-2730 GCA_035719345.1 Anaeromyxobacteraceae bacterium
GGCGCAGGCCCGGGAAGCGCTCGTCCAGACGCTCCAGCAGGGCGTACTGGCCCGCGGTGAACACCACGCCCTCCAGCACCATGTGGTAGAGCCCGACGGCGCCGCCGAAGTCGTCCGCGGCCGCCCGGGCGGCCGCCGGCACCTCCACCCCCTCGTCGCGGAGGAAGGCGCCGTTCCCGACGAGGACGGCGCGCCCCGCGACGCGCGCCGCGACGCCGCGGCCGGGGACGGCCCGGAAGCCCTCGGCGGCGAGGTCGGGCCCGGGGAGCGCCCGGGCCGCCTCCACCACCGCCCGCGCCAGGCTGTGCTCCGAGCGGCGCTCCACCGCCGCCGCCAGCGCGACGATCTCGTCCCGGCGGGCGCCGGGCGCGAGGAGCACGACCTCTCGCAGCACCGGCCGTCCGCGGGTGAGCGTCCCGGTCTTGTCGAGCACGACGTCGGTGGCGCGCGCGGCGGCCTCGAAGACGTCGGCGCTGCGGACGAGGAGCCCCCGCGCTCCGGCGGCGCCGGTGGCGAGCAGGACGGCGATGGGCGTCGCCAGCCCCAGGCTGCAGGGGCAGGCGATCACCACCACCGCCACGCCGGTCATGAGCGCCTGGTGGACCGGCGCACCGCGCCACAGCCAGAAGACGACCGTCGCCGCGGCGAGGACGAGCACGGCCGGCACGAAGACGCCGGTCACGCGGTCCGCCAGCGCCTGGATGCGCGGCTTGCGCGTCTGCGCCTCCTCCACGGCGCGGGCGATGCCGGCGACGACGGTGTCCTGGCCGACGCGGCGGACCTCGAACGTGAACGCGCCGGAGAGATTGACGGTGCCGCCGACGACCGCCGCGCCGGCGCCCTTGGGCACGGGGCGCGACTCGCCGGTGAGGACCGACTCGTCCACCTCCGAGGCGCCCTCGACCACCGTGCCGTCGAGCGGGACGCGCTCGCCGGGGACGACCTGGACGAGGTCGCCGACCTGGACCTGGGAGAGCGGGAGCATCGTGAACGAGCCCTCACCCCATCCCTCTCCCGCTGGCGCGGGAGAGGGGGTTCGCGGCTCCGCCGGCGGCGAACCATCCGCCACCCGGCGCCGGAGGACCCTCGCCTCGCGCGGCAGGAGCTGCCCGAGCCGCGCCACCGCCTCGGACGCCCGGCCCTTGGCGCGCGCCTCGACGTAGCGCCCGGCCAGGACCAGCGTGACGATCATGGCCGCGGTGTCGAAGTAGACCTCGCCGCCCCGGATCATCTGGAAGACGCTGTACGCGAGCGCCGCGCCCGCCCCGAGCACGATGAGCGCGTCCATGTCGAAGCGCAGCCGGCGGAGCCCGCGCGCGGCGCCGCGCAGGAAGGGCGCGCCCGAGTAGAGGAAGACCGGCAAGGTCAGCCCGAGCGCGATGAGCTCCATCGCCCGGCGCATCCCGGGCTCCATGCCCTGGAAGTACCCGGCGTAGAGCGCGGCGCTGTAGATCATGAGCTGCGAGGCGAGGAAGAAGGCGGTCCCGAGCCGCACCAGCAGGTCCTTCGCCTCCGCCGCCTGCGCCCGCTGCCGCTCGCTCTCCGTGTACGGCTTCGGCGCGTAGCCGGCGCTGCGGATGCGCCCGAGCACCCCCTCGAGCGTCGCCTCGCCCGGCGCCCAGCGCACGCGCGCGCGGTGCGTCGCGTAGTTCACGCGCGCCTGCCGCACCCCGGGGAGGCGCGAGAGGAGCCGCTCGTTCAGCCAGACGCAGGACGCGCAGCGGATGCCGTCGACGTAGACGTCGACCTCGGCGAGGCCGCCCTCCACCTCGCGCACCGCCCCCCGGAACGGGGCGGCGTCGACCGGCGCCCCGGGGTCGGCGGCCAGCCCCGGCTCGTCCCAGCGGCGCCCGGCGTAGAACCCGCCCAGGCCCTCGGCCGCGATGAGCTCGGCCACCCCCCGGCAACCCGTGCAGCAGAAGACCTTCGCGGCGCCCCCGACCTCGGCCCGGATCGCCTCGCGCTCGGGGAAGGCGAGCAGGCAGTGGTCACAGCGGAGCATGGACCCCGAGCCCGCGCAGCACGAAGAGGAGGCCGACCAGCGCCACGGCCACGCCTCCGGCGCGGTAGAGCGCGCCGCGCAGCCGCGGCGAGAGCGCCGAGGCGAGGCCGCCGACGAGGAGGAGCGCCGGGACCGTGCCGAGCGCGAAGGCGAGCGCGAAGAGGAGCCCGCCGGGCAGCGAGCCGGTGGCCGCCGCCCCGACGAACGCCGAGTAGGAGAGCCCGCAGGGCAGGAACCCGAGGACGAGCCCGAGCGCGTAGTACCGGCCGATGCCTCCTCCCTCCAGCACCCCGCGCACGGCGCGGAAGACCTTGCCGGCGACGCGCTCCTCGGCCCGCCGCGCGAACGCGAGCAGCCCCGCCGCGCCGAGGCCCATGAGCACCATGAGCGCGCCGGCCGCGACCGCGACGACCTCCTGGAGCCCGGCCATCCGGCCGGCCACGTTCACGAACGAGCCGGTGAGCCCCATGAGCGCGCCGATGCACGCGTAGGTCGTGACGCGCCCCGCGTTGTAGAGCGCCTGGCCGGCGAGCGCGCGCCGCGCCCCGCCCGGCGCCGAGACGAGCCCCACCGAGGCGACGAGCGGCCCGCACATCCCGGCGCAGTGGCCGAAGCCCCCGAGGAGGCCGGTGGTGGCGGCGAGGACGAGGTCGGCCGGCACGCGCTACTCCGCGACCTCGAAGGCGAAGGTGGCGCGGAGCGGCGCGCGACCGGCGGCCGCCGGCAGC
>DASTGH010000765.1:0-5281 GCA_035719345.1 Anaeromyxobacteraceae bacterium
GCCGCCGCCGACCGCGGCCCGCTCGCCGAGCTGGAGCGCGCCTGGGCCGAGGCGGCGTGCCCGGCGCCGGGCGGCGCCTGCGCCCCGGTCGCCGGCGTGCGCTGCGAGCGTGGTCGCTGCGCGACCCTGCTGCGCTAGAGCAGCCGGGCTGGCCGCATCCGGGGACGCCGCGCGATCACTGCGCCGACAGGGTCTCCGAGCCGTCGTCGTAGGCGAACAGGTCGCCGTAGCGGGCCCACGAGACGAAGCGCTCGAACATCCGCTCCCAGTCCTCCTGCGGCGCGCCGAGCGCGATCGCCTCCAGCACGAACTCCCTCGGCAGCCGCCCCGGCTCGCTCTGCGCCAGCGCCGCGGCAACCTGCCGGAACAGCGCGAGGTCGAGGAGCCGCTCCCGCCACAGCGCCTTGCGGCCTGGCGCGTCGGCGCGCACGAAGCGCAGTCCGAGCGGCGAGAGCGCCACCGTACGGCGGGGCGTCTCGACGAGGTCGAGGAGCTCCGCGGCGTTGACGACGGCGATGAGGCGCCCGAACTCCTGACCCGTCTCGGCAGCGATGCGGAAGACCTCCTCGCGGCCGCCGCGCGCGTCGAGGTACTCGACGAGGCCGATGATCTCGCTGGCGCGTGCATCCGGGAGCGGCTCGAAGGCGGCGGCGGCCGGCGCCGGAACGTCCGGCATCTCCATCCCGGTGATGATGTCGTGCAGCCGGTCCACCATCTGCAGGAGGCCCGCCGACCGGTAGTCGCGCGGGCGCGGCAGGCGGTTCTGCACCACCGTCCGGACGCGGCCGGGGTTGGCGTCGAGCACGACGATCCGGTCGGCCATGTAGACGACCTCCTTGATGTCGTGGCTCACCATCAGGATGGCGCGGGGGTTGCGCGCCTTCACGCCCCATATGTCGAGGATCTCGGCCCGCAGGCTCTCCGCGGTGAGCGCGTCCACCTGGCTGAACGGCTCGTCCATGAAGAGGACCTCGGGCTCCAGGGAGAGCGCGCGCGCCATGCCCACGCGCTGCTTCATCCCACCCGACAGCTCCCGCGGGTACGCCTCCTCGGCGCCGGAGAGCCCGACCATCGCGATGGCGCGCGCCGCTCGCTCGCGCGTCTCCTCGGGCGGACGACCGGCGGCGGCGAGCACCGCCTGCACGTTCTCCGCGACCGTCATCCAGGGGAAGAGCGCGAAGCTCTGGAACACGAAGCCCACGCCCGGGTTGAGGCCGGCGAGCGGCTTGCCGTGATCGAGGACCTCGCCCTCCGCCGGCCGGGCGAGGCCGGCCAGGACCCTGAGGATGGTGCTCTTCCCGCAGCCGGAAGGGCCGAGCAGCGCCACCACCTCGTCCGGGCTCACCGCGAGGCTCACGTCCGAGAGCACACGCCGCGAGGCGCCGCGCGGCTGCGGGAAGTCGATCGAGACGCGGCGCAGCTCGCAGAGCGCGGAATCGGGCACGGCGGCTCCTATCGGACGACGGAGAACCGCTCTTCGCCGAGGACGTGCAGCCGGCGCCAGACGAGGCGGTTGAAGGCCACCACCACGAGCGCCATGACGGTGACCGCCGCGGCCAGCGTCGCGAAGCGGCCGTGCGCGGCGGCCTCGCTGATGGTGGAGCCGAGCCCGCGCGCCGTGAGCACGCCGCCGCCCACCGTCACGTACTCGGAGACGATGCTGGCGTTCCAGGCGCCGCCGGCGGCGGTGACCCAGCCGGTGACGAGGTGCGGGTACACGGCCGGGAAGTAGAGCGCGCGGAACCGCTGCCAGCTTCCGAAGCGGAAGAGCCGCACCGCCTCCCGCAGGTCGGCGGGGATGGCGGTCGCTCCGGCGACGACGTTGAAGAGCACGTACCACTGCGTGCCGAGCAGCATGAGGACGACGCTGCCCGTCCCGAGCGACACCCCCATCGCGCGCAGGGCCACGACCGCCGCCGGGAAGAGCATGGGCGCGGGGAAGGAGGCCACCACCTGCACCACCGGCTGCAGCACCCGCGAGAGGCGCGGGGAGAGGCCGATGGCGAGCCCGGCGGGGAGCGTCCAGAGCGTGCCGAGCGCCACCGCCGCGAGGACGCGCGCCAGCGTGAGCGCCGCGTCGGCGAGGAGCGCCAGCCACTCGGGGGCGGCGAGCGCGCGCAGGAGCCCGACCATGGCCCACCCGCCCCAGGCCAGCGCCGCGAGCAGCGCCGCGAAGAGCGCGACCGAGAGCAGGGCCGCGGCGCGTCGCGGCCGGGCGGCGCTCGCGGGGGCGGGGTGCGCGGGGGCGAGAAAGTGGCGCCCGGCGCGCCGGTGGACCCAGTCCGCCAGCCGCGAGCGCCGGAGCAGGTCGTAGCACCACGACCGCATCTCCTCGGCTGCGCCACCCTCCTCCAGCCGGAACTTCTGCCCCCACACCACGAGCGGCCGCCAGAGGAGCTGGTCGAGCGCCACGATGAGGAGCGCCATGGCGGCGACGCTCGCGGCCATGGCGCGGCCGTCGCCGCGCGCCGCCGCCACGCTCATGTACGCGCCCAGCCCGGGGAGCCGGAAGTCGTGGTCGCCGAGGACGAACGCCTCGCTCACCATGAGGAAGAACCAGCCGCCGGCCATGCTCATCATCGAGTTCCAGAGGAGCCCGATGGCGGCGAACGGCAGCTCGATCCAGCGCAGGCGGCGCCACGCGCCGAAGCGGTAGAGCGTGCCCACCTCCGCCAGCGGCGCCGGCACGGACCGGAGCGCGCGGTAGTAGGCGAAGGTCATGTTCCAGGCCTGGCCGGTGAAGATCATGACCACCGCCGCCAGCTCCAGGCCGACGTTGGAGCGGGGGAAGGCGGCCACGAGCGCGAGCACGAGCCCGGGCATGAAGCCGAGCACGGGGATGCTCTGCAGGATGTCGAGCAGCGGGATGAGGACGCGTTCCGCGACCCGGTCCTTCGCCGCCCATGCCCCGTAGGCGAGGGTGAAGCCGAGCGAGAGCGCGTAGGCGATGAGCCCGCGCGAGAGGGAGAGGAGCGTGTATCCGGGGAGTGCTGCCAGCGAGAGGTCGATCTCGATGGCCGGCCGGTAGGCGCCGGTCCAGTCCTTCGCCAGGTGCACGATGCCGAGCGCGGCGCCGCCCACCGCGACGAGCAGCGCCAGGTCGACGGCGCGCAGCCGCCGGGACCGGTCGAGGAAGGCGCTCGCAGCGCCGAAGAGTGCCTGGACGCGGGCGCGCACGCGGCTGCGGCCATTCTCGGGCGCGCCGCCGCAGGGTCAAGCGGCGATTCGGAGCCGCGGCACCGTCGTCGCTCAGGGGAACCGGCCGCGGCGCGAGGCCTCGCCCACGAACGGGTTCGTCCGCCGCTCGTCGCCGAGGAGCGCCGACGGGCCGTGGCCGGGGAAGAACCGGACGTCGTCGCCGAGCGGGAAGATCCGATCGACGATGGAGCGGGCCAGCGCCTCGAAGTCGCCGCCGGGGAGGTCGGTGCGGCCGACCGACCCGGCGAAGAGCGTGTCGCCGGAGAAGAGGACCCGGTCGTCCTCGAAGAAGAGGCAGGCTCCGCCGCGGGTGTGCCCGGGCGTGTGCACCACGCGCGCCCGGTGGCGCCCGACGAGGAAGGACTCCCCGTCGTCGTGGAAGCGGTCGGCGGTCGGAGCCGCGCCGGCGTCCTCGAACCCGAACATCTCCGCCTGCTGCGGCACCGCCGCCAGCCACTCCGCGTCGGCGCGGTGGATCTGGGACGGCGCGCCCGTGCGCCGGGCCGCCTCGGCGCAGCCCGCGACGTGATCGATGTGCCCGTGGGTCAGGAAGATGCGGCGGACGGCGAGCCCGCCCGGCTCGAGCAGCCCGAGCACGCGGTCCGTCTCTCCGCCGGGATCGACGAGCAACGCGTCGCCCGCCTCGCTGTCGCCGACGACGTAGGTGTTCTCGGCGAACGGCCCGACGACGGCGTGGCGGACGACCAGCATCAACGCACCGGCGGGGGGCAGGCGCCCCCCGGGGAAGCGGAGAGGGCGGGGCGGCTAGTAGCTGAACGACTGCCCGCAGCCGCAGGTGTTGCGGGCGTTCGGGTTCACGAACTTGAACCCCGCGCCCTGCAGCCCGACCACGTAGTCGACGGTGACGCCCTGCAGGTACATCGAGCTCATCGGATCGACGAAGAGCTTGATGCCGTCCTGCTGGTAGATGCTGTCGCCGTCGCGCTCCGCGTTCTCGAAGTCCATCGAGTACTGGAAGCCCGAGCAGCCGCCGCCGACGACGCCGATGCGGATCCCGTAGCCGTCGAGGTTCTCGCGCGTCATCGCGTCGCGGACCATCTCGACCGCCTTGGCGGTCAGGGACAGCGGAGCGGCGAGCGCCTCGGGGGCGAGCGCAGCGCGGGGGGCAGAAGCTACGGTCGTGTCCATGCCTTCTCCGAAAGAAAGAGTACTACGGTCCACTATGTAACAGCCCTGGACGGGAGGTTCAACCGATGCGGCCCGCCAGGTGCCGTCCCCCGTCCACGGGAAGGACCGCGCCGGTGACGAATTCCGCGTCGGCGAGGTAACGGACCGCGGCGCACACGTCCGCGGGCGTGCCGGAGCGGCCGAGCGGGATGCGGCGCGCCAGCTCGCGCCGCTGCCGGGCGGAGTAGCGCTCCGGCCAGAGCACGCTCCCCGGCGCCACGGCGTTCACCCGGACGGCGGGCGCCAGCTCGAGCGCCAGGCACTCGGTGATGCGCACGAGCGCCGCCTTGCTCGCGCAGTAGGCCGCGTACCCCTTCCAGGGCACGAGCCCACCCCCGACGTCGGCGATGTTCACGACGGAGCCGCCGGAGCGCCGCAGGAGGGGGAGGAGCGCCCGCGCCAGCAGGAGCGGAGCACGCGCGTTGAGGTCCATCTGGCGGTCGAACGCGGCCGCGTCGGTCTCCTCCAGCGGCCGCGCCTCGAAGCCGGCGGCGGAGCAGACCAGGAGGTCGAGGCGGCGGAAGCGCCCGCCGAAGGCGCGCGCCAGCGCCGCCGGGCCGTCCGGGTCGGCGAGGTCGGCCCGGAAGGCCGCGAGCCCGCGCGGCGGAGGGTGGGCGAGGTGATGCGCCGCGACCGCCCACCCGGCGCGCGCGAGGTCCTCGGCGATGGCCCGTCCGACGCGCACCGCCGCGCCGGTGACGAGCGCCACCTTCGTCACCCGCGCGCGTGCGGGTCCCACGCGATCTCCGCGGCGCCGGCGCGGTGGTTGGCGATCCGCGCGGCGACGAACAGGAAGTCCGAGAGCCTGTTCAGGAAGGCGAGCAGCTCCGCGTCGACGGGCTCGCGCCGGTGGAGCGCGACCACGCGCCGCTCGGCGCGGCGGCAGACGGCGCGC